>JAFLUP010000039.1 GCA_022508745.1 Oscillospiraceae bacterium | reverse complement strand
ACAAAGGAATCCAATACAACAGCCAAAAGGGAGATGATCCGAAAATCATCTCCCTGTTTTTTGTATGGATAACTCCACCCGTGATGGCGGGATCTTTTGCCGTTTGTATCTGTTACTTCCTGTGAATACAGGTGGTAATTGATAGTGAGGTGCGGTAGCGTACTGGATTAGAGGACTTGTTCTTCCCAGTCGATAATCCAGTTGCCGTTTTCATCTTTGTGGTCACGGATATTTGTGACATGACCCTTGCCATTCTCATCTTGCCAATCGTAGGAATAGTTGATTTCGTCACAGTTTCGGATATCGAAGTTGATGCAAATCTCTCCGTTGTAGTATCCGATTCCAACATAGTAGTCTTCGGACGACAGCATGATGGTACGGTGTGCTGCTGAATTGTAGAAGTTATCTACGATATGCTTGGCATAACCGCGAATAGTCTGCTCGTAACGAGGATTGGTTTCTTCGAGTTCTTTTTCACATTCACCGATAATCATGCTGTTTGTCCAATAATTGGTTGAAGTGATGATTTCAGAAGTGAACCCTTCCCAGCCGCCTTTGAAGAATTCGCCATTGTACCATTGGTCTGTAGTATAGTATCCGCAATGCGTAGCTTCTGCTGCCTCTCCCATTCCTGCGTGTGAGAAGTTCTTGGTCAACTGCCATGCGCGGTACTGGGAATATTCGGTTCTTCTCTGCGTGAGTTTTACTTCGTGGAGACCTGCTTCTTTGCGGTACTGATTGACGTACTTTAAGATATAAGGACGAATTAGTTTGGCATATTCTTCGACAGAGTATAGATACTTGGTTACAATTTTACCACAGATGCTGCATTCCTCTTGGATTTCTCCTCGTTCGGTTGCAGTCGGCGGAACTGTGTTGTGGTTAAAGTAAATGTGTTCGTGCGAGGAACCCGTATTGCTCGGATTCTCTTTGCTGGTTTCGTCGTCCTTGCTCGTTTCCTTGGACGGCTCGGACGAGGAGGTTTCGGTTTTCGAGGTCTCGGGCTTGGATTGCTCACTCGGAGTGGAGGGTTCAGGTTCGCTCTCGTCGTCGGGACGGGAAGTAGCGGAATCCGCGGATTCGGAGGTTTCCTCTGGTTCGCTTTCATCTTTGTCCAGCGAGGATTCGGTGCTTTCCTCGGATTCGTCGGATTCCTCGGCAGAGGATGCAGCCGAGCTTTCGACGGTCGAACTGTCGTCCGAGGAAGTGGCTTCCAATACAGCGTTTTCCGACGATGCGTCGTCGCTGGAAGTGGCGAAATCAGTGGGATCAGCGGCACAGCCGACGATCAGCGACAATGCAAAGGCGAAGATGACAAGGACAGAAATCGCCTTTGTGGATTTATTTGCCATGTTGTTTTTCTCCCTTTCGGCAAAATTCGATGGATGCGTGCATATAATGGAAAATCGTCAAGAACTGCAACGCATTTATCATATCATGAAATCATGAAAAAATCAATATCTACTTTATTTGAAAATTTCGCAGAAAGCATTGAAAAAATCTCGTTTTTCCGTTATAATATTCTCGTTATCATTTTTTATAGTAAAAAGCAAGGAGAACATACATGAAACTCGGCATCGTCGGGCTCCCCAATGTGGGAAAGAGTACCCTGTTCAACGCGCTGACCAAAGCGGGCGCGGAAAGCGCCAACTATCCCTTCTGCACCATCGACCCCAATGTGGGCGTAGTCCCCGTGCCGGACGAACGGCTGGACAAGCTGGCGGAGATGTACCATCCTAAAAAATACACCCCCGCTGTCATTGAATTTGTGGACATCGCGGGGCTGGTCAAAGGCGCCGCGCAGGGGGAAGGGCTGGGCAACAAGTTCCTTTCCCATATCCGTGAGGTGGACGCCATCGTGCACGTGGTGCGCTGCTTCGGCGGCACGGAGGTCATTCACGTGGAGGACAGCGTGGACCCCGCGCGGGACGTGGACATCATCAATACCGAGCTGATCCTTTCCGACATCGAGCTGCTGGAGAGGCGCATGGACCGGGTCCGCAAGCAGGCAAAAGGGGAAAAGAGCGCCCTGATCGAGCTTGCGGTTCTGGAGCGGATCGGCGCGGCACTTTCCAACGGAAAAGCTGCCCGCAGCGTGGAGCTGTCCGACGAGGAGCGCGCCATGCTGACCGATCTGCCTCTGCTTTCCGGAAAGCCGGTCATCTACTGCGCCAACGTGGACGAGGCTTCCCTCTCTCGCCCCGCGGAGGAAAATCCCTACTGTGCGGCGCTTCAGCAATTCGTTCGGGACAGCGGCGAACGGGCGGAGATCATCACCGTCTGCGCTGGGATCGAGGCGGAGCTTTCCGAACTGAGCGAGGAGGATCAACTGGCATATCTGGAGGATCTGGGGGTGCAGGACAGCGGGCTTTCCAAGCTGATCCGCGCTTCCTATAAGCTGCTGGGATACATCAGCTATCTGACCGCCGGCGAGCCGGAGGTGCGTGCCTGGACCATCGTACGGGGTACCAAAGCACCTCAAGCGGCGGGAAAGATCCATTCCGACTTCGAACGGGGATTCATCCGCGCGGAGGTCGTCCCCTGCGACGTACTGGTGGAAAAGGGCAGCTACGCCGCCTGCAAGGATGCTGGGCTGGTGCGCTCCGAAGGGAAGGATTACGTCATGCAAGACGGCGATGTTGTTCTCTTCCGCTTTAATGTGTGAGCCCGCCGGACGATTGACAAGCAAACCCGGTTATGTTATACTGACTGATAGAAAACTTTCCACCCTAATAGAAAAAGGACGGAACCGAACATGAAACGACATTCCTCACATCGTATACGCACCTGCGTGAGCATGCTTCTGCTGCTCGCCCTTTGCCTTTCCGCGGCGTCTGCCGCCCTGCCCCTGACGGCTTCCGCGAAGACCGTCTCCGTCGTCGCCAGCGGCATGAACATGGCGCGCGGCGAAGGGCAGCTCATCATCTTTACCTCCGCCTACGGCAGCACCACCAACACCAACGAGTGGGGCAGCGAGGCGATCGTCGGGCGGGACCACCGCGTGACCGAGGTGGGCGGCAACAATTCCTCCATTCCCGATGGCGGCTTCGTCCTTTCCGGGCATGATACCGACGCCGGCAAAGGCATGAAGACATGGATCAACGAAAACGTCCATGTAGGCGATTACGTCTACTTTAACGCCACCTCGCTGGAGGTGACGGTTTCCGATGCGCCTGTCGAGAATCTGGACGAGGTGTTCTATCAGGTGGAAGCCAAAATCACCGGCTTCGACCGCACGCGTTATGAGAACGACATGATCATCTTCACCCCCTCCTTCGGTGCGAACACCAAATCCAACGAATACGGCTATGAAGTAGCGGTGGAGAACGGTCTGGTCATCTCCGTGGGGGGCAACGGCACGAACATCCCGCGCGGGGAAAATAGCTTCGTCGCCTCCGGTCACGGCACCAGCGGCGAGTGGCTGCGCCTCAACGTCCGGATCGGTATGCGGGCGGACTACGACCGCTCTACGGAGACCATTACCTTCTATTATGACGCGGAAGGGCTGGAAAGAGGTCTGACCCAGGCGTTGAACAACCTCCTGCCCCAGTTGGAAGAGGCAAAGGCAAACTATCTGTACATGGATTACGACAAGTTCGAATCCGACTATCAGGCGGCAAAGGACGCGCTGACGGACGCCGTGCAGACCCATAACAACGGCGGCAGCGACCGCGCCTTTGCGGACGCTTGCGACGAAATCAGCCTGAACATCCGGAAGATGACCTCCCTGATCTCCGAAAGCCGCACGGTGCAGTACCGCGCGGTGTGGGTCCGTCCCTCCCAACGCAGCGCAGCGGAAGTGGAAGAATATATCAAGAAGCTGCACGATCAGGGCATCAACACCGTCTGCGTCGAGGGCAACTACGACAACGGCGTGATCATGAGCGTGCCGAAGGACAGCCTGTTCGTTCAGAACCGCACCTTCAACTATGACGTTTTGCAGGCGTATGTGGACGCCTGCCACAAGTACGACATGGAATGTCACCTCTGGATGGCCATTTATCTGGTGGGGTACAGCAACCAGACCTCCACTTACGCCCGCAGCGTGGCGGCGAAGAAGCGGGAATGGCTCTCTCTGGACCAGAACGGCTCCCCCCTGAACGAGAACAACTTCATGATGATCGACCCCGCCAACAAGGAAGCGCGCGCCTACCTGCTCAGCTTCTACGAATATATCCTGCACAATTACGAGATCGACGGCTTCGAGCTGGACTACATCCGCTACTACAACCGCTCTGACGAGCAGGACTTCGGCTACACCCAGGCGGCGTTCGACGGATTCGAGGAAGCCTATCATCACGGCGTCACCCCCACCTACAGCCCCTCCGCTTCCTATTGGAAGGACTGGGTGCAGTACCGCAAGGACTGCATTACCGAAATGGTCGGGGAGGTGCGCGCACTGATCGACCGTTGGAAGCCCAACGTGGTGCTGGGCGCAGACGTGGTACCGAACCCCGATTCGGCAGGCGTCAACAACTATCAGGACTATCTGGAATGGGAACGCCGCGGGTGGCTGGACATCCTGCATCCCATGGCGTACGGCGACGGCTTCGGCGATTCCATCAAAAAACAGGTTTCTCTGGGCGGCGACCGCTGCTCGGTGGTGACGGGGCTCGGCGTATTTTCCGACGCACTCGACGCGTGGGATATGGTACGGCAAGCCATCGAGGATAACCAGCTGGGCGCTTTCGGCGATTGCTATTTTGAAGCGACCACCTATCTGGCGGATAACGCCGGCGAGGCGCTGATGTCCACGGTCTACCGCAACGACGCGCTGGCGCCGTTCCTGGATCGCGACGCTTCTATCAAGGCCATTCTCTCCTACATGACCGGCCGTCTGGACGACATTCTGCTGCCCCTCGGCGGCGTGACGGAGGAGGAAGCACAGACCCTGCGGAGCGCACTGGAGAACGCTTCCGCCGCAGTGAGCGACGGGCGTGTTGCTCCTGCAGAGTTGATCGCCCTGCGAGACGCCATTTCTTCCCTCGGCACCGCGCAGGCGAAAGCGCGGCTGACGGAAGATCTGCTGTACGCGGAACGCATCATGTGCGCCACCTACAAGGTGAACCGCGACGAGCTGTCCGGCGATCTGGAACGTCCCGAAGATGAGCCGTACACGCCTCCCGTGGTGGACGAGGGCGACGATTCCTCCGCCCCCACATCGGAGGATCCGGCGGAAAGCGACGGCGAAAGCGTGGACGAAAACAGTGAGGACGGAGCAAGCGAGGATTCCTCCAAGGACTCCGGATCCAACCTTTTGATCATCCTCTGCGTAGTTCTCGGCGTCGCGGCTGTCGCGCTGATCAGCGTCGCCGTGGTGCTGCTGAAGCGCAAGAAGAAGTAAGCCCGTGCAGCTCTTTCCGAAGCCGGCGATGCAGACCACCTGTTACACGCTGCCCGCCGGGAACAAACTACAAAGCGAAGTACGCATCGCCTTCCTCTCGGACCTGCACGGCGAAGCCTATGGAGAAGGACAGGAGCAGCTGTTTGCTCCCATCCGCGCCTTCGCGCCGGATCTGGTCCTGTTCGGCGGGGATACCTTCGACGAGCGGGTCCCGTGGAAAACGGCGGCGGAGACCCTGCGGCTGTCTGCCGCCGCATGGCCTACCTTCTATACCCCCGGCAACCACGAGATCGAGACCGGCGCCGTCCAAAGGATCAAGCGGGTCGCCGCCGCTTCCGGCGCGCGCCTGCTGGCGGGGAGCTGTCTGCGCATCTCCCTTCACGGAAAGACGCTGTGTCTCTGCGGCGTGGAGGATCCGCTCCGACAGGAAAAGCTCCACCGCGCCCAACTGAAAGCGGCGCAGAACGCCATCCAGCCCGAAACCTACACCATCCTGATCACCCACCGGCCGGAGCGGGAGCGAACCTACAACAAAGGGGAACTCTCCTTCGACCTGATCCTCACCGGGCACGCCCATGGCGGACAGTGGCGATTCCCGTTTCTGAAAAACGGCTTTTACGCGCCGGATCAGGGGTTTTTCCCTTCTTTTGCCGGCGGTTTGCGCCGGTTGGGAACGGGGTATCACCTTTGCAGCCGGGGGCTTGCGCGGTATAACACCCGCGTGCCCCGCATCGGCAACGCGCCGGAGCTGGTACTGCTCACCCTGCGCCCGGGGAGCTGACTTTTACAAAACAACGCCGAAAACTGACTTTACGGCAAAATAATGAGGTATCAATCATGACAATCTACGAAGAACTGCAATGGAGAGGGCTGATCGAAAGCATTTCCGATCCCGCCCTGATCGAAAAACTCAACGCCGGCGGGATGACCTTCTACATCGGTACGGATCCCACGGCGGACAGTCTGCATCTCGGGCATTACTCCTCCTTCCTCATCACCCGGCGTTTGGCGGAAGCGGGGCACCATCCCATCATCCTCGTGGGCGGCGCCACCGGTCTGATCGGCGACCCCCGCGGCACGGTGGAACGCGAGCTTTCCCAGAAGGAGATCGTGTTCCGCAACTTTGAAGCGCTGAAATCGCAGGTGCAGAAGCTGTTCCCCTACCCTGTCGTCAATAACTACGATTGGATGAAGGACATGACCGCTCTGGACTTCTTCCGGGACATCGGCAAATACATCGGCGTGGGCTATATGCTCAGCAAGGACCATGTCAAGCGCCAGATGGAGACCGGCATCTCCTACGCGGAGTTCTCCTACATGCTCATTCAGGGGTACGATTTCAAATACCTGCATGAACACAAAGGCGTGGATCTGCAGGTGGCAGGCTCCGACCAGTGGGGCAACATCACCACCGGCATCGAGCTGATCCGCAAGACCACCGGCGATACGGTCTATGCCCTGACCATGCCGCTCATCACCGATTCCCAAGGCAATAAGTTCGGCAAGTCCGAGGGCAACGCCGTCTGGCTGGACAGAACCAAGACCAGCCCCTACGAGCTTTACCAGTTCCTGCTGAACGCCGAGGACGTCATGGCGGTACCTTACCTCAAGCTGCTGACCTTCCTGACCCGGGAAGAGATCGAGGACATCGAGCAGAAGCACAACGCGGAGCCGCACCTGCGGTTGGCGCAGAAGGCGCTGGCGAAGGCCATCGTCACCGATCTCCACGGCGCGGACGCTTACGAAGAAGCGATGCGCATCAGCGAACAGCTCTTCTCCGGCGATATCCGTTCCATACCGCCCCATGACCTGCTTGCCGGGCTGAAGAACGTTCCCCACTTCACGGTGACCGAGGGCAGCCGTCTGCTGGACATCCTCAAGGCAGGTGGGATCGCCTCCTCCAACCGGGAGGCCAACGAATTCCTGAACGCCGGCGCCATCTCCCTCAACGGCGAACCCGTCCGGGACGGCAACCGCACCATCGGGAAAGAAGACGCCATCGACGGCACCTTCCTCGTCCTGCGGCGCGGAAAAAAGAAGTACTACGTCGCCACCTTCGCATAAAATCGCATAGACAAACGCCGCAGGGACGCTCCTGCGGCGTTATGTTTCGGCATAAAAAAGATGCAGTCCGCACGGAACTGCATCTTTTTCTTTGGTGTTGTTTTCCCCGGTTTTGACCCGGTTTTAACCCGGTTTTTAACCGGTGATACCGGAACGCTCGACGCCTTCGATCATGGTGCGCTGTGCGAACAGGTACAGCACCACCAGCGGGGCGAGAATCAGCAGACCGCTGGTATTGCGGATTGCGGATTCGTAAGCGGATTGTGCCGCATACTGGGTATCCAGCACGGTGGGAATCTTGATGATGTCCGGCAGAAGCGCATCGTGTTTGCCGGTGTAGAACAGGCCGGTGTAGAACATATCCGACCACTGCCAAGCGAAGGCGAACATGAAGATGGTCACCAACATGGTGGTGGACATGGGAAGAATGATCTTCATGAACGTCTTGTAAACGTTCGCGCCGTCCACATACGCCGCTTCCTCCAACTCGTCCGGAACGCCGTTGAAGTACTGGCGCATGATGTAGATGTACAACCCGTTCTTTAGACCCAGACAGGTTAGCGACATGATCGCCAGAGGCCAGTTGGTGTTCAATAGGTTGAACCCTTCCCATGAACCCCCGAATAGCTTACTGACGGCACCGCCGATTCCCCAGATATCGAAGTATCGGAACTTCATGAACAGGGAGAGCTGGAGCGTCTCGTGAGGAACGATCATCATGAAGATGACCAACACGAACAGCAGCTTTCTGAACCTGAAATTGAACTTGGCAAAGCCGTAGCCGACGAAGGTACAGATCAACATCTGAATGGTGGCGCACATGAGCGCGATGGTCGTCGAGTTCAGCAGCGCCCGGAAATAGTGATTGCTTTCGATGATGGCCTTGTAGGTATCCAACGTCGGATGTTTTGCGATCAGAAGAACCGTTACGTCTACGAAATCCTCTCTGCCCATGAAAGAGTTGAAGATCTTGGACAGATACGGGAACAGAATGACGTAGGAAAGACCGACCAGCAGGACCAGGCGGAAGATCGCCAGACCCAGCTTCTTTGCAAAGTACAGCGTGCAATACTTGTAACGGATCAGCATCCAGAACGGGATCTTATCCCGCGTCTTGATGCGGCGGAGGGCTTCTTCCTTCTTTTGCTGCTGCCGCAGCGCACGAAGTTCTTTTTTGCTCATTGTAGTGGAATCCATCTTGCAGCCCCTCCTTTACGTATCACGTTTCTGGTAGAAGACATATCCACCCATGATCGCCGCAACGACCAGAAGGATCAAAATGACCACCAGGAAGTATATCCACGCCATCGCCGTCGATCGGACATTACCGCCGGAATCTTTGTAGACCTCGTTGATCAAGGACATCATCTTGTTATCCTGCGAGGTAAAGGAGTCGATAACCGTATAGACCGCGTTAACAAGGATCATCGGGCTAATCATCGGGAAGGTGATCTTCCAGAAGATTTCCCAGGAAGTGGCGCCGTCCATCTGACAGGATTCGTAGATGGCGGGGGAGACGGATTGCAGACCGGCAAGGAAGATCAACATCTGTACGCCGGACTTGTTGACGATGTCATAGACGTTGTTGACGATGTCGGTAACGTACTGCACCAGCTCTTGCCCCACCGCCATGCCTTGGAAGTACCTTGAGACTTCCATGACGCTGACGAAGGAGTTACTGGCCTCCTGCCCGCCCGTACTGGCGCCGATCCCGCTTCCGCCGCTCGCCACCTGGCTCATGGCATCTGCAAGTTGGTCCTGCATTTCGATGAACTCGATGATACCGGTGGAAACGATGACCGGGATGAAGAAGATGGCACGGAAGATGGCGCGGCCGCGCATCTTCTGGTTCAGCAGAACCGCCACGAAGAGGGCGAAGATGACGATCGCCGGCACGTTGAACAGCAGCTGTCCGACGCTGCCGCCCAGCGTTTTCACGAAGTCCGTGTGCTTAAACAGTGCCCAACTGTAGTTCTCCCAGCCCACGTACTTCAGCACGACGCCGGTCTTTTCGAACTTGAGTTCCCCAAAGGAGAACCGGAGAGACTCCACGATCATCGGGAGATAGATCAGCACGAAACCGATCAGAAAGGGCGCAATGAAGACCCATCCGTTTCTGGCCTTCACCTTGTTAAGGGATTTTCCCTTACGTTTAGGCGAAGCCTTTTTGGTCGTTGTCACCTGTTTGGTTTTCGTCATGTCTATCCCTCCTCTCCTACGACGGTAAGCTTGTTCCCATCATACTTGAGAACCGTTCCGTCTGCGCTGACCTTTATGAATCCATAGGATGCGATGTCATAGAGGGTGTCACCTTCCCGGTGCGTGTACTCTTTCGTCAGGTAGTTCAGGTAGAAGACGTCGCCGTTGGAGTACGTCACCTTTGCCACCTTGTTCTCGTGATCCAGGAACTCATGGGATTCGATGGTCTCTGTCCGGACGCTCTTGAGCGCTTTGTTGATCAGGTTGTACGCCTGCACAATGCTGTCCTTCCAGATCAGATACCGGATCGAATAGTATTTGGAGATGGACGAGTAGGAATACCCCTTCAGCTCCGAGGTGTTTTCGTACGCCACCACGAAATAGGGGGACGCACCGTTTTCGATGCTCTTCAGCAGCGAGAACTGATAGTCGCCGGCGAGGTTCAGCGCGGAGCCGGCAAACTCCTTGTACCCGTGCAGCACCATACCCATGAAGGGAACCGAGCCGCAGGCGTAGCGGGAGCCGGAATCGTCCAGCGGGGCTTCGATGATGTCCGTTACATACGGCAGCGTGTACGCGTTGCCGCCGGAGACCAGAACGCGCTTGTTCTGCTCCTGAATCTTCGACAGCAGGCGCTTGACCAGCGTTTTGGAATCTTCACGGGTCAAAGGAGCGTCGTCGTCGAAGTCGGAGTTCAGGTCTCTGCCCAAGGTGCAGACGGAGATCGAGCCTACATCGTATTTCTCGTAATCCTCATACACCCCTTCATAGAACTCCTCTATGACGTTGGGGGAGAGGATACCCAGACCCGTTTCCAGGAAGGCCTGCCATGCAGGATCGTATTCCTGGGAGTAGGCGTTCCGCCCGTCGATGGTCTGTGCGTTATGCTTTTTCTGGGTGAAGCCGTCGAACAGCTCGTCGTTTTCCACATAGGAGAAATCGAAATCCGGGAAGACGGTGACGTTCCCGTTCTTCGCGTACTGCAACAGCTTCTTGAAGCCGTCGTCGCCGCCGAGCACCTTTTCGATCTTCACCCGGTTCGCCGCCGTGGTGAACAGCAGACCGCCGTTGACCCAACCGTTCAGCTTGAGGTTGACGTCGGTGATTCCTTCCGCCTTCAGCTCCTCCAGAATCATCTCGTCATGATCGAAGCTGGTGAGCGCGATCATCTTGCTGACGGGAATCCCCAGAACGGAATCGTTGATCTTCATGGCGCCGAGGGTTTCCAGATAGAGCGGAAGATTTTCGGAAGCGTTCTCCAGCTTATTGAGTACGCCCGTTCTCACCAGATAGTTGCGGTAGGTACGCGCCATTTCGGAGTAGGTCACGTCTTCCTTCAGCATGAACATCCGGATCTTGTAGTCGCCGGTATATTTCCGCTTTGCTTCCACCGTCCAGGTGGCGTTGGTGCTGCCTGCAAGGCCGCCTTCCAACACGTATGTATCCTGCGGACGGGGGTTAAACGTCGTATAGATGGAAACGAACTGGTGGGTCGAGCCGCCGTTCTTGATGGCAATCTTCGACAGGGAGTCTCCTTCCTCGATGACCGCAAGGTAGCCGATCTTCAGCACGTCCCGCACGGTGACGGTCTCGGTCTCGGGGATCTGGTTGCCCTCATCGTCGGTGAGGATGTTGCCTTCGCTGTCGGTCTTGTAGACGATATTGCCTTCGTCATCCACAACCGGCTGCTGCTCTTCGTGAGAGCCGTTGTCTGCCCACTCCACGATACCGTACACCGGGAGACGCATGGTCTCTTTGTTGGCGCCCGTTACCGTATGGTAGATGTTGTCGATGCCGTACATGGGGCTGACCGTCTGGAAGTTACCGGCAGTCGCCACGTCCTCAAAGGAAATGATCGAACCGGAGCCGTCCGGCGTGAAGATATACCCTTCATTCTTGGTATTCCCCGCGCCGCCGTAAGGCAGCAGGACCACGTTGGACAGCGCATACATATCCGATTGGAAGCGGATGTTGCCCGCGTTCAAACGGATGGTGAAGCTGCCGTCATCGTCCTCCACCTTATACTCGATGGCCAGCTTGAACAGAGGCGGATTTTCCTCCGTAGAGACGTATTCCGTCTCCGCGTGGTCCTCATCCATCCGTTCGATGGTGTAATCGGTATACAGCTTGACGATATTCTCCAGACGGAGAAGCTCTTTGGTGGTAATGTGCTGCTCGCAGCCGTAAATACCGCCCAAATCGTAAGCCGGATCCTTAGGATCATCCACATCCGACTTACGGAATTTCTCCAAAACGGGGTACTGTTTCAGATAGTCCATCTTGGTCTTTTCCGCCTTGGAATCATCGTCCAAGCTGTAGTGCACGTAGAACGCCCGGAAGGTGTTCTCGTCACGGGGATCGTCGGAATTTTCCTTGATCTGTGCAGCCAGATTTTCAAACTTCTTCCAGATGATCAGACGGGGGACCAGGTAAATCACCTGTTCACGACCGATGGAATACTCCACGCGGATACCGCCGCGGATGTTGCTGGTAGTGATCTGGTTGTTGGCGGCAGCATCCTTGAAGGAGTTCATGCTCATATCGGAGTTGTTTTGCGCGTACTGCACGATCAACTGCGAATACAATTCCTCTTTGATGGAATTGGAGCTGTTCGCCCCCTGCGAGGACTGGCTGGAGCCAGCATTGAAGGGGTTGGTGGAATAGTAAGCGGTGTACGCGGGGATCTCGCCGCTTTCGTCGATGGCTTCTTTCGTCAGCTCGCTGTCCTCCAGCGTGAGCACCACCACCTCACCGGTAATGGTATCCACGTAGAAGGCCATGCCCTTGACGACGCAGTACAGCTTCATGGGGGCGATGGTTTCGTCCCCGCGGAGACGATCCTTGATGGTTTTGAAGCCTGTGCTCATGTAGGCGGGATAAAGGGTGTCCTTCCACTTATCTTCCCAAGCCACTTCTTTATCGGTGCTATCCCCTTCCGCTGCGAAGACGGTCAGGCTGCTGATGGCGGGAAGCAGCAGTGCCATACAGAGCAGCAGAAGCGCGGATCGATATAGTTTTTTCATAGTATCCATTGCTCCTTTCTACACTCTGTTTGACACTTCGATGTAAATGTTATGACCGAAGGCGTAGATCTTCGTGATCAGCCCGAAGAACAGGACTGCCACGAACATGATCACGCAGACCATGATGATGGTTCCGAGGATGGTGATGAAGTTCTTACCCAGCGTGTAATCGTGCGTCACCATGACGCCGAAGAATACCAGCAGAGCGACCCAGACCCATGCGATGGAGGTGATCATGCCCACGATATCCATTTCCGCCAGCGTCAGCACGTTGGAGAGCGCGACGCAGGGGATCTGCAGGATCACCAGCGGGACCAGCGAGTAGCTGACCGCAATGAACACGTCCTTGAAGGAACCTTCGCCGTCGAACAGGGTGGTCAGACACCAGTTCGCCACCGCCAGCAGGAACACCGGCAGGACGATGGACATCGCCGCGGTGATATAGGATCCGCTGCCGGAGCCGCCGGTGGAGAGGTATCCCCTACCGATGGCATTGTACACGAAGGACAGCGCCGCGATCAGCAGCCAGAACACTGCGCCTCGCACGGAACCGCGTTTTTCATGCTTCAGGTCCCAGAACCCGTCAAAGGGATGCAGGATGATGTGGAACCCGTACATGACTTCTTCCCAGAAGCCGCGTTTCTCTTTGTCCTTGGTGTTCTTCTTGTTGTACTTCCCTGCCCAGCCGAAGAACTTCACGATGCCTACGATCAGCACCACCAGCACGATCAGGAAGATCCAAAGATGCTCCTCGATCCACTGCTTGCGGTAAAGCTGATAGGCTTCCGAGTAGTTTTCGGTGTCATGCGCGTAGCGGTAGTACTGCATCGCCTCGACATATCTGCCCTCGCGGTAGAGGGATTGCCCAATGCCGATGTAGGCGGTGTCATAGTTGTTGTTGCGCTGCAGGATCCGGGTGTAGTAGTTGACCGCCTGCGAATAGTTCTGATCCATATCATTCTGGATCGCCGCGGCAAGCAGATCGCCGTAATCCGTGCGCTTATAGACCGTGATGGCGCCGAGGGTCTTATCCAGCAGCAGGATGTTGGACCCTTGATAATCAATCGCCACCAGGTTCTGGATGTTACCGATGTTATCACCGAAATCGCCGAAGGCGTACAGCAGGTTGCCGTCCGAATCGTAGGTGAACACCTTGCTGCGCTTGTTGTCGATCAAGCTCCAGCTTCCGTTTTCACCCACTGCCACGTCCACGACGGTGGACGGACCGGTGACACGGGCATTGCCCCTTGCCGCATTCACGAAGTCCACTTCGCCCATGGGAGCGAAGAAGCCTTTACGCCGCATGACGTCATTCCCGTTGGGGTTGAGCTTTTTGACGGTGGCGTAGTCGGCAGATTTGGAACGGATCGCCGACGCGACCTGGCTTTCCTCGATGGAAGCGGTGGTGACATAGACGAAGTCGTCCTCGTCGATGCTGATGTTGTTATACTCCGTAGGAACGTTGGTGACGGAGGCTCTGATCTGCTCTTCCGTCTGGAACATTCTCCAGAAGTATTCGAAGGCGTTGTACGTAACCTTCTGTGCGCCCACAAAGCCGTTGAAGGAGCCATCGCGGTTCAGAGACAGAACACCGTAGTTGGTGGTCGAGGAGACTACATAGATACGGCCCGCGGAGTCCACCGCAACCGCCACAGGGGTGTACACGTGGTTATCCGGCATGACTTCGCTGGCGGGCTCGGGAACGATGTCCACGAAGTTGCCCAGCTTATCGAAGACTACGATACGGGAGTTGCCTTTATCCGCCACGAAGATCTCGCTCTCCGTCACGAACAGACCGTTGGGCTCGGACAGACCGTCCGGCACGCCGAAGTTGTTCATGAAGGTGGAGATGACCAAGCGGACGTTGTAATCCTCATCCGTAACCACGATCCGGTTGTTGCCGGTATCCGAAATGTAGACATGGTTCAGGTCGTCCACAAAGATATCCGACGGGTTGGAAAGCTCCACCGCCGAACCGTCGGTCGCCGTAAACAGCGTGGAGTAGAGCAGCTTGGCGTTGGCGCCGGCGCCGCCCTCTGCGGAGAGCGAGTACTGCAGGCTCTTACCGTTGATCAGCTTCACCGGCACATAAGCCGCCGGACACTCGAGAAGGAATCCGTTCCGACCGTATGTATAAGTCGTATACGGAACGGCAGCGCCTACGGTCAAGGATCCGATGGTCACGATCAACAACGCGATCACCAGAAGGGTCTTTACTGTTTTGAATTTCATGCGGTTCCCTCCTTTAATCCTTCATACCTGCAGAAGACATGGTCTGAATGACGCTGTTCTGCGAAATGATGAACACCAGGATCGGGACGATCATCATGAAGACGGTAGATGCCGCCGAAACACCGGTACGCGCGATACCTGCCGTGACCAACTGGCTGATGGCGTAGTTGAGGGTCTTGAGCTGTTCACTGTAGATGAACAGGTTTGCGCCCACCGCCCACAGATCCTTAAACGCGAACAGGATCAGCGTCGCCCAAGCGGGTTTGACCATCGGCATCGCGATCTTCCAGAAGATCTTGTTTTCGGAAGCGCCTTCCAGACGCGCGCTTTCCAGAACGGAATCGTTGACGCTGGTCTCCATGAACTGCTTCATCAGGTACAGACCGAAGGAGGTACAGAACGCGGGCACGATGACCGCGAGGTAGGTATCCACCCAGCCCAGTGCAGACATGATGATGAAGTTGGAGATGGCAGTGACCGTGGCGTTAAACATCAGGGAGTACTGCACGGCGCGGAACAGGAAGCTGCGCCCCGGGAAGGGGATCTTCGCCAGCGCGTATGCCGCGTAGGAAGAAAGCAGCACGTTGCCTATGGTACCCACCACAGCGATCATCACGGTATTGAACATATAGCGGGAGAAGGGCACCCAGGAATCCGCCATGGAGCGGAACAGGTCGCGGAAGTTGTCCCAAGTGGGGTTCACCACGAAGAACCGGGGCGGGAAGACGAAGATCTCGTCCAGCGGTTTGAAGGACTGCACGATGGCGTAAACCAAGGGCAGGACCATGAAGAACCCGAAGACCGCAAGCAAGATGTAGATGCCTACGTCGCCCCCCGCGGAGCGGTTGACGGAACGCTTGAACTGCACACGGTTGGTCTGATGCTTGCGGTAGGCGGCCTTGATTTTGTTTTTCGTATTCTCTAACATCGTCAGGTACCTATCCTTCTCAAGAGTCGCGTGACCAGCATGTTACAGCCGATCATCATTAGGAAGAGCAACGTCGCAATGGCGGACGCGTACCCCATTTCAAACCTTTGGTTACCGTAGTCTTCCAAATGGTGCATGATCGTATGTGCCACATAGTTCGGGCTGGGGAAGCCGACCAGCGCGTTGATAACGGCGCCGAAGCCGAAGGAGCCGGTGATGGCAAGGATGGCGCCCAGCATCATCTGCGGACGCATCATCGGCAAGGTGATGTAGTAAAGCTCCTGCCAGCGGTTCTTGACGCCGTCCACGGCGCCCGCCTCGTAAAGTGAGGTGTCCACCGTCTGGAAACCGGCGATGTTCGTCAGGAACGAGGTACCCAGCGACGTCCATAGCGCCACGCAACAGCAGAGGACGAAGATGTACTTCTTATCCTGGAACCAGAGGATCGGCTCATTGATCAGACCAAGCTCCGCGCCCCAAGCGTTGACCAAACCGTAAGCGTCGCTGGAGAAGAAGTAGGTCCAGATCAGGTACACGTTACCGGAAATGGAGGGTGCGTAGAACAGCAGCGTCACGATGGAACGGATCTTCGGGCGCAGCTCGTTGATGAACCATGCGAACAGCAGGGACAGCAGGTACGAGCCGGGACCGGTGACAGCCGCGAACTTCAGGGTGTTCTTGATGGCGGTGATGAACACGTCGTCATCCAAGAACAGGCGGATGTAGTTATCCAGAAAGACGAAGGTCGGCCATTCCAACAGGTTGAAGTTGGTAAAACCGAGGATCAGCGAAAGCAAGACCGGAATCACCGTGAAGAGGGTGAACAGGAGGAAGAAGGGCGCGATCATCAAATACGCGACTTTATGCTTCTTGATCTCCAGCAGCGTCCACTGAAAGCGTGACAAGTCCTTGCGGATAACGGCTTTTTCTTTTGCCACGTCAGTTCCCTCCTTCCTTATTAGGCATCCAATCGATCTTCTTCTCGATCAGGTAGTTCTTCATATCTTGAATATCACGCGCCGTCAGAAGCCCGAACTCGGTACGCTTTCTGGTCAGCTCAGCGTTGATATCATTGATATAGGAGCGCATGGCTTCCACGGGATCCTTGCCATCGTTCTTCACATCCAGGAACGCGAAGTTGGTATAACGACCGACGATGTAGGAACCGGGATACTCCGGCGTACACTCAACCGCGTTGAACTGCGCAAACAGGTTGTCGTACTCATCCTTCGACCAGGACATACCGGCAAGCGCTTCCATGTTCGCGGTGGCCTGCTTCGCAGACGGACCCAGCAGCGCGATCATTTCGTTACCGAAGGAGGTCTGCACATCTGCGCTCATCCACCACTGCATGAAGGTCCAAGCGCCGAGAGCGTTGGTGTCCGTCACGGAGCGCATCATCATCATCGCGCTGACGGCGCCCACCGTGGTGTTATCCACCACCGTTTCCCCGGTTTCGGGGTCTTCGGAGGCGATACCGGGCAGCGGGGTGAATTCCCACAGACCGTTGATCTCCGGCGCGAAGACAATGAGGGAGTTATAGGTGGTGTAGTCCGCGATGGCAAGGGGCATTTCGCCGGAACGGAAACGGTTGGAAACCACATAAGAGTACGGGAAGCTGTACAGAGTGATCAGCTCGCACGCCTTCTTGAAGGTTGCCAGCGAAATGTCGGAATCCAGGTTGATGGCGATACCGTCGGTGGTGGGACGGAGGTTGCCGTCCGCATCAATATAGGTATATCCGTTGGCGAGCAGGTAATCGTCTACGTTGTCGTACCCGTTGTGACCGACCTCATTATAATAGGTACGGAACAGGTTCAGGTATTCGTCGTAGTTGCCTTCCTGATAGAAGGTCTCATCCTGCTGATACATCAGGATCGTGGAGGTACCGATACCGATCGGCACACCGATCTGCAGTTCTGCCGCCTGCAGCGTGTAGATGAGGTTGTAGAACTCATCCCAAGTGTCCGGCGGCGCGACGCCGAGTTCCACGAAGATATCCTTGCGGTAGAACATCATGTTGAAGGACATGGTCTCCGGGATACCGTAGGACTGACCGTAAAGGGTCAGCGGACGCATGGCTGCCGGTGCGAACCGGGCGGTCACCTCGTCGAAGGTGGGAATCAATTTCTGATCCAGCAACGGTTTGTACACCGGATCTTCCGCCCAGCGGGACAGATCGTTGAAGTTGTAGCCCACCGACGCATCGGAGCCTGTATTATTTAAGGAAAGAACCGCGGATCGGATCGCGTAGTTGACCGGGTCGCCCTGCCCGGCGCCCATGTAGACGTCCGGACCGGTTCCCGCAAGCGTTGCGGGAAGCAGCGTACCGCCGGCGACCAGTTTTACGACGACGGGGATCCCGTAAGTCGGGGTAAAGGAGTCATCCACCAGGCTGCGGACGATCTGTGCCTGGTCGCGGGAAGTTACCGTCCAGACCTCGATGGCGTAATCCTTCGAAACGCCGGTGCCGTCCTCGGAGGAGCCGAGAGAATCATAATCGGAGAAGAAGGACCAGAAGAACTTCTCCACGCCGCCCCAGAACTTCGCAAAGAAGTTGGGTTCTGCGCGGGGCGCATCCGTATCCTGGGACTGGATGCAGAGGTAGTCGATATCCAACGGCTGGTTCTGCGTATCCGTCAGCCAGGTACCGAGGGACGCGGTGTAGTCCTTCAAGCTGGACATATAGCTGGCGATGGTGGTGGGATAGTAGCCCATCCGGTGACAGACGTTGGCAACGCGGTCCAGCGTTGCGGAATGTTCACCCATACCGCCCATCAGGTTGGCAAGGTCTTTGGAAACCTGATACAGGTTATCGGATTCCTCACGCAGACCCTTGAGAACGTCGGGGATCAAACGTTCAAAACGGTAGTCACGGTACTTATCGGGGCTTGCACCGGTGATCATCAGGATCTTCCGGTAGTAAGCGTTGATATTCGTCAGGGACTGGTTGACGCGGCTGAGAATGTCCGCCATATCGCCCAGAACCACTTCCATGCGAATGGTGTTGACGCCCTTTTCCAGGTAGAACAGCGGGCTCTTCTTTACCAGCTCCGTCTCGCCGTTCTCGCGCTGCTCTTCCTGCCAATAGCTGAGGGGATCCGTCTGCCAGCTGGAGGAATAGTCAAAGCGCAGATAGCCCGCCTCACGGAAAGGAAGCTCGCCGTTGATGTAGATCTTCCGGGATACGTACACGCCGGAATAGTAGCTCTGTCTCGTACGCGGAACGATGCTGTAGAAGCCCGATTCCGGGACTTCCACTTCCCATTCCACCCACTGGCCCACATATTCCCACTTTTCGCCGCCGATCATGTTCAAACGGATCAGCGCCGGGTCCTGCGGCTGGGAATAGATGGAGGAGCGGTTGTTCAACTGGTAGATGGTACGCTCGGAAACCGTCGTCGCGTACTCCGCCTGCACGATGATCTGCTCGCCGCCCTTGTAGATGGCGCCGTCTCCGCCGTTGGAGGCGTAGTACTCGTCATAGGAAGGAGCGGATTCCGCATGGCAGAGGGTGATGCGATCAATGGCGACCGTTTCACGCACTGCCTGGAGGGAAAGGACATGTTCCCCTTCTTCCAGGTAGAAGCTGAGCGGATCGTTGTAATACCCGGTGGAGTCATACAGGAAGGTTTCCGTCCACTGGGAAACAAGAACCTTTTCCGGCTTCAGTTCATTGCCGTTCCCGTCCTTGGAGAAGGGACGGTAGTTCTCGTAATCGCCGTAGTGCTCCCGCACATACTGCTTGAATTCCTCGGAGTTGGAATACATCTTCACGGTTTTCCCGTCTTTATCCGTGATTTCGTACAAGTCATTCCAAATACGGGACAGCTCGATGGAACGGGCCTCGCTGTAGGGGACCTTCCCGTCGATGAGGATGTACCGCTCGATGGCGGCGTAGTTGCCGCCGGAGGCAAGGGTATCCATATCCAACGTCGGATCGCCGTTGGACTGCAGGACGGGATTGCCGTCTTCATCCCGCAGGATACCGTACACCGCGACATTCCCGGTGTAGTAGCCTACGTTGATATTGTAGAACCCGGATTCGGTGACATTGATCCGGAAGGACACGCGCCCGTCGTCGCCGCACAGGAGCACGACCTGCGCACCGTCCGGCAGCTCCAGGGTAGAAGTCCCCGTGCTGTTGTTATACGGCGCAAGATCGTCGCCCGGCCTTACAAAATTGTAAGAGGCGGTAGTTTCTTCGGGATCAAGCTCTTTGAGAAGATCGATCTGCAGCTCACTCTTCGCGGTTGCAGCGCTGCCGTAAAGCTTCAGGTAGTCGCTGTAACTGGTGGAAGTCAGCACGTTTTCGATCTCATCAAGAGAAGTCCGAACCAGCGAGTCGGAATTGTACTTATGCTCGACAGTCGCCGACACGCTAAACGCACCCAGACTGCTCATACCCGCGATCCCCATCGCGAGAACCAGAAGCAATGCAAGCGCGCGCTTGTAAAAACGATTGTAGCTGGTCATGCGGTTTTCCTCCTGAGAAAATGCTCGGCGTGTTCCACTGCAGCCGCGGCTCGCAGATGCCGCATTGTGCGAGAGCAGACTGGCAGTAGAGTACACCATATTGATATGCTTTCCTATCATATCATAAGGCAGTTCGTTTGTCAAGCGCTCCCGCGCGCGGAGAAAAACCGTTTTGCGCCATTCCAGCCCCTCCCGAAACGCATTTTTCACCGCGGTTTTCTTTTTCGATCCTTTCAGAAAAATGAACAGTGCATTTTCAATCATCAATTTACAAGAAATTCATTTGACGATCCTTTCTTATCATGCAAAATAAATCGAAAAAATTCCATTGAATACAGCAAAATTTTAAAAAATTAAAATCAAAATGCGATTGTTTTAAAGAAATCAAATTCATGTATGAAACTTTCATACATTTTTCGGTTCTTTCGAACGGTCGCCCTTTTCTCCTCTTTTCCGTCGAAAAGCGATTTCAAAATGCACAAAAAAGGCAGCGTATTTTTTACACGCCGCCTTTTTGTACAAAACGTATGTTCTTTGCTATTTTTGGACAAATTTGTCCATTTTCTCGAACAGGTCAGTCAACGATGCAGGTGACAATGATGCCGTCATCGCCGTTGCCGGTGTAGCGGAACTCCGCCCCTTCGCCGCCGTAGATGGGCAGTTCGCTGGTCTCTCCGCCGCTGACGGGGACAAAGTAGATCACGCAGTTTTTCTCATCGCCGTTGCCGTCCGTATAGTTAACCTTCAACGGGTTTTCCGAGGAAGTTTCCCTGCGCAGGAACTCCAGATACTCCTCCAGCGTCTGATGATGCGCCCCTATATATGCGGCATGCTCATACCCCACATACCGGAACAGCTCGCTGATGCCTTCCTGATGGGTCACTTCGGATTTATCCGCCGGATAGCGCAGGATGAAACCGAAACGGAAGCAGTTGTCCGCCAGCCAAATCCTTTGATCGCCTTTGAGATAGCCGCTGGCAAACAGCACGGCGCAGCCGGTATCCAAGTTCTCGGCAACAGCTTCTCCCAAATCCGAAACGCCCGGTTTTCCGTAGGTTTCACGCACGATCAGAGCGTTCTTATTGCCAAAAGCTTTCGCCATATCACTCAAAGCGCGTATCGCATCTTCCCGCATATACCAAACCCCGCCGGGGAAGCCGAACGGGACATTGTCCATCGATCCGTTGATTTCACCGCTCTTGCTCCGCAGACCGGACAGCACGCCGCCGTTCATCAGATGCTCGGAAGAAGGCGCACCGGGATGATCCGCGTCGAGATCCAGCACCTCGTCCGTCGTGGGCGCCAATACCCCTTCCGAAACTTTGGCGGGAACCTCAAGACGCACCTTCTCTACCTTTTTCGACACATTCGGCGTGGACGGAGTGGAAGAAGTCGGCGATTCCGACGTCGGATCCGACGTCGCGTCAACTGAAGAACCATCCTCCTCCGGCAGATCGGCACTACAGCTCTTGCTCACGATCAGGATCGTAAGAAAGAACGCAACCGCAATGCACATCAGCGCGGCAAGCAGATATTC
>JAFLUP010000038.1 GCA_022508745.1 Oscillospiraceae bacterium | reverse complement strand
GCGCACACGAAGTGTTCTGCACATCTAAATACCTTACAGTTCCGCAAGTGTCAAAGTGCGTAGCGCTTTGGCGCGCCGGCGCGAGCGAACGGAACTGCAAATCGTTGTAACGAACGTAGTGAGTTGCAACGGGAAAGTTTCCGCGCACGCGCGCTTCTACCACGAAGTTTTTTTAGAAGGTATATGGAAGTAGTCGTAGTAGTAGTAGACCGGGCTAAAAAGTTGAAAACTACAAAAGAACAAGTGTTCATGCGGGTTTGGGGTGTGGATAACTCGCGTTTTTGCCTGTGGAAAAGTGGGGTAGTTTTCCACATTTGTCCACATTTGTCCACAGGTTTCTCCGTTTCCTTGCGGCAGGTGGGAAAGTTTGTGCGAACAAAAGTTCGTTTTCAAAGTTGCACATGGGCGGGGAGAGCCGTGGGAACCGTTCCGGAAAAATTTTTTTGAAAAAAGATCTTCAAAAATTGACCAAACGGCACCCGAGAAGCGTGTCTATAGGTGAAAGGAGTTGACAGGGATGGCAGAAACGGCGGCGCAGGACTTGGAGCGGATCGTCGCGGACTACGGGGATAAGCTGTTCCGCGTGTGCCTCCTGACGCTGGGCAACCATGCGGACGCGGAGGACGCCATGCAGGAAACGCTGCTCAAATACCTTTATCGGAAGCCGGTTTTCCGGGACGGGGAGCATGAAAAGGCGTGGCTGCTCCGGGTGGCGGTCAACCAGAGCCGGGATCTCCTGCGGGCGCGGAGCCGGCGGGAGAAGTACGAGCGAGAAAGCGCGCTTACGCTTTCCGGCGGCGCGGGGGAAAGCGACGGCGGTCCGCTGCTGGAAGCGCTGTACGCCCTGCCGGAGAAGTTCAAAACGGTATTGCTCCTGCACGACGTGGAGGAATACAAGGTGGCCGAGGTGGCGAATCTGTTGGGGATCTCCGCTTCGGCGGTGAAGATGCGGCTGCAAAAGGGGCGCAGGCTGCTGAAAGAAGCATATCAAAGGGGGAAAGACACATGAGAGAGAACACGAAAGCATTGAAGGACGCAGTGGAGACCCTCCGGATGCCGGAGGGAATGGGGGAAAGACTGCTGCAAGCCTGTTTGGCGGCAAGTTCGCAACCGAACGCGGAGCGGGAGATCCTGCGGGATCCTCCGGCAGGAGGACGCGGGGGGCGGGCTCCCCGCAAATGGTGGGGGTCACTGATCGCCGCCTGCGTGACGGTCTGCGTGGTGTCGCTTGCGGGGTTCGGGCTATGGAGCGCCCATCGGGACACGCCGACGGCGACCCCGCCGGAAGAACTGCCGGAAGAAAGCGTTCCGCCCGCGGCGGGGGAGGCGCCGCCTTCGTCGGGTCTGGCCGGAACCGAGTCCACCGCGGGGAGCGAACCGGGGGCGCAGGAACCGCCGGAGGACGAACCCTCCGTGCGCCTCGAGCTGGAGGGCATGGGGGCGCTGGAGGAGCTGCGGGAGATGGTATCTTTCGCCACCGACGAGGAGCTGGAGAACTATCTCCGGCAGCGGGGGCTGCTCTTCTATGTGGACAGGGAAGGTCTGGTCGCGTTTCTGGAAATGCTGGAGAACCTGCCGTATCTGCCCATCCTCCCGGGGGAGCCCGTCTCCATCGAGTGCGAGCTTCAGATGCCCCTTGTATCCTTCCTGCTGGAGGGGGCAAACGGGGATCGGGCGGAGGTGAACTATGAGATCTATTTTGACAATCCCGACCGTTTGATGACCTTTTTGCAGGATCTGGCGGTGGAGGCGCCCTCCCTGATCGACCCCTTCTCCTGCTGCGACGGGCGGGTGACGGTCTATGTCGAGGTACGGAGCCGGACCGACGACGGGCAGGACTTCGTGATCTGGCACGCCCTCGTGGACGGGATTTTGGTGCGGGTGTGTTACTATACGGAGCATCCGGAATCCGTGGTGGCGGAGGAACTCTGGGGCGGGCTGACCGTGCAGAGCGTCCTGGCGACGGCGCATCCGGAAGGACCGGAGGAGGAAGCGCCGGGGGACCCGCCCGCGACCTTTCTGCTGGACAGTCTCGATGCGCTGGCGGCGATGCACGAACTGGCATCCACCGCGGATGACGCGACGCTGGAGGACGCCCTTTCCCACCTCTGGGGAGGCGCGGCCTATGACCGGGAGACGCTGAATGCCTGTCTGCAAGTGGTGGACGCCCTGCCCTACCTTTCCCTGCTGGAAGGGGAGATCACCTCTCTGGAATACAACCCGGAGTGGAAGACCGCCCGAATCGTCACCGAAGGACCCGGCGGCGACTGGGTGCGGCTGACCTTCTACTTCTATATCGAGGACGCCCGCGGGGAGGTCGAGCGTTGGCAGGACCCCCTGTTCGAGCAGCCGATTGTCTGCTGTGACGGGCGCGTGACGGTTTATCTGGAATGGCGCACCAAGGGACCGGCGGGGGATCGCCTCCAATGGTGGGGGGAAGTGGACGGTCTGTTCTTCAATGCGGAGTACCACACGGCACACCTGGAATCCGTGGCGGCGGAGGACGTGTTTGCGGCTTCGACCCTGCACCTTGTATCGGAACTGCCGTAATCCATAAGGAAAAAAGAGGATCTGCTCCTGCAAAGGGGCGGGTCCTTTCTTTTCGCGTTTCGCGTTTCGTCCTTTGCCCTTTTTCGACGAAAGGGGGCATTTTTCTTTCTTTTTCGACGGCGTTCGAGGTACTTATGCAACAAAATGTAAACAAATCCTTCCGGGACTTGACAAGACAGGGTACGACATGGTATACTGTATGCGGTCAAGTTTCCCCATTTGGGGGGAGCCGTAAGGCGAGCTGCAACGAGAGAGGATGTAAAAGCATATGGATCATAAACGAATACGAAAAGGAGTTCGGGCGGCGTCCTTCTGTCTGGCGCTGGCGCTGGTGCTGATGGCGCTTCCCGTGCTGTCCGGTTCCGCCGCGGAGGGCGACCCTTCGCTGGATTACTCCAAGATCGAAAGCAAGACCAACAACCGTTGGGAGTATTACTTCCTGCGGACGGTGATGTCCATTTCCATCAAGGACGCCTACGATACCGGCGTGCTGGCCTCCATCACGGCGGGGCAGGCGGTGTACGAGGGCGGCGTGGGGGCCTACCCCATCTCCATCATCGCCCAGAACCATTTCGGCATCAAGGCGTACTCCAACTGGACGGGGAAGGTCTTTGAGCAGTATTCGGAGCTGCTCTACAAGAGCTACGCGGACGCCAAGCTGGTGGATCCCAACGGCTCCTTCTGGCGGGCATACGACACGCTGGACGAGGGCATTGCGGATCACTCCGCCCTGTTCCACGGGGAAAGCAAGTACATCCCGGTGCTGGAAGCCAAGGATTATAAGGAAGCCGCCTACGCCATTCAGGCGTCCGGCTACGCCGGCTCCACCACCACCTACGCCGGAAAGCTCATCGACTTCATCGAGAAATTCAACTTCCAGCAGATGGACGAAGTGACCGCGGACGAAAACGGCGTGCATGGCATGATCATGGATCTCTCCCGTGCAAGGCTGGACGTGGGAGAGGAGCTGACCCTCACGGCGGCGGCGTATCCCGCCCCCGAGGAGGACGTCGAGCTGGATATCGTCTGGACCAGCGACCGTCCGGAGGTCGCCACGGTGGATCAGACCGGCAAAGTGACGGCGGTGCGGCAGGGGTACACCCTCATCACCGCGGTATACAACGGCAAGGAGGCCGCCTGCGTCATCGAGGTGGACGCCAACGCTTACAGCCTCGAGCGGAACGCGCCCTACATCTACACCAAGCCGGATGCCGCCTCCAACACCCTGGGGAAACTCTCCCCCGGGCAGCCGGTGAAGATCAACAGCAAGGAGCTGTTCTACGGGCCGGACGGCACGGCGTTTTACTCCGTCTCCGCCAGCCCCAACTCCAAAGACGGGCAGCCGGTGAGCGGCTACGTCCGCGCGGCGGGGCTCTACACCGGGGACTCCCTGCGGCTGGCCGTGGGCACCGACCAAACCGTCCTCTACACCGGCGTGGGGGACAGCATGACCATTCCCCTCACCGTCTACGCGGAGGAATTGCAGGGCAAGCCCATCGCGTGGAGCTCCTCCAACACGGAGGTGGTGACGGTGGATGACGAAGGGAAGATCGCCTGCGTCAGCGAAGGCATCGCGGTGATTTCTGTCAGAATCGACGGGCAGCTGGCGCTGACCGTGACGGTATACGTGGGCTCTTCCGCCCTCAAGACGCTGGTCGCCACCGATTCGGTGAACCTGCGCACCAAGCCCAGCACCAGCGGCTCCTCCGTCCTCGGGGTGGTCTACAAGGGGCAGGAGGTCAAGCTGATCAATGATCTGGGCAACGGCTGGTACCGGATCCTCGCCGTCATCGGCGGGCATATGATGGAGGGCTACTCCTCCGCCTCCTACTTTAAGGAAGCAAACTCCGGGACAACCAATCCCGACCCCGGCACCCCCCCCACCACGCCGCCGGAGGATCCGACGCCGCCGCCCAACCCGGGCGGGGACATCCCCTCCGTGACCTACCAGAAGGGGAAGGTGACGGTGGACAGCGGGTCCTACCTCAATGTGCGGAGCGAGGCTTCCACCTCCGGCAAGGTGGTGGCGAAGCTGCAAAACAACACCGAGGTGGTGATTCTGGAGACGGTGAACACCTCCAGCAGCTCCTACCCCGTGTGGTACCGCATCCGTTTCGAGTATGAAGGAGAAACCACCGTCGGCTACGCGGCGAAGGACTTCATCACCGTCACCGGCACGGTCACGGAGGCGTCCCCCGACGAGCTTTCCTCTGTGTACGGCATCGAGGACGAGTACATCATCTCCATCGCGCCGGAAACGACGCTTGCCGACTTCCGGGGCAACTGCAAAAAGACCGTTCGGGTCTACCGTCCGGACGGCAAGGAGCTTTCCGCCGGGGATGTGCTTCATTCCGGCGACACCGTCTGCGTGTACGAGGGGAACAAGGTCTCCTACGTCCGCCTCGCCGCCGTGGTGGGGGACGCCGACGGCAACGGGGTGGTGAACGCGCTGGACTACATGGTGGTCAAGCGCGCGGTGCTGGGTACGTTCAGCCTGACGGGCGCCAAAGAACGGGCCGCCTGCATCACCGGGAAGAAATCGGTGGGCGCCAATGACTACATGCTCCTCAAACGCGCCGTCATGGGAACCTTCTCCCTGACATAGCGCCACAACCGAATCGAAAAAGGGTGAACCCCCTGTGCAGACCGCACAGGGGGTTCTTTTTTTATCCTCTCCCGCGACAAACGTGCGACAAACGTGCGACAAACGTGAGACAAAAACGGGACGAAATGGGCGAACAAATGTGCTATACTGATGGCACAGAAAACGAACCGAAAGGAGGAAACACACATGAAACCCAACACGCGAAGCGTACTTTTCCCCTCGAAAGAGGTGTGCAGCGAGCGCATCCGGCAGTATTTTGAGGAGTACCTGCCCGCCAGCGGGGAGGTGGCGGACGTGGAGGGGCTGGCGGACTTCCTGGGTACCACCCGCGCCGAGCTGATGGCGTGCGCTTCCCACAAGCGCTACGGGTCCTACATCCGCTGCGCCTGCAACCGCATCGCCAAGATCAAAAAGCAGCTGGCGTTCTCCGGCAAGCTCCCCGCCGCCGTCCTCGCCTTCGACCTGAAGAACAACCACGGCTACCTCGACCGCCCCGACGGCGCAGACAGTTTACCCACCGCACAAGCCGTCATATTAAAAGGACTGGCGGAAACGTGGTCGAAGTAAGGAGGAACGTGTGGGGGAACAAGTCCCCCCACGCCCCCCGCATGACGCAAATCCGCTATCGCGCATTTGCAGAATTTATAAGATCGTCCATACAAGACGGCACGTTCGGTTCCTGTTTCCAAAGGGGAATGGTCGCTGGCGCGACATCTCCTCGGGAAATCTCAGCATAGAGCCGACATAGCGTTCGAGAGGAAGTCGCGTCAGCGACCGTAAGGATTTGGAACCAAGTGACGAGCGTACCGTCTTACGGGAACAAACGTGAAAAACTTCCAAATTCGCGATAGCGGATTTGGCACTTCGGGGGTGTGGGGGATTCAATCCCCCACGCGTACCCCTCGTTCCCCTTTATAAAAGGAGTTTTATGGAAATCACCATCCAACCAAATGAAAAACAGCGCGCCTTTTTTGAATCGGACGCGCGGTATACGGCGTATGGCGGGGCGCGGGGCGGCGGAAAGAGCTGGGCGATGCGCATGAAGCTGGTGCTGTTGGCGCTGGGGAACGACGGGGTGCAGATCCTGCTCCTGCGGCGCACGCTGGGGGAGCTGCGGGAAAACCACCTGCTGCCCCTGCTCTCGCTGCTGAACGGCGTGGCGAAGTACGCTTCCACGGAGAAGGAGTTCCGCTTCCCCAACGGATCCCGCATCCGGCTGGGCTACTGCGACAGCGAAAACGACGTCCTGCAGTTCCAAGGGCAGGCGTACGAGGTCATCGGCCTCGAAGAAGCCACCCACTTCACGGAAAAGCAGTTCTTCGCCCTCACGGAGTGTAATCGTTGGTCAGGCCAGATGGATTCTGGCCGCGCGATGAAAACGCCCGGTTTCAAGCCGCGGATGTACCTCACCTGCAACCCCGGCGGGGTGGGGCACGACTGGGTGAAGCGGCTGTTCGTGGACAGGCGCTACCGGGAGAACGAGCGGCCGGAGGACTACCGGCTGATCCGCTCCCTGGTGTTCGATAACAAGTACCTCATGGAGCACGACCCGGACTACATCCGCACCCTGCTGGCGCTGCCGGAGACCCGCCGCCGCGCCATGCTCTACGGGGATTGGAACGCCTTCGAGGGCTGCTTCTTCCCGGAGTTTGACTACGCCAAGCACACCTGCGAGCCCTTCCGCATCCCCCGGGAGTGGATCCGCTTCCGCGCCATGGACTACGGGCTGGACCGCACCGCCGTCCTCTGGCTCGCCGTGTCCACCGACCGCACGGTCTACGTCTACCGGGAGAAGTGCGCCAGCGACCTCATCCTCTCCGACGCGGGGAAGCTCATCGTGGAGTCCACACCGCCGGAGGAGACCATCCGCTACACCGTCGCGTCCCCCGACCTGTGGAACCGCAGGCAGGAGACCGGCAAAAGCGGCTTCGACATCCTCTCCGCCGCCGGCGTGCGGCAACTGGTGCGCGCCAACAACGCCCGCATCCCCGGCTGGCGCGTCCTGCGGGAGTACCTGCACCTCTCCGCCGGAGAGCAGCCCCGCATCCGCATCTTCCGCTCCTGCGAGGAGCTGGTGCGCTGCTTGCCCCTCCTGCGGTTCGATCAGAACGTCCCCGAGGACGCCGCCGACACCCCTCACGACATCACCCACGCCCCGGAAGCCCTCCGCTACGCGCTCATGTCCCGCGTGCCTGCGCACAAACCAACCGCCGCCGCACCGCTGGGACCGAGCGTGTACCGGTTTGAGGTGCCTTCATCGAAAGAGCCGGACTATGCGGATTGGCTTGCGTATTAGGAGCTAGGAGCTAGTAGCTAGTAGCTAGGAGCTAGTGGGCAGGAGCCGAGCGTCCGTGCGAAGCGGTTAACATCGGCAGAAATTTACTAGTCACTAGTTACTAGTCACTAGTTACCCACAGAACAACGAAAGGAGTTAGATCAATGTTTCACAAAAAAAGCCCCTGCACGGAAGAGTGGCAGCTTTACGAGCAGGGCAAGGAGTACCACCATTCCATCGGGCTGTATAACCGGGTGAACACCAACGAGCGGTTCTACCGGGGGGACCAGTGGGAGGGGGTGCAGTCGGGCGGGCTGCCCACGCCGGTGTTCAACCTGTTCCGGCGGATCATCGACTATTTCACCTCCACGGTGCTTTCCGGACCGGTGCGGATGCACTTCACGCCGGATATGCCCTCCGGCAACCCGGAAAAATCCGCGGAGGCGGCGGAGAAGCTGAACCGGATCGCCGCCTATCGTTGGGAGCGGCAGAAGATGGACGCCCTGCTGGCGAACGCCCTGCGGGACGCGGCGGTGAGCGGGGACGCGGTGTGCTACACCTACTGGGACCCCTCCGTGCGCACCGGACAGGCGTACACCGGGGACTTCACCAGTATCCTCATCGATAACACCAACGTTTTCTTCGGGGATCCCAACTGCAAGCAGGTGGAAAAGCAGCCGTACATCCTCCTCTCCATGCGGGAAACGGTGGAGAGCCTGCGGAGGCAAGCGAAAGCCAACGGCCGGAGCGGGGAAGAGATCAAACGGATCACCCCCGACGGCGAAACGGCGGCGGAGAGCGGCGACATGGCGAAAAAGGAGCTGCAAAACACCCGCTGCATCTCCCTCATCAAGCTCTGGCGCGGGGAGGACGGGTACATCCGCTTCCGTAAGTCCACCCGGGAGGCGGTGATCAAGGAGGAGACCGACCTGCACTTGACCCGCTACCCCATCGCCGTCATGAACTGGACGCCGGTGAAGAACTCCTGGCACGGGGAAGCGGCGGCGAGCAGCCTGGTGGAGAACCAGATCTTCATCAACAAAGCCTTCGCCATGGTGATGAAGCACATGATGGACACGGCGTTCTCCAAGGTGGTGTACGACTCCACGGTCATCGACGAGTGGACCAACCGCGTGGGAGAAGCCGTCGCCGTCAACGGTCCGGTGGAGAACGTGGCGAAGATCCTTCCCCCCGGGCAGATGCAGGCGGGCATGCTGGAGGTCATCCGGCTCGCCATCGCCACCACGAAGGAGTTCATGGGGGCGACCGACGCGGCGCTGGGGGACGTGGCGCCCAACAACACCTCCGCCATCCTCGCTCTGCAGCAGAGCTCCAACCTGCCGCTGGAGAACGTCAAGCGCGCCCTGTACCAGTTCGTGGAGGACATCGGTCTGGTCTGGCTGGACTTCCTGTTCGCCTACTACGACGACCGGCGGCTGATCCCGACGGCGAAGCAGCCTGACGAGCGCACCGGCATGGAGGCGTACCAGCCCTTTGGGCTTTCTTCCCACCGGGGGACCCTGTTCTCCTGCCGGGTGGACGTGGGCGCGGGGAACTACTGGTCGGAGATCACCAGCCTCAACACGTTGGACAACCTGCTCCGGATGGGGCAGATCACCCTCCCCCAGTATCTGGAACGCCTGCCGGACAATTTGCTGCCGAAGAAACAAGAATTACTCGAAGAGGTTAGAAATACGTTACCTATTGAAGGAGGAACCACATGAAAACCATTACCAACGATGAAATTCTGGACGCGGTGTATGACATCGCGAACGAGAGAGGGATGCGCATCGACGAATTCATCCAGCAGTTGCAGGAGGACTACGCCGAGCTGCCCATGAAGTACGCCGAGGGCGACCTGCCGGAGGAGGTGCTTGCCGAGCTGGAAAGCGCCAAGGAGCTGCGCAAGGAAATGCGGGACTCCAAGCGGAAGTCCGACGAGGACGCGAAGCTGCGGGAGGACATCGCCGCCTTCCGGGAGCTGTTCCCGGAGGTCAAGCCGGAGGAGATCCCGGAGGAGGTCTGGGCGGAAGTTTCGGAGGGCATGGATCTCCGGCACGCGTACGCCCTCTATATGCTCACCGGGCAGAAGTCCGGCGGGCACGCGGAGGAGGTCAACCGGGAAGCGGCGTTCCGCAGTGCGGCGGCGGCGTCCGACGGCAGCACCGAGCCTTCCTTCACCCCCGAACAGGTGGAGAAAATGTCCGCGAAGGACGTGGCGAAGAACTACAAGAGCGTCTTGCAGTCGATGAAAGGCTGGCGGTGACCGCCAGTTCGTCGTTGCTCACATTCGTTCGCAACGCCGGGTTCTCACGCTTATCCCCGTCGGAAAATTGAAAATTTTCCTCCTCCCCTCCGCGTGAGAGTTCGCGAAGTGTCCCTTTGGGACCTTCGCTCACTGAAGGTGTTTTTTCCGCGGGAAACCCGCGAAAAAAACGAAATTGATTGTATACCCCTTCGGGGTGTATAGGCTATAAAGCCGCTATAACGCCGACTTTCCCTTTGTCGTGCGACGCATGGCTGACGAACAGCTTTCTTGAAATTTGGGCATGAACAGGGGAGAGATTCGACAAAGTTTGACAGCAATTCACGTGTTTCAACAGAAAGGATACATCTTATGGCTATTCAGAACAGCATTGAAAAAATCATCAGCGCGGAGATCATCCGCACCAACGAGGATAACCTTCTTGCCAACACCATCTGCAACACCGATTACGTGGGCGAGATCAAGCAGCGCGGCGACGCGGTGGTGTTCATCGGGCTCAACGAGCCCTCCGTCTACGACTACGAGGGCGAGCTGACCTACGAGGATATCGACGACACCGCCACCACCCTCTACGTGGATCAGGACAAAGCCTTCTCCTTCAAGGTCAACGATCTGGAAGCCCTCCGCGCCTCCATCGGGCTGGAGGACAGCCAGACCAAGCGGGCGTCCTACCTGCTGCGCAATGAGGCGGACACCTACGTCTTTGGGCTGTACGGCGACGCGGGCACCACGCTGAACGAAACCGCCGTCACCCCGGACAACGTCCTGCAGCTCATCGCCACCGTCAAGCAGAAGCTGGAGGAGGCCAACGTGCCGGACGGCCGTACCTGGATCGTGGTGCCTCCCTTCGTCAAGGCGAAGCTGCTGCTGGCGGGCGTAAAGTTCCAGATCAACAACGGTGTCAACGGCACCGGCTCCGTGGGCTTCACCGACGAGCTGGGCTGCGACGTGTACGTTTCCAATCAGCTTGCGGTTTCCGGCGGCAAGACCATGCTGCTGGCAGGCTCCTATTCCTCCATCGCCTACGCGGAGCAGGTGCTGGAGACGCAGGTCATCGAGCGGATGGAGAACTCCTTCGACAAAGCCGTCCGCGGCAGACTGGTGTTCGGCGCAAAGGTCATCCGCCCCGCGGAACTGGTCTGCTGCCCGGTCACCGATGGGGGAAATGCTTGAGCAGGCTGACGCTCTGCATTTTTGCCTTCTTCGTGTTCAACCCAAGTAAGTAGTCTATGAAAGGAGGTCGTTTTTATGACCGAATGTATCGTTAGCACCGTTGTTGCGGCGGAGGGCGCAAGCGAGGTCTTCTTTACCAGCATCTCCGAAGACACCGTCCGCGAAGAGTGCTTCGCGAAACTCACCGGCGCGAAGGATCCGGTGGAGATCATCGTCTTCTCCGTCTCCGGGGATCTCACCGTCACGCCGCTGAAGGGCGACGGCCCCGCGGCCGCAGCAGGACGCACCTACAAGGTCCATTCCGGTTTCGCCAAGTGCGTCACCGTCTCCAGCGGGGAGGTTCTCCGTTCCGACGGTACCATCCATTTTGTCCTCGAAGCGGAGAAGGAGTTCTCCGATCTGAACCCTGTGGTCGCCATTGTGCAGCACAAGGACGTTCACACGCATTAGGGCTGCGCTTGCCGTTGTAACTCACATTCGTTCGTTACAACGATTTCTCACGCCTATCTCCAACCTCCCCTCGAGCTGAACGACACGCTATGCGTGGCGTTCAGGTCTCGTGAGGATTCGAGAGATGACCCTTCGGGTCACTCTCTCATCAGCGGTGTTTTTATCACGGCAGAGCCGCGATAAAAACGGAATGGATTATATACCCCTTCGGGGTGCGGACAACCGTAAAAAATATCAAATTTGCGAATCGCAAATTTGCAATGCGGGGGTGTGGGGGAGAGATTGCCTCGGCAATCCCCCCACGCGTACCCCTGCGTATTCCTTCACAGAAAGGACTGACAAAATTTGACAGGAAATGACATACTGGAACGGGCGCTGGACCTGTGCGCCCTGCACGACGAGAACGTAGCGAGCGGCGGGGAAGCGCGGGGAGACCTGCGGGACCTGAAAGCCCGCGCGCCCGCCCTGCTGAACACCCTCATCGCGGAGCTGAACCCCCTGCATGAGCGCATCACGCGGCAGGAAAAGGAGATCCGGCTGCTGCGCACCATGACGGAGACGGTGGATCTGCACCCCGGCATCACCGGCTCCCTGCTGCCCTTCCGTCTGGCGGCGCTGCTCATCGCGGAGGAGGATCCGGAGCTTTCTCGGGTGCTTGGCGAGTACGCCCGGGACGCCCGCGCCGCCCTGCTCACGGACGGAAAGACCGTTACCCACCGCATCCTGGAGGTGTACGGATGAGGACGGCGCTGCAAGTCACCCAATTTTCCGGCATCGACGAGCGGAAAACCTTCGGGAGCGATCTGTCCTTCGCTGCGGATATGAAGAACTATCGGGTCACGGAGGATCATACACTGAAAAAAAGGGACGGGCAGCAGTTGGTGTATAGCGCGGACAGCGAGATTCAGGGAATGTGGAGCGGCTACCTGGGAAGCGAGCGCCACCTGCTGTATATTGCCGGCGGCAGACTGTTCCGCTACCGCCCGGGGCAGGGCGCGACGGAGCTGGGCAGCGTGGGGCAGAGCCCGTGCAGCCTGTTTGAGTTCCGGCAGCGGGTGTATATCAAGAGCGAGGAGACCTACTGCTTCTACGACGGGAACAGCCTCCAGCCTGTGGAGGGCTACGTGCCGCTGGTGGTCATCGGCAGCACCCCCGCGGGGGTGGGGGAGACCTTCGAGGACGTCAACCTGCTTTCCCCCTGCCGCCGTGTGGAGTTCATCTGCGACGACACCAGCACCACCTACCACCTGCCGGAGACCGGCGTGTATGCCATCGTCGGCTTCCTGCTCAACGGCAGGGAGACCGCGGTGTCCACCGCCTCGCGGGATCTCGCCGCCGGCACCTTCACCCTGAAATCCCCCCTCCATGCGGGGGACACCCTGGAAGTGCTGTACCAAATGCCCAACGACCGGCGGGAGGTGGTGCTGAAGGCGAAGGGCGTCATGCTCTTCGGCGGGGATACGGACGGGCACGTGTTCCTCTGGGGCAACCCGGACGCCCCCAACGTGCGCTACCACTCGGAGCTGGCGGACGGACAGCCTTCCGCGGAGTACTTCCCGGAAAACAACTATACCGTCATCGGCGACACGGAGATCACCGACATCGTCTCCCAGTACGACCGACAGCTCATCTTCACCAAGGATCGGGCGTTCTACTCCTACTGCGAGCTGCAAACGGACGTGCTGGGCAACGTGTTCGCCTCCTTCCCGGTGTATAACCTCAACGGGGAGAAGGGCAGCCTGCTGAAAAACGCCGGCTGTATCGTCAACAACGAGCCCATCACCCTCTGCACCGACGGGCTGAACCGCTGGTCCTCCACCACTGTGGAGAACGAAAAGAACGCCCTGTGCTTCTCCGGCCCCGTGCAGAACACCATGCGGGAGCTGCTCTCCCGCGGGGAATTCGACGGCATGTCCCTCTTCAACCTGCGCCCCACCGGGGAGCTGTTCCTCTTTCACAGCGGCACCGGCGCGCTGGTCTACCAGTACCGCATCGGCGTGTGGTACGCCTACAAGGGACTCCGGGTCAAGTACCCCGTGGAGTACGAGGGCAGGCTCTACTACGCCTCCTTCAACCAGATCCGCCGTCTGGACCCCTCCGTCGGTGAGGACGTGGGGGAGCCCATCGAGGCGTACTGGGAGACCCCCTATCTCTCCACGGGGAGCGCGCCGGGCAGCCGGGTCAAGCTCACCCGCATGGATTGGACCCTCCGGGCGGAGGGACAGCTGGAGCTGCACATCGACTTCGGCGGGGAGCATCTGCCGGACGGTTCCATCCTCCCCCGGCGCACCCTGCAAACCGATTGCGGCGGCGGGAAGGTCTGCAGCGGCAGCTTCCGCCCCGGCGGGAGCGGTTCCGGCGGGATGCCCCTCGCTTCCCGCGTGAAGCTGCGCATCGACCAATCGGACACATCCACCAACTGCGAGATCAGCGAACTGCGCCTGATCTCCACCAAGAAAGGAGCATACACGCGAGATGGCATCCACTAATTCCTACGAAGCGGCGATCGCCCGGGCGAAAGCGGCGCTGGAAAGCTACTCCTCGGAGGCGGAGGAGCTCGCCCGCCTCTACGAGACCGCAAAACAGAACGCCCAGAATGCCTACCAGACCCAAAAAGAGCAGACCTCCGCCCGTGCGGAGGAATCCCGCCGGAAAGCCGGCATCGATATGCAGCGCACCGAGCGCAATCTGGATCAGCGCCTCGCCGCCCGCGGGCTTTCCCTTTCCGGGGAGAACGCCCAGACCCGTCTGGATCTGCTGGTCGCCCTGCGCAACCAGCTTTCCGGCATCGACAGCGACGAGCGCGATCAGCTCGCCGCCCTGGATCAATCCCTTGCCGACCGACAGGGCGAGCTGGACATGGCGTACGCGCAGAGCCGCACCGACAGCGCCAAGCAGCTTGCCTCCCTGAACGCCGATCTCGCCGCCGCAGAGGCGAACAAAGCCGCCGCCGAAGCAGCCGCAAAGGCGGCCGCCGCAGCGGCAAGCTCCAAGGGGAACGGGAACGGAAACGGCAGCGGGAGCAGTGACTCCGCCGATCAGCCGGACCTGAAATCCATCGCGGAAGCTCCCCTGCAAGCGGGGACGCTCTTCAAAAGCCTGTCGAAAGGGCTGATGAACAGCTTCCGGGGGCTTCCCTCCGGCTTCGAACAGAAGCGGGAGCCGGTGGTGCCGCAGGTCAACGCCCGCACCCTCGCCAATCAACTGGTCAAAGCGGCGGGGAGCAGCGGAAAGATCTCCGGCAGCCGCCAGCAGGCCAGCCTCGCCTCCCTGCTGGACGCCCTGCTTTCCAGCGTCAATCTGGACCGCGACTACTACGACGAGCTGCTCCTCAACCTGCGTTCTCTGGGCTATCGCCCCGACTACGCCCAGACCGTGGACGAGAACACCGCCAAGCTCCAATCGGAGGCACGGGACGTCTACGAAACCATGTACGCCCGCTACTACAACCTCCACCGCAACGTGGGGGAAGCGGACGGCGACGCCGCCCGTCTGGCGGAGCAGGAGGCGCGCTACCGGCAGCTCCGCTATCTCTACACCCATAGCGTAGACGCGGACGAGTTCGACTACGCCGTGGAATCCCTCAAGCTGAACAGCTACTTGAGCGAGTTCTACACCAAACTCTCGAAAGAGAAAAAGAAGGTAAAATTAGGAAGCGAACTGTAGTAGGTAGCTACTAGTTACTAGCTACTAGTCACTAGCTCCTAACACCCTACATACCAAGTAGAAGGGAGGGAACTTCATGGACCTAACGGAATATATCCGCACGGAGCTGTTCGTGCTGGTCCCGGTGCTGTACGCGCTGGGGATGCTGCTGAAGAAAAGCCCGCTTGCGGATTGGCTGATCCCCTTCGTGCTGTGCGGCACGGGGGTGGTGCTGTCCTTTGCGTTCTTCGCGGGGAGCGGCGAACCCATGGGCAAGACGCTGTTCGCGTCTGTGACGCAAGGCGTGCTGTGCGCCTCCTGCAGCGTGTTCGCCCATAACCTGTTCAAGCAGTTCAAACAGAGAAAGAGTGAAAGCAATGAAACAAAAACGGGAAAAACCGAGGAAGAATAACCTCCTCTCGACGCTGTGCGCCCTGGTGAGCCTGTGCGTGTACGGCTACGACTGGATGTAGAGGGGAGGACGCAGCCATGTGGAGTGTCGATACGGCGTATGGGCTGCTGGCGGTGTTCCTGTCCTCCACCGGGGTGCTGGGTCTGGGGTTGAGCGCGGTGCTGGCGTACCTGCTTCGCCGCGCCAAACAGGACGCGGAGCAAAAGCACGCGGAACGCATCAAGCTGGAGCTGCAGCGTCTGGAAGGGGAGGAACTGCTCTCCGCCATCGTGCTCCTACTTGCCAAAAAAGCAGGGGAGGACGAAAAGCTGGGGCAGGCCATGCAAGCCTACGGCGAATACCTCAAACGCACCCGCCGTTCCCGGGATGAAATGTTGAGCCAGTATACCGTCAAATGAGACAAATGCTGCCTCGCCAAATAGAAAACGCGGGGGATCCTTTCGGATCTCCCGCTTTCGTTATCGGCATTGCATTTTCGTCAACCGAAGAGCATATCGGAATCCTGCCCAAAGGCGTTCATGATGTAGTCCGCCTGTGCCTGCGTGGGCTCGAAGTCGGCGTATTCCCTGACCTCAAAACTGCGCTTGACGGCGCCGTATGTCCCTCTGACGGAATACTGCGAGACGTAGCCGGAGGCATTGTACCGGTAGCTGGTATCCTCCCGGAACGAAAGGGTTCCGTCGGCTTCGTAGCCGATGTACGCCGTCCGGTTCCCCTTGTCGTCGTATTCGAATTCATACTTGCTGCCGTCGCTTTGATACTCGGTGCGCTTCTTCTGCTTGCCGTTCGCGCCGTATGTGGCGCTGGAGGAGCAGCGTCCGTCCTCCTGGAAGGTGCTTTTCTTCGTCAGGTTTCCGTTTTCGTCGTACGCGTATTCGTAGTAGTAGATGACCTTCTCGCCCCGGAGGTGCGTCTCTTTCGTCAGATTCCCCTTTGCGTCGTAGGTGTATGCGACGGCGCTGGGGGAGGAACTGTATTCGGTTTCCCGGATCAGCCTTCCGTCGTCATCGTAAACGTAGTCGGTGTAGGAGACGACTTCCATCTCCATCCCGCGAACGGTTTCCCGGGTCAGCTTCCCGCTTTCGTCGTATGTGTATTCGGTAGCGAAGCGCCACAGTCTCTCACCGTTTTTGTCGAACGCCACGGAGACCGTCTGGTTCCCCTTGTCGTCGTACGCGTATTCATGGAGGGTGGAAACGCTCCCGTCCTCTTCGTAGGTGACACGTTTCATCAGGTTCCCGTTGACGTCCACCACGATCTCCAGATTGTAGCTGGAATACAAATCTTGCACGGAGGATTCCCGGAACACCGAGATGCTGCCGTCCTCCAGCTGACGGAGGGTGTAGACGTTGGTTTCGCTGTGGTAGCTCCCGTCCTTGTAATGATCAAAGGTGATGACCGCCTTCCCCGGCAGGAGGAGCTTGTCCGGCGCCGCTTCCTCCTCCTCTTTTCCGCACGCCGCGAGAACGCACAGCGCGAAGGCGACCGCCAGCAGGAGCGCGAAGATACGTGTCAGCTTCATGTGAGATTTCCTTCCTTTTGTAAACCGCTCAATAGGAGAATGGTTTGATAGAGGTAACTCGCTTCCGGTCTCGTGACGGGAAGCGCCGAGAGGGCGGTGACTTCACAGGAGAGGTTGACCTCCGCGTCGGGGTCGTAGATGCTGTACGTCGACCAACTTCCGCGCTCGTCGAAGGTATGCTCCTCCGTGGTTTGCCCGCAAACGCTCCCGTCCTCGGCATAGCGTTCGCTGTACTTTTTCGTCAGATTCCCGTTTTTGTCGTATTCGTATGTGATGCGCTCCGCGACGTTCCATTTCTCGCCGTACAGCACTTCCTCCATCGTTTTGCCCGTCTCGTCGAAGGCGGTGGTGCGTTCCACGACCCAGTCTCCGTCGCAGACGGTGACGGTGGTGCGCCCGTCCGGTCCGTATTCATAGACGCAGCGAGAGGCAACCGCCCCCTCGCCGTCGTATTCGACACGGCTCAACAGCCATCCTCCCGTGATGTACTCGAAGACGGTGGTGCGGGTCACGTTCCCGTTTTCGTCCCGCTCCGTGGACTTGATCGGGTTGCCGAAATCGTTGTATTCCCATTGGATGTTCTGCTCGACCGCGACGCTTCCGTCGGCGTTGTATACAGTTCGTTTGACCAGATTGAGGGAGTCGTCGTACGCGTTTTCGAGCTTCTGTTGGAGCGCCCCGTCCGGTCCGTATTTTGCCACGGAAAGCGCCATTCCGGTTTGGGTCAGCTTGATCCTGTAGGTATATTCCGGCAGGTCGCTTCCCTCCATCGCTTCCCGCGTGAACAGGAATTCTTCCTCCTCCATCCGGATGGTGAGCAGGGCGGAGGCGGTGTTCCCCTGGGAATCGTAATAGGTCTGGACAACCTTCGTGGGAAGCATATACTTGGGGCGGTGTACGGTGCTGCCGCCGGAAGTGCTGTCGCCGGAAGGTTCCCCGCTGCTTTCCTCCTTCTCCCCGCACGCCGTGAAGAAACACAGCGCGAAGGCGACCGCCAGCAGCAGAGCCAAAAACCGTGTGCATTTCATTGTGCTTCCCACTTTCCTCTTAACGGTACAGCACGCCGTCCTGATGGAACAGGCGGCAGATGCCCTGATACTGCGCCTCCGTCATGGAAACCTCGGTGAACTCCGTGACTTCTATGGTTTCCCTGATGGAGCCGTCGCTGCGGTAATAGGTATACTTGGAAACGCAGCTGTCCAAATACTCCAGCACGAAGCCGTAGGGGTCGCTCTTGTCGGAGCCGTAGGAGAAGGATCTCGTCAGGTTGCCGTTCGCGTCGTATTCCTTTTCCTCACCGCCGTTGTAATAGTCCACGGTCTCCTTCGTCAGCGTCCCGTCCTCGCCGTAGACGTAGAGGTAGCGGGAATTCAAGCCGCCGTCAGCGTCGAGGTCGGTCCGGTTCGTCAGCCTGCCCGCCCCGTCGTAGGTATACGCCACGCGGGAAACGCTCCCGTCCCAGTTGTAGAGGACTTCCTTCGCCAGCTTCCCGTCTGCGCCGTAGGCATATTCCCTGTAGGGGAACTCCCCATCGCGGTCGCGCCGGGTCACCTTCGTCAGCCGGCCTTCCCCGTCGTATTCGTAGGTGTAAACCTCGCTGACATCGCCTCTGGCGAGGAAGGTCAATTTGATCAGCTTCCCGTCCCCGTCCCGCTCAAAGACCTTGTCGGTCGGCTCCGCAAAACCGCCCATCGAGACCGAGCCGTCGGCGTTGTAATCGTATTGATATCTGCCGACGCTCCCGTCTGCGGAGTAGGTGGTGAAGTCGACGCGGTTCCCGGCGGCGTCGTAGAGGTAGACGGTGTAGTACTTCAACTGCCCGTCCTCATCGTATTCGGATGCCTTCGCAAGCCTGCCCGTCCCGTCGTATTCATACACGGTGGAGGATTCCAGCTTGCCCCGTTTGTATTCCCGGTCCGTCGTGCGCCGTCCGTTTTCGTCGTAATCGGTTTCATAGCGGTCATGCTCGCTCCCGTCGGGATCAATTCGAGCGCTCGCGATCACATATCCCGCTTTGTTTACCGTCCATGCCTTGCGGGGGGAGCCTTCGATGGAGCAGGTGATCACGATGTCCTCCCCGCGGTGCTCATAGAGGAATTCCGCGTTCGACGCCTCTCTTTGGTCGCCCCACTGTGCCTTCGAAAGCAGCCGGTAGCCCTTCTCCACACCCGCGTTGTCCGCGTTATTCGCGTTGTCTTCCTTCCCGCACGCTGCGAGAACGCACAGCGCAAACGTGAGCGCCAGCAGCAAAGCCAAAAACCGTGTGCATTTCATTGTTTTTCCCTCTCTTATTCTTTCAGATTCCCTATTATAACACACGCAAACCAAAAAAGCAAGAAAAAATCGCGGGGCTCCGTAACAGAACCCCGCGGATGCGGCGCGAAAAGGGATTAACTTCCTTTTGTGAAGGCATACGCCTCCAGGAACACCTCCCAGCAGACCGCCGCCTGCGCTTTGGTGTAAAGGAACGCGGTGCGCTTGGTCACGCAGTCGATGGAAGCGCCGTTGCGGTCGTACTCGGCGCGGCGGGAGACGTTCCCGTTCCCGTCGTAGTCGGTTTCCACCCGGTAGCCTTCCCCGGTGTTGTCGTACAGGGTCTTGGTGGGTCTGCCTGCCCCGTCGTATTGGTACTCCGTGCGGGAAGTGACGCTTCCGTCCCGGCGGGAGCGAACCTCCTCCGCCGGCGTGCCGTCCGGGTTGTAGGTGTAAACGGTGCGGAAGGAGACGGCGTCCCCGGCGCTCTGCACCTTTTCCGTCAGCCGCCCGTCCCCGTCGTAGATGTAGTCATAGCGGTGGCTGACGCTCCCGTCCTCCAGATAGTAGACCTCCGCCGTCAGCACCCCTTCCGTATCGTAGGTGTAGGCGATGCGGGAGAGCAGCTCCCCGCCGGAGCCGAACTCGCTTTCCATCAGCCGGTTTCCGCTGTGGTCGTAGGTGTAGGTGCATTGCGTCAGCACCCGGTTGCCGTTGTAGGAGGTCATCCGGGCGAGGTTGCCCTTCAGATCGTATTCGTAGCGGATGTCCTGCACGGGGGAGCCGTCGGCGGTGTAGCTGTGCTTCCGGGCGGGACGCCCCGATTCGTCGAAGTCCAGCTGGATCCAGTAGTCCAGCGCGTCGCCGGAATAGCAGTAAAACAGGGCGGTCTGCTCCTCGTAGGTGGCGGTGAACCTGCAATGGAGATCCCACCAGTCCACTTCCAGCGTCCGTTCCGCCGGCAGGGGGATCCCCTCCGGCAGTTGCTCCCCGTCAGGATCTTCGGAGGGCTCCGACGGCTCCTCGGAGGGTTCAGCGGATGGTTCCGCAGAAGGTTCTGCGGACGTTTCTGTGGAGGATTCCATGGAGCCTTCCGCAGATGCATCTGCTGACGGTTCCGCAGACCGCTCTGCCGCCGGAGCAGGGGAGGCGTCCTTCCCGTTCAGCAGGTTTTGTATGTTCTCGCAGCCGGTGAGGACGAAGATCGTCCCGACCAACAGAAGCAAAGCCAATATGCGTCGCCCGTTCATCTTGCGGCATCCTTTCCTTCTTGATAAACCGAATCAGTTTATCATAGCACAAAACCCCGACATGGAAGTGAACGATCTGTAAGCAAATGATGAACATTCTTGCGTTTCCGCGCAAAAACAGCGGAGTCCCATAAGGGACCCCGCGTAGGTGGAGAGGGAAGGGGGCTGCGTGTGGGTTCATCCGTAGCTCTGCACCCATTCTTCGAAACACTGCCAGATGATTTCTACCTGCGCCTCGGTGAACTCCACCGTGGCATATTCTGTGATCTCGCGCACGCGCCAAAGCGCACCGTCCGTGCTGTAGAAGGTGGCTTTCGTTTCGTGTCCCTTCTCATTGTATTCGTGGATGGATTTGACGTTCCCGTCGCTGTAGATTGTCTTGGTCGTGTTTCCTTTCCCGTCGTGCTCGTACCTGTACGCATAGTTGTATTCGCGGGTGGCGGCGCTGACTCTGCAATCGATATCTTTCGTCATGTTTCCGTTTTCGTCATATTCGTATTCGCGGTGGATGATCGTTTTTCCGTTGCGATCGTAGCTGATGAAACGGATTTTATTTCCTTTGTTGTCGTACGCGTATTCAGCGTAAGAAACCAGATTGTCGTCTGCGTCGTAGTTGGTGATTTTCGTATTGTTCCCGTTTGCGTCGTACTCGTAAATGCTATACCGGATGCTCTCGTTTAAATAGGAGGTCTCTTTCGTTTTTCTCCCGTTTGTGTCGTAGTCGTAATGTAGGAGAACTTTCCCGTTACTGCCGCAATAGTCCAGCGACGCGCTCCCGTCGTCGTTGCAAGTGATTACCTTCTTAAATATTCCGTCGAAAACGCCCTCATGCATAATGGTGACGACGTTGCCTTCCACGCTGCAGGTGAAAACATGGGATAGGTCGCCATCGTCTATCACTGTCTCCTCCGCCGGAATTTTCATGCTTTTCTTCGCCCCGCAGCCCGCGAAAACGGACAGCGTCGCCGCCAGAACCAAACACCATGCCCATGCGCGTGCAAATTTCATCTCGAACCTCTCGTTTTTGTTAGAATACCTTATTTTACCATGAAGCAAGCAGGGGATTGGTGAACCGAATGTAATCAAATCATGAACGAATCTGCAACTTTCCGCAAAAAACAGCGGGATCCCATAAGGGACCCCGCGAAAGGGATGTTTCCTGCATCAATAGTCGTAGGAAGGCTCGATCGGATCGCCGTTTGCGTCGAAGTTCAGGGAGAGGGAAACCTCGCCGTCCGCGCCGGTGATGGTCTTGCTGCGCAGCTTGCCGTTCTCGTACACGGTTTCGCAGATATAATCCAGCTTGCCCTCCGGCAGATAGAAGGTCTCCTTGGTGGTGTTGCCGTTCTGCTCCGTCTTTTTGTACACGGTGCCGTCGGCGTAGCGGATCTCCCCGCTGCCCGCGTCCTCCCCGCGGAACATATCCGGATCATTGTTCATGGTCATCAGCATGATGCAGACGTACTGTCCCTTGGTCATCTTGAAGGACTTGTAGGAGCCCACGGAGATGACGATCTCATGCTCTACGCCTTCATCGTCTATTTCCGTCCGGGTGATGCTTTTCAGATTGCTGCCCGAATACGCGTTTTTGATCTCCTCGACGTTGGGCTCCTCGTCCCCGTATGTGTTGGTCGTCTTGGTAAGGTTGCCCTTGTCGTCGTATTCGTAGAGGGTGGTAGACCCGTAGTTGGTTGTTTCGCTCAACAGTCTGCCCTGTTCGTCGTAGGTGTAGGTGTACTTGCCCGTGCTGCCGGAGCCCCAGCGATTGTATGTGGTGTAGGTGAGGGTATCCCCTTCGGCGGTGTAGGCGGTGTACTCTTCGGGCGCGGTGTTCACGCCGTGAGAACGGTATTCCGTCCGTGCGCCGTATGCCCCGTAGAAGTAGTCCTCGAGGTAGCGGATTTTGCCGTCCGTTCGATAGGCGACCTCCCGCACCACGTTGCCGAATTCGTCTAACAGGTAGGAACGTTTCTCCGTCTCGGTTTGGGAGAATTCGCCTTTGGATTGCTCATAGTGCACGACGAGGCTCAACTCGTTCTCCTTGAACGTCACATTGATCTTGGCGCTTATCTTCACGCCGTCCACTTCCGCGGAATAGGAGTATTCGGTGGGGATGGAGAATTCGCCCGCCTTGTCCCCCGGACCGGAAAGATCCGGCGCCTTGTTGCAGGCAGCGAGGACGCACAGCGCCATGATCAGCGCCAGAAGCAGGGAAAATGCA
>JAFLUP010000037.1 GCA_022508745.1 Oscillospiraceae bacterium | reverse complement strand
CTTTCGCCTTTGCTTCATCCCGATACAGGATGTGACGGACGGTCACATAGTTCTCATGGAAGTATTCCTCTGCCAGCGCCTCGCTGTCGGGGCCGAAATCGTATTGATACTCGGTGCGGTTTCCTTTGTTGTCCGTTACCAGATAGTTGTAAAGATACCCCTCCACTTTGGCATAGTCCCCGCGGAACGCTTCCCACACTTCCTCCCGGGAGATCTTCGCCACACCGTTTTCGCCGTAGCGGTGTTCCCGAAGCAGGTCGAACAGATGGTTATACCGTTCATACCGCTCCACGGAAGAAGGATCCATGCCCAGCTTTGCAAGCTCGGTCTTCATCGCGTCCTCGCCGCCGTAATCGTCCGCCAAATTCTGCATATAGTCGCTGATCTCGGCGAGGGCTTTTTCGTCGACGGTCAGCCCCGCTTCCGCGCAAAGCTGTTCCACCACCAGCAACGTTCTGGCGGAATCGTTGACCGTTTCCGTCAGCATCTCTGCGAAGGTCTTGCCGTCCTCCAGAGACTTCTCCCACATGGCGTCCAGTTCCTGCCCGTAATAGTACTGGCAATAGTAGTTGTAGTACTCCTTGATCACCGCCATCAGATAGGCGTAATCCGCTTCATCCAGCGTTTGTTCCCCGTACCGCATCACCCAATCGCGCTCTTGACTTTCTTGATTCTCTTGCGTTTCTTCCTTCCCGCCGGAGCAGGACGCAAGCAGGCAAAGCAGGGGCGCAAACGTCAACAACAGCAGAACGCATTTTTGCAACCGTTTCATCTGTGGATCCTCCGTTTTTCTTTTATTCCTCGTCCCTACAGGAGAATTGGGCATAAAGCTGCAAGAGCTTTCGAATATCCCCCAACAGATCCGCTTCCTGCGGCATACGAACAGCGATGTGCATCCTGCCGGAAAGGGTCAGCATCACCCGACCGCGGAAGCCCTCCGCGTGGGGCAGGCGCATGGCAGCCGGTCCGAAAAGCATCGGGTGGTAGAAGCAGACCAGCCCTTCCCGCTGCTCGATGGAGGAAAAGCCCGCGTCCATCGCCGCGTGACGGATCAGGGAAACATCCACCAGATTGCGCACGGCTTTGGGCAGGTCCCCGAAGCGGTCGGTGAGCTCATCCTCCAGATCCTGCCGTTCCTCCTCGCTCGCAACCGTGACGATCTTGCGGTAGACGTCCATGCGCAGGCGGGAGGAAGCGATATAGCTTTCCGGGATGAACGCGTCCGTGCGCAGGTCTACGATGCAGTTACGCTCCGCCTTCGGCTCGATGCCCTTTTCCGCATTGACGGCGTCCTCCAGAATTTTCACGTACAGGTCGTAACCGATGGCTTCCATGTGTCCGCTCTGTTCCGCGCCGAGGATGTTCCCCGCTCCCCGCAGTTCCAGATCCCGCATGGCGATCTTGAAGCCGGAGCCGAACTCCGTGTATTCCCGAATGGCTTCCAGCCGCTTTTCCGCGATCTCCGTCAGCTCGCCCCCCTTGCGGTAGGTCAGGTAGGCGTATGCCTTGCGGGAAGAACGCCCCACGCGCCCGCGGATCTGGTGCAGCTGGGCAAGCCCCATACGGTTAGCCTCCTCGATGATGAGGGTATTGGCATTGGGCAGGTTGACCCCCGTCTCAATGATGGTGGTGCAGACCAGAATGTCGATCCTGCCCTCCACCATATCCCGCCAGACCTCGGAAAGGTCCTCCCTCTCCATGCGCCCGTGGGCAATAGCGATGCTCGCCTCCGGGAACTGTTTGGTCAGCTCCGCGGCTTTGGAATGGATGGAATCGATGAAGTTATGCAGGTAGAACACCTGCCCGCCCCGCCGCAGTTCCCGGCGGATGGCCTCGTACAGCACATCCTCCTCGTGTTCCAATACAAAGGTCTGCACCGGCACCCTGTCCACCGGCGCTTCCTCCAGCACCGACATATCCCGGATGCCGGAAAGCGCCATATTCAGCGTTCTGGGAATGGGCGTGGCGGTCAGGGTCAATACGTCCACGTCCTTGGCGAGCTGTTTGAGTTTTTCCTTATGGGTCACGCCGAAGCGCTGTTCTTCATCCACGATTAGCAGACCCAGATCCTTGAACTCCACGTCCTTTTGCAGTAGCCGGTGGGTCCCCACGATGACGTTCAGCCTGCCGCTTTTCAGCCTTTCCAGCGTTTCCGCCTGCGTCTTTTTGGGCACGAAACGGGAGACCTCCCCCACCTCGATGGGATAGCCCCGGAAGCGGGCAAGCAAGGTCTGGTAGTGTTGAGCGGAAAGGATGGTAGTGGGCACGAGAATGGCCGCCTGCTTCCCGGCGAACACGCATTTGAACACGGCGCGCAGGGCGACCTCCGTTTTGCCGAAGCCCACATCCCCGCAGAGCAGCCGATCCATGGGATAGGTGCGCTGCATATCCTCCTTGATCTCCCGGGAGGCGATGGTCTGCCCCTCGGTGTCCTCGTATTCAAAGCTGCCTTCAAATTCTTCCTGTAAGTCGTCGTCCGGCGGGAAGGCGTATCCCGCGCGGGCGCGGCGTTCCGCGTAGAGACGAATCAGATCCTTGGCGATGTTGGACGCCGCGGCTTTTGCCCGCAGCTTGGCGCGTTTCCACTCCGCACCGCCCATTTTGGAAAGCTTGGTATGCTCGTCCCCGCCCACGTACTTGCTCACCAGATCCAACTGGTTGCAGGGGACGTAGAGAATCCCGCCGTCGGCATAGACGATCTTGATGAAATCCCTTGAAACCCCGTCCGCCGTCAGGTTCTGGATGCCCATGTAGCGCCCGATCCCGTGGTTGACGTGTACCACCAGATCCCCCACGGAAAGGTCGGCATAGGAAGCGATGCGCTCCGCTTTGCGGGAGACGGCGCGGCGCTTCTTGCGGGGCAGAAGGTCGGTTCCGGCGGATGCGTCCGTGAACAACACAAATCCCGCCGAGGGCAACGAAAAGCCCCGGGGAAGGGTCTCCCACTCCCCTGCACACACGCTGACCACACCGGGGTGCAGTTTGCCGTTGTACGGCAGGGCGCGGATGCCCTTTTGTTCCAGAACGGAAAGCAGGTTCGCCGCCGCACGCTCCCCTGCGGTGACAAACAACACCTGCGTCTTGCCCACCAGCAGAGACTCCAGTTCCTCCGCCAAGATCTCCGGATTGCCCCCGTAGTTTGCGGCGGTCTGCGTAGGCAGAGTATAGGAAGCCTTCGCGCCGAAGGCGACCCCGGAATGAGAGAACAGATCCGCAAGGACAGTTCTGCCGGAGAGGGCGGAAGCGAACTGCTCCTGATCCATCAGCGGCAGACCGTTTTTCAGTCTTACCAGCCGGTTTTCGGCAAGCGATGTCAGCACGCCGACGGTTTCGGCGTAAAAGCCCTTCGCCCGTTCCAATACCCGCTGGGAATCGAACACCAACGTCAGCACGTCCTCGTCTTTGCACAGCAGATCCGCGAGGGAAAACGCCTTGCCGTACAGCAGCGGGTAGTAGCGATCCGCGTAACGAAGCTTTTCCCGGCGGGAGACGGCCTCCAGCGTTTGTTTCAGTTGATCGCGGTATTTTTCCTCGCCGCGGAAGCCCTTGAGCAGCGCCTGCAATTCCGCTTCCAGACGCAGGTAGGAGCCCTCGTCCGGCAGCAGCTCCTCGCAGGGGAGAATCTCCGCGGAAATGGCATTGTCGATGGTGCGCTGGGCGACGGTATCGAAGAAGCCGATCAAGTCCACTTCATCCCCGAAGAAGTCGATGCGCAGCGGTTCCCGGTATTGAGGAGAGAACACGTCCACGATCCCGCCCCGATGGGAGAACTGTCCTACGCCCTCTACCACCTCTGCGGAGGTGTAGCCCATCTGCTCCAGCTTACGGCAGAGTTTCCCCACCGGATATTCGTCCCCCAGCTTCAGGCGCACGGTCTGCTGTTCCAGCACAGTGGAGGGGACGGTATACTGCATGAGCGCGTCGGGGACAGTGATGACCACGTCGTATTTCCCGTCGCAGACGCTTTTCAAGACGTTCAGCCGCTCATGCTCCCATTCCCGGGAGTGAGCCGCCACCGTTTCAAACACGAAATCCCGCGCCGGATAGACCAAAACCCGTTCAAAAAACGCGGAAAGCAGCCGTTGCAGGGCGTAAGCGTCCTTTTCCTCCGGCACGACGAGAAGCCCTTTCTTCCCCAACGTCTTTAAGACGGACGAAGCGAAAAAAGGGCGTGACGAATCGCACATCCCGCTGACGATACAGGGGGTGTGTCCCGACTGGATCCCCTCCAACAGAGAGGCATATTCCCGTTCTTTGGCAAATTGCCGGCTGATTTCTTGGATCATACTTCCGGTCTCTTTTTCTGCGGAGAGCGGTTATACTTTGCCATGGCTTTCTCCCCTTCCCCGGCAATGAGCAGCTCCACCGTAGGGAGCAGGGACGGGAAATTCTCGCTGATGAGCCGGAAATCCTCCGGGGAGAACTTGCCCAGCACGTGATCGGCAAGATCCATGTCCGCGTGCGCCTTTTCCCCTACGCCCAGCTTGATGCGGGGGTAGCGGTCGGAGGAGAGATGCTCCTGCACGGACTTCAACCCGTTATGCCCGCCCGCGCTGCCGCTTGTCCGAATACGCATCGCCCCCACGGGGAGGGACACGTCGTCGCTGATGACGATGATATGCTCCGGCGGGATCTTGTAAAACCGCGCTGCGTCCCCAACCGATTCGCCGGAGCGATTCATATAGGTCTGCGGCTTCATGAACAACACGCCGTGCCCGGCGACGGTTCCCCTGCCGGTCAGCGCCATGTGCTTGAGCCTGCGCACTTCGGTATTGCAAGCCCCCGCGAGGAAGTCCAGCGCGCGGAAACCTATGTTGTGGCGGGTCATCTCGTAATCGCTCCCGGGGTTGCCCAGACCGACGATCAGAAACTCCACGCCGCTTGTTTTTCCAAACATTCCGATTCCTCTTATCCTTTCTTTTCCAAACAGAAACAGTTTACCTGTTTCCGGCGGATTTGTCAAGAGAGAAATCGGATTTGTCGATGGACAAATGATTTGTCGGTAGACAAATCGGATTTGACGAAGTCAAATCTTGACACACGGGGAAAAATATGTTAGAATATATGGAAATTATCTCGCCACCCGGAAAAAGGAGGGACCGTTTTGCAGGAAGTGACCGCCATCACGCAGGAATACCAACGCAGATCCTTTCAAAAGGCCGTTTTCAGCATCTCCGCCGTCCTGTTTTCCGGCGTGCTGATGCTGGCGGTTCACTTCGCGGAGTCCGCGTATGCGACAGATGTGTTGATCTCGCTGTTCGGGCGCTCCGTTCTGGAGGTCGAATGGAAGGTATACCTGGCGGACATCGTTTTAAGCCTGCTCCTCGTCCTGATCCCCGGCGCGTTTTTGCTGATCGTCTTCCGTAAAAATCCCTTTTCCCCTTTTGCCGGTCCGCCCGCCGCTCCAAAGTATCCGTTTTTGTTCCTTCCCATGTGCATCGGTGCGCTGTATGCGCTGAACTTTGCCGTGGATCTGCTGTTCGGAAAACTGCTCGCACCTTTTGACCGGCCGTCCTACTACCCCTTGACCCTTGCCGGGATGGTGCTGTACTTTGTGCGGCTGGTCGTCATGCCCGCGCTGTTTGAGGAATGGCTGTTCCGGGGCATCATGCTGAAACAGATGATCCCGTCGGTGGGAAAATGGCCCGCCGTTTTTGTCAGCGCCTTTGTCTTTGGGCTGATGCATTTGGATCCCGCACAATCCGTCTTTGCTTTCGGCTTCGGACTTTTCGCGGGATACGCGTATATCAGCACCGGTTCCGTTTGGTTCGGCGTGCTGCTCCACATGGTCAACAATGCCCTCACCGGCTGTTTCAACTATTGGACGAGGGTTTTCGGGTGGGAAAGCCCTATTTTCGATAGCTATATCATCTTTATGATCCTCTTCGGCATTGTTTCCCTCTCTTTTTACCGCAACCGTGTGCGGGAGACAGGCGTCCGTACCCGACGGACGAGGGAAGAACGTCTGCTGCCGGACGGCAAGACCGTTTTCCGCGCCACGCTGCACAGCCCTATGCTGTACCTGCTGGCCGCCGCATACGTCTTCCTGCTCTGGCTTTACTACTTTGCAGGGTGACGGTATGACGGATACGGAATTCATGAAGCGGGCCATCGCCCGCGCAAAAGCGGCTTCCGCCGCAGGAGAAGTCCCCATCGGCGCCGTGCTGGTAAAGGACGGAAAGATCCTCTCCACCGGGCGGAATATGCGGGAAAACCGGCGAAACGCCCTGCTCCACGCGGAGATCGTCGCCATCGACCGCGCCTGCAAAAAGCTGGGCGCGTGGCGGCTGGAAGGCTGCACCCTGTATGTCACCATGGAACCCTGCCCCATGTGCGCCGGCGCCATCATCAATTCCCGGATCTCCCGGGTGGTGTTCGGCTGCTACGACCGCAAGGCGGGGGTGTACGGCAGTGTGCTGGATCTGCAGGATTACCGCTTCAACCATTATTACGAAGTCACCGGCGGCGTGCTGGAGGAGGAATGTGCCGGACTGCTGTCCGATTTCTTCGCCACCCTGCGCGCAAATAAAAAATGACTTTCTAACGAAAGGACAAGGATATACCGATGAAAGAAAAGTTTTATGTAACGACAGCCATCGCCTATACTTCCCGCAAGCCCCATATCGGTAACGTGTACGAGGCCATCCTCACGGACGCCATCGCACGCTTTAAGCGGTTGCAGGGGTATGACGTCTTCTTCCTGACCGGAACCGACGAGCACGGCGAAAAGATCGAAACCGAGGCGAAAAAGAAGGGAATCACCCCCAAAGCGTACGTGGACGAGGTCGCAGGCGTGATCCGCTCCATCTGGGATTCCTTCCACATCAGCTACGACAAATTCATCCGTACCACGGATGAGGAACACGTCCGCACCGTGCAGAAGATCTTCAAGAAATTCTACGAGCAGGGCGACATCTACAAGGGCGCTTATGAAGGACATTACTGCACCCCCTGTGAATCCTTCTGGACGGAGTCCCAGCTGGTGAACGGCTGCTGTCCGGACTGCGGCCGCCCGGTGGTGCGCAAGCAGGAGGAAGCCTACTTCTTCAAAATGTCCAAATACGCCGACCGGCTCATCGAGTATATCGAGACCCACGAGGACTTCATCACGCCCCCGTCCCGCCGGAACGAGATGCTCAACAACTTCCTGCGTCCGGGTCTTCAGGACCTCTGCGTTTCCCGCTCCACGTTCACCTGGGGTATCCCGGTATCCTTTGACGATAAACATGTGGTCTACGTCTGGCTGGACGCGCTGACCAACTATATCTCCGCCATCGGCTTCGATCCTGATGCACCCTCTGCGCAGTTTGAAAAGCTGTGGCCGGCGGATCTGCACGTGATCGGGAAGGACATCGTCCGCTTCCACACCATCTACTGGCCCATCTTCCTCATGGCGATGGATCTGCCTCTGCCCAAGTGCGTACTGGGGCATCCGTGGCTGCTGTTCGATCAGGACAAAATGTCCAAATCCAAGGGCAACGTGCTGTACGGGGACGAGCTGATCGAGCAGTTCGGTCTGGACGCGGTGCGGTACTATCTGCTTGCCGAAATGGGCTTCTTCCAGGACGGTAACATCTCCTACGAATTGCTGATCCAGCGCATCAACGCGGATCTCGCCAACACGCTTGGGAATCTGGTCTCCCGCACCTGCGCCATGATCAAGCAGTATTTCGGCGGGGAGATCCCCGCTTGCAGCGGAACCGACGGGGAGCACGCCGTCACCCTCAAGCAGACGGTGGCGGAAAAGCTGGGCGCTTCCTACAAGCTGATGGAGGGGTACAGCGCGGCGGAATCCGTCGAGCAGATCTTCCTCGCGCTGCGTGCCTGCAACAAGTATATCGACGAAACCATGCCCTGGGCGCTGGCGAAAGACGAAAGCAAACGGCAGGAGCTTGCCGACGTGCTGGCGAACCTGATCGAAAGCATCCGTCTCTGCACGATCATGCTCTCCCCCTTCCTGCCGGACGCCGCTTCCCGCATCAACGGCGTCATCACCGCAGAAGCGACGGAGATCTGCGACGGCAGCTTCCCCTACACTTACCCCTGCACCGGGCACACGCTGGGAGACACCCCCATCCTTTTCTCCCGCATCGACGAAAAGAAGTTCCTCGAAGCCCTTGCAAAGGAAAAAGCTACCAAGGAAAAGGAAGCCAAGAAAGAGGCGAAAAAAGCGGAGGAAGCCCCTGTCGGGCTCATCACCATCGACGATTTCGCCAAAGTCCGCCTGACCGTGGGGCAGATCCTTTCCTGCGAGCCGGTGGAGGGCGCGAAGAAGCTGCTCAAGCTGCAGGTGAACATCGGAAGTGAAACGCGGCAGATCGTCTCCGGCATTGCCGATTGGTACCGCCCGGAGGCTCTGACCGGCAAGAAGATCGTTGTAGTCTCCAACCTCCAGCCTGCCAAACTGCGTGGCGTGGAAAGTCAGGGTATGCTGCTGGCGGCGGACACCGAAAACGGCGCACGGGTGCTGTTCGTGGATGATTCCGTCCCGGCGGGGAGCAAGGTTCGCTGATGTTTGATTCACACGCACATTACGACGATCGGCAGTACGACGGGGACCGGGAAGAGCTGCTCTCCCGCCTGTTTACCGAGGAAGGCGTCACCGGCCTCCTGACCATCGGATGCAACACAGAAAGTTCGCACGCGGCGATCCGATTGGCGGAAGCCCATTCCGGCGTCTATGCCGCTGTGGGATTTCACCCGGAGTTTGCGGAACAGGTCACGGACGATTCGCTCGCCGAAATCGAGCGCCTGCTGTCCCATCCGAAGGCGGTCGCGCTGGGAGAGATCGGGCTGGATTACTATTACGAGGACCCGCCCCGGGACATTCAGAAAACCGCTTTCCGCGCGCAGCTGGCGCTGGCGGAACGCACCGGGATGCCGGTGATCGTCCACGACCGGGACGCCCACGGGGATCTGCTCGCCATCCTGCAGGAGTTCCCTTCTGTCCGGGGCGTACTTCATTCCTATTCCGGCAGTGCGGAGATGGCAAAGGTACTGCTCTCCATGGGGTGGTACATCTCCTTTTCCGGCGTTGTCACCTTCAAAAACGCAAGGCAGGCGGTGGAAGTGGCGGAAATGGTCCCTTCCGACCGATTCCTGACGGAAACGGACGCCCCGTATCTGACCCCTGTCCCCTATCGCGGCAAGCGAAATGACAGCGGAAAGATGCGCCACACCCTGCAAAGGCTGGCGGAGATCCGGCAGGAATCCTTTGAAACCATCGAAAAACAAGCGGAAGCAAATGCAAGGAGGCTGTTTGGCATTGAAAGCGAATAACTACGCGTACCGCGTCGGGGACGGGATCTATATCAACCTGACCAACCGCTGCACCAACCGCTGCACCTTCTGCATCCGCAACAACGGGGACGGCGCATACGGCACCGGCAGCCTATGGCTGGAAAAGGAACCGACGGCAGAGGAAGCCTTCGCCGCTGTGCAGGCGCTTTATTTCCCCGCTTGCAAAGAATTTGTCTTTTGCGGCTATGGGGAGCCCACCATGCGCATGGAGACGCTGCTTGGCGTCGCCGTCAAGCTGAAAGCCGCCTATTCTCAACCCATCCGGCTCAACACCAACGGGCAGGCGCTGCTCTATTGCAGCGAGGACTTCCTCCCCCGTTTCGCACATCTCATCGACTGCGTTTCCGTCAGTCTCAATTCGCCGGACGCGCAAAGCTATGTTTCCCTCTGCAAGCCGGAGCACGGGGCGAAGGCCTTCGACGCCATGCTTTCCTTCACGGCGGCTTGCACGAAATACGTCCCGGACGTACAGATGACCGTCGTGGGCGAAACGCTGGACAAATATCAGCTCGCCATCTGTCATGCCGTCGCGGACCGCTGTAACGCGAAACTGCGGGTTCGCACCTACATTGGCAAAGATGAACAATAATTTTTCGCTTTTCCCGCAGAAAATTTCATGAAAAAGCCTTGTTTTTTTCCAGCATTTGGTATACAATAAGAGATGGAAAAAAAGAAAGCAAAAATTTCATTTTTCGGAGGTAAATCTCATGTCTGTTAAAGTTGCCATTAACGGTTTCGGCCGTATCGGTCGTCTGGCGTTCCGTCAGATGGTCGACGCAGAGGGTTATGAGGTCGTCGCGATCAACGATCTGACCAGCCCGAAGATGCTCGCTCACCTGCTCAAGTATGATACCGCGCAGGGCGGTTTCTGCGGCAAGTTCGGCACGAAGCCCGCTCACACGGTTGAGGCGACGGAGGATTCCATCGTTGTCGACGGCAAGGCTATCAAGATCTATGCGGAAAAGGACGCTGCCAACTGCCCCTGGGCTGCTCTGAACGTTGACGTCGTTCTGGAGTGCACCGGCTTCTACACCGACGTTGCAGACGCCAACAAGCACATCCTCGCAGGCGCCAAGAAGGTGGTCATTTCCGCTCCGGCTTCCAACAAGAAGGATGCAGAGAACTTCGATATGCCGAAGACCATCGTCTTCAATGTCAACAATGACATTCTGACCGCGGATGACAAGATCATCTCCGCTGCGTCCTGCACCACCAACTGCCTCGCTCCCATGGCGAAGGCTCTCAACGACACCTACCCCGTTCTCTCCGGTATCATGACCACCGTGCATGCTTACACCGGCGACCAGATGATCCTCGACGGTCCCCAGAGAAAGGGCGACCTGCGCCGCTCCAGAGCGGGTGCGATGAACATCGTTCCCAACTCCACCGGTGCTGCAAAGGCGATCGGTCTGGTCATCCCCGAGCTGAAGGGCAAGCTCATCGGCTCCGCACAGCGTATCCCCACCGCGACCGGTTCCACCACCATCCTCGTCGCTGTGGTCAAGGGTGCTGATGTCACCGAAGAGTCCGTCAACGCCGCTATGAAGGCTGCTTCCACCGAGTCCTTCGGTTACACCACCGATCAGATCGTCTCTTCCGACGTTATCGGTATGACCTACGGCTCCCTGTTCGATGCGACCCAGACCATGGTCTCCAAGGTTGCTGACGACACCTATCAGGTGCAGGTGGTTTCCTGGTACGACAACGAGAACTCCTACGTTTCTCAGATGGTCCGCACCATCAAGTACTTCGCGGAACTCAACTAATCGCGACTTTATCAAAAGCAACGGCGCTGCGTGAACCGCAGCGCCGTTTTTCTATGCTGTCAATTTCTTTTTTAACCCACACGACATTCCACCTGAAAGTTCCCCCGCTCGTTGCTTCCGCCGATCGCGTGAAGATCCAAGTAGTTTACAGCTTCCATGTCCGTGGCGTCCTTGGCAGCCCCCGTGTAGATTTCTACCAGATTCTCGCCGGTATACCCTTGCCTGTCGTAGGGTTCCCACAAAGTTTCAGAACCGCAAGGATTTTTTACATTGACGAGAAGGGTATCCCCTTCCCGCTCCACATCAAAATAGCGCAGAAATACGGGGTCCCCGATCGCCTTTACCTTACAACACTCCGCCTGACCTTCCATAAATTCCACGCGGCAGGTATTTCCCAGCAATACCTTGATCTGCTTTGATACTTCAAACTCGTCGCTGTATACGCTTTGCGCTTGCTGCATACTCATACTGTTTTCCTCCTCGTTTTTCGTTTCTTCTCCGAAAAGCATCCCAATCGGCACCGAAAGCAGCTCGGCGATAACGGGAAACAGCGTGACATCCGGGTAGCCGATGCCGCACTCCCATTTGGAAACCGACTGCGGAGAAATGCCCAGCTTTTCGGAAAGCATAGTTTGCGTCCAACCCTTTTGTTTCCGAAGGGATGCGATGACGTTGCAGAACCGGTTCAAATTGTACATGGATTTCTCCTCCCTTCTGCGTATACTTTAGCATAAGAGAAAACAAAAGTCAAACACCGCAAAGTTGTAGCGATATACAAAAAATCAACGGCGCTGAAGGATCAAAGACCCTACAGCGCCGTTTTTCCATGCGTTTTTCTCTTTTTACGTTCGCCGTCTGCCGATCAAGGCGATAGCCGCCAGCGCGGAGCCGCCCAGCAGCGCCGCAAAAATGAGCCCCTTGTCACCCGCGGAGGGCGACTGCGCAGAGGAGGTCGCTCCACTGTTCGAAAGGCTGTTCCCGTCCGCATTGCTGACGCCTTCCCCGCCGGTTTCGTCAAGATCGGACAGCGGATTCTTCCCCTGCAGGACGGTCACTTCATCGATGAAGGTCCATGTCGCCGTTTTGGAAATGCCGTCCTGTTCGTATGCGCCGCGGGGCGTGATGACGCACATCACATACCTACCGCTGACGGTCGTTTCCGGCGTGACCGTGGCGATACCGGCTTTCTGCTGCCCGGCGGCGGTGGATTCCGAAAGCGTGCGCTCCCCGACAAAGGAAAAATCCCCTTCGCGGGTATCGCTGATATAGAACGCCACCTTGACGGGCGCAAAAATGCCCACGTCCGTTTCGTTCAGATAGCCGACCTCGAAATCCGCCAGATCGTCATAGGATTCCGCCAGATCCAACAGGATGACGAAGTTTCCGTCCCCGTTGACGTCGTTCCGATGGAAGCCGACAAACTCCCCGTCCCGATAGTAATACTTGGAGTCTCCGTTCGCTACGGGCGTTCCGTACCTTCCGTTGGTGAGCTGTTCGCCGCCCTCGTCCGGATACCCTTCGCTTGCCTTGGTCAGCAGCTCGTACCCCTTATGCAGGGAGACCACGTTCTGCGCCGCGGAAACCGAAAGCACGGACAGCATACACCCCAAAAAGACCGCAATACATATACTTCGTTTCATACGTCAACTCCACTCTCCGATCCTTCCCACGATACTTTGCATTTCGCTCTTGTTTCGCGCGTGCCGCGCCTCGAACAAAAAACGCTGCTTTTGCCGCTCGTCCAGCTGTGCGAACTTCTCCAGCGCCTTTTCGTTTTGCGCCAGCGCCATGCCGAATCCCAGCGGAAGCTCGTCGTGCTGCATCTTTCTGTCTTCCATTTTACGCGTACCTTTCCGGTGAATACCACAAAACTGCTTCTTTTTTCTATTGTTCCGCAGAAAGGCGCAAAGCATACCAAAAACAAAGAAAAATAAAAAAGGAAGCGTCTCGCAAGACGCTTCCCCATATTGTTTTTTAGTCATCCTTGTTTCGGACGCGGAGCATTTCCTCATGTTCTTTTTGTCTTTTTTTCCAAATGCGTCTGCATAGGAACAAGACGCCGGCCAAGTACACAAGCAAATAGATCAAATAACACAGCGTATAGCCGGCATAATCGGAAAAGATCCGCTCACCCAACTGACGAACCGCGTATGCTCTACCCACGTTTGGCAAATAGACACTGTCAAATAAATATGTCACAAGTGCCGCAAACTCCCCGGTACCGCCGGAAATGCCCAACGTCAGCAGACACAAGAAATAGCGAAACGCTTCGCCGGGCAGAATACATACGATTGCCTTTTTCAGCCATAACCGGGAATCCTCACTTGACCTGTACAGCTTCGAAAAAGTGCTTTTCATCATCAAGAACAGAAGAAGCCAAGATAGAAGCAGCGTGATCGGAACGACCGTAAGGATCCCAAAAACATTGATCGCAGTCTGTGACATGGAATCCGCAACTCCGCCGATCAGCAGGCGCGGAATCGCCATCCCCAGCCAAGAGGCGATATAGTTTGCCGCCAAAATCATGAATCCGCACAAGAACACATTGCTGACCGGGACCGTCGCCTGTTTTTTCATTTAGGAAAGTTCCTCCCCTCCGGTCAATGCCGTTCGCTCTTTTTCGCGCTTTCGCGCGCCGACGGTTTGCCCGCCGATCAGCGCCGGCAGGTAGCAAACGAACGCCAGCCCCACCATCAGCACGTGGTAGCCCCACAACGGGATGCCCACGATCAGATGCGTATACGAATCCACATTCACCTCACGATTTTGCAGGAAAATCGCCACCGACAAATCGTGCGCAGCGCCGGATGTATACGACACATACCCAAATAGGAACGCTACGATCTGCTGGACAAGGATAACGAGGGCAAACACCGCAAGTAATTGGGGGAAAGGCAGCGCTTTCCGTTTATGACCGCGCCTGTACGAAGCATAGAACAGCCATGCAGACGTTGCGGCAACGAATACCGCCGCATCCAGCACATTCTGCGCCAACCGATTCGTCCCTACGAGGAACTTGATGGGGAGATTGAAGAGGACCTGCACCAGCAGCCCGAACCACAGCGAAGCGGTGAAGCTCAACAGATAAGCGCCGAACACAGAAAGGCGTTTTTTCATATCAACCTCCCGTCACCTGTGCGCGCCATTTTTTGCGATCGTACAGCAGGATCAGCAAATACAGCAACACATCTATGACGGTGGAAACAAGGAATCCGATGATCCCGTATCCCCAGTCGGGCAGAACCGAAACCAACATATGCATGGGCGCGAAGAGCAGCAGCACCATCGTAACCGTCTGTTTTGAAAACAGCAGCACGTCGATACATTCCAAACCCCAGCAAAGCAGGTTGACTGCAAAACAGGTAAGAATCATTCCGGCTTCCTCGCGGAACAACAGCTTGCAATCTTCCGAAACGGAGATGCCGCTCTCCGCACGCCCCGTCTCGCGAAGCGATTGGATGTACTGTCTCTCCCCTTTCCCGCCTTTCAGATGAGAAAAACGGATCAACAGGACGGTAAACAGTGTCATTGTCAGCAAGGAGAGCACCGTCCATGTGACGGTTTTTGTCGGAGACACCGCAGAAAGAACCGTATTCGCGAGCAATCCCGATACAAGGTACAACAGCAACGCGCAGAGATTGGCAAGCGTGATATACTTAAACCGTTGCCCAAGCGTCATACTCTGTCCCCTCCTTTTTATGCGTTCTACTTATCCAGCCCGCTTTCCCGGCGCATTTCCGCCAGCTGTTTGTCGTGGTCCTTCTGCGCAATGACTTCCCCGGCGCGGCGACCCTTCCGCATGAGCAGAATGGCTGCCACGGCGATCACCACGTCAAACAGGATCTGGATCCATATATAGTACTTCCACGTAATCCATTCAAGGGTTTCTGACGGATCTAAATAAACTCCTCCAAACACCTTATAAATATCGGTGGGATCGATCAGCTTGAACAAGGCGGCGAGCCATCCGGAAAGGTACCAGGAAGGCATAAACGTCATTGCAAAGAAGTACAGAAGTCCATCCGCCAGGACCACCGCAGGGACGGTTTCGATGATGAAATCCGACTTCGTCATGGTCTCCCGCAGGGAGAAGGCGACGCGGTAGCCGTGCATCCGGCTGAAGAAATACACTGCCACCAAAAACACGGCCAGCGCCGCCGCCCCGCGGATCGGATAAACGACATAGTAATTGTGCGAAAGATCCCAGTTCGAGTCTTTCAAAAGGTCCGTATGGAGGATCCACCCGAGCACGGTCCCCACGACTTGCGCGATGGCAAACGAGGAGATCATAATGATCAGCACATAGCACGCGTGCGTCAGCAATCGCCCCGGTGAAAGCGGTCGGTCATTCATGCGTTCTCCTCCCCTGTTTCCGCTTCAGGCAGCGAGGGCACATCCGCGTCGACTGCCTTCTTTTTGCCCAGATATTCCGGGAGAGAGAGCCCTGCCATGCTGAACATCTCCTCCAGCGGCGGGACGGACTTCATCAGGCCGGAAAGGAATCCGGCGGTGGAGGTTTTGCCGTTCCCGTTTGCGCCGCTGTCCCAGACCGTCACCTTGTCGATCTTGATGTTCTTGATGGCCTCGACCTGCACCTTGATCAGATCTTCCATCTTGTCTGCGATCATCAGACGCAGTGCCGCATCCGGGTCCCCGCCGGCAGCCTTGACGACTTCCGCCAAACCTGCTGCCTGCTTGGTAAGGATCTCCTGCATACCGCGAGCCTCCGCATCCATGCGGGCATAGATCGCGTCCGCTTCGCCCTTTGCTCTGCGGCGGATCTGCTCTGCTTCCGCTTCCGCTTCCAGCTCTAATTGACGCTTTTTGATTTCCGTCTGAACGATGACGTCCGCTTCCAGCGTCGCCTTTTCACGCTCGGAACGGGCAAGCTCTGCCGCCTTTTCCGCAGCGTAGGATTCTTCCAGAGCCTTTGCAGCCTGGATCTTTTCCGCCGTGACGGCGATCTTCTGCGCCTGCGCTTCCTTTTCGCGCAGTTCGGCGTTGGACATGGCGATCTCCGCTTTCGCGGCGTTTTCGCCCTGGATAGCCACGGAATCCGCTTCGGAAACCTGGATACGCTGCTCCTTCTGGGCGTTCGCTTCGCCGATGGAGCCGTCGCGTTCCTTTTCCGCAACGCTCTTCTTCGCATCGTTGATGGCCTTCGCCGCCGCTTCCTTACCCAGCGCAACGATGTATCCGCTTTCGTCGCTGATGTCCGTTACGTTCACGTTGATCAGACGCAGACCGATCTTCTTCAGCTCCACTTCCACGTTGCGGCTGACCGCTTCGAGGAATTTATCACGGTCGGTGTTGATCTCTTCGATATCCATCGTGGCGATGATCAGACGCAGCTGACCGAAGATGATATCCTTCGCAAGCTCTTGAATTTCCGCCAACTTCAGCCCCAGCAGCCGCTCCGCCGCGTTCTGCATGACCCCCGCTTCCGTGGAGATACCCACGGTGAACCGGGAAGGCACGTCGATACGGATGTTCTGGCGGGACAACGCGTTCTTCAGGTCCACCGAGATGGAGAGCGGCGTCAGATCCAGAAATTCATAGGATTGAACTACCGGCACGATGAACTTCGCGCCGCCGTGGATACAGATGGCGCTCTTGTTGGTGCCGTCTTTGTTTTTCCCAACTTTACCGTAGATGACCATGATCTTGTCGGACGGACATTTCTTATACCGGGAAAACGCCCAGACGATGACAGAGAACAAAAGGACACCCAGTACGACTAACAGAATGATGGTTTCAGGCATGATAGATTCCTCCTATACCGTGAAGTTATGTTACATGTTTTCTTTTTTGATTTTCCGCTGTACGATCAGCTCCGTGCCGCCGCTGATGCCCACGACGACGATCTGTTCCCCGTAGGCGATCATTTCCTCTTCGTCCGTGACCGCTTCCTTTTCCACCAGCTTGCCGTCCAACAGCAGGTTGACCTTGCCGCGACCTTTCCGCCGGGGCGGGATGCGCAGGTAAACGGTGCCGGAGGCGCCGAGGGCGTTGCGGATGTTTTCCGTACCATCCGCCTGCAGGGAGTAGATCAGACGGAACAGCAGTGCGATCAGCACCATGGCAAGCAGCCCGGACGCCGCCGAAAGCAGGATGGTCAGCGGCAGCGCCAGCTCCATACGAACGCAAAGAACGCCTACCCAGCCCAGCACGCACAGGAACGCGATGATTCCCCGGAAGGAGAACAGGCGGAGCCCGCCGTCCCCTCCATCGTGCCCGTCATGGCCGTCGTGCTCGCCGAAGACGCCGTCGTGCCCGTCCCCGTCGAAGTCGTGGTCAAAATCATGACCGAAATCGTGCCCCACGTCCCCGTCCGAGGAGTCCCCGTCCATCTCATGGCCGCCGATGCCGATCAGCATCAGAATGGTTTGTAAAAACAGGATCACCGTCGCCGGGATCGCCACGCAGGCGAATACCTGCCCGACCGCCCCGAGGGTTTCCCACCATACGCTCATATTGTTCTCACCGTTCCTTTCTTTGCTATACGCAAGAGCGCACGCGCTCCCCGTATGTGACAATTTCAAATGATTTTTGCCTGTTCCGTTCTTTCGCGGCAGTCTGTCGATTCATCGACCAGCAGGTTCATAAAGCCGGTCCGATCGTAGAAATAGCCTTCCCCGATGAAATCTCCATTGCCGATTCCGTTCTTCCGATATGTCACTTTCAATGGCATCGGATACATGAAGATCACCGGAGTGATCTTTACGCCGTGCGTTTCGGGGCAGCGATATTGGAAATCAAATTTCTTTTTGCCCTTTTCCCGCATCACGGGAAGCTCCGGAGAAATATGAAATCGGATGGAACGTCTGCCATATCGCACGTCATCCGCAAAATCAATGAACGTCTTTGAAGAAGCGCCGCACAGCTTAACGGAGTAAACGCCATCAGGCGTTCGCACATAGCAATCGCATCTCCCACCGTTAAAGTTGCCGAAGAACCAGAAAAAATGTGTCGGGATCAGCGCATACCCCTTTCTGCCGCAGACGCTTTTCAACCTGACGCAGAGGGAAATTCGTTTGCATGCAAATACGGCGATCGGGAAAAGCAGGATGACAAGGACAGCCGCTAAAATGACCAATGCCACTTGCATATCGGATCCTCCTTCATCAAATATTCTCAATCAAGACTATGCAGCAGCGTTTCCGCGCGCTTGCGCATCTCGGCGGAGTAGAACGCGTACAGCATGACCTCCAGCACAAGGGCAAGGCGGCGCTTTCCGCCCGGGCGCGGTTCCTTGAAATCGCTTGTGATGTAGCGGATATGCGTGCGGATCTCATCATCGTCCGGCATATGCCCCTCCATCACGGCGAGCAGGTTGACATAATAATTATACAGCTCGGAATCGTCCACCAGATCGTCGCTGGAATCGTCCAGATGCCCGTTGATGAAGGACAGCAGTTGGGTGATCTTATCGATCTGCATACTTTCGCGGAGCATATTGATGGTGACGATGCGGCAAAACTGGTTCCGGTCATACATTTTATGCTGCGGCGGCGGCAAAAAGCCGCGTTTGACCCAATTTTGCACCTCATAGGGCGCAAGCCCCGTCATCTTCGTGACCTGGGAAAGCACCAGCCCCCCGGAGAGGAACAGGTGGTCCAGCAGTTCCCGCGCCGCATTGGGCGTGAGGGCTTTCAGCTCAATGGTCGTTCCGGGCAAAAATCCATTCATAACACCACTCCTTTCGTTGTTCTATAGCAAGTATATCACATGGTCACGTGATTGTCAATAGGTTCCGAATGATTTTTTTACATTTTCCCACAAAAAGTTTTTCCAGTCAAAAACGGTCCCCCCGCAGGAGAACCGTTTTTCTTTTATTTGTTCGGAGATACAAGGTCGTTTCGAACATACAGATGATGCTCGGAAAACTGCCAGCCGTCCTTCCAAAGGTGATACTCCGAAAGCGTCAGTACTTCGGTATAGTACGCGTCAAAGTACGCGTCACGAGCGGAAAACTCGGAAAAGATCACGTCCAGCTGGACTTTGTCCAGCGCAGCGGCGGGCAACCCTAATTCCCGCAGCCGTTCCAGCTCTGCCGCCACCTCTTCCCTGCTCGGGATGCGGTGGGTCACATACGGCATACACGGATCCCCGCCGTTCATATTCAGGACGATATTTTCTTCGAAGTACGCGTTCAGCGCCACGCCGTTGACCGTCTGAGCGGTGTTGTTGTCCCAGATGGTGCCGTCCGCATCCTGATCCACCTTCCAGCGCACCATGATCCCCTGCTCTGCAAGCCCGTTTTCCTCCAGATACGCTGCCAGCGCATCGGAAAATCCGTAAGGGTACAGCGCCTCGTTCCGGCAGGCCGCCACCGTCCAGAAAAGGGAAACGGCAAGGCAGACGCCGATTCCCACCGCAAGGACAGGTTTGGAAACAGCACGCAGGCGGGAAGGCGCTTCCTCCGGAGCAGGCGGGTGCAGGAGAAGCTCCTTCCGGCAGACCCAGCACCAGAACAGCAGAAATTGCAGCAAAACGTCGATGTGCTGCAAGTAAAAATACACCACACCGCTGAACAGGGCAAACAACGCAAAGGGCAGGAAGAACAGCAGCCGCTTCTTCCCTCTCCGCCCGCAAAGGTAAATGACGACAAGCAGCAGAAACCCGATCACGCAGCCCACCACGACCTTCGGCATGGAGAAAGTCGCGTACCGCAGCTCATCGTAGGATTCGTACGCGGAAAAGCAGGTAGCGTCCGCCAGCGCGCCAAAGACCATGTAAAGCAAACGGAACCAGACGGAGTTATCCCCGTTCAAGCCGTAGCTGGCGGCGAAGGTATCGCTCCGGGGAAGGATCAGCGCGATTTGCGTCAGCGCAAACAACAGCAGCGTCAGCATCGCCGCGAAGCGCCGCCCGCGGAACAGGGAACGGAAATAGCTGCCCCAGGAGGGAGATGCCGTGCGCAGCTCGATCAGCCAGACGATGGCGATCCCGCCGGCGAAGATGATCCCGTATGCGCTGGAGGCACACATGAGCAACAGCGCGAGAGCAAAGCGGAAGGGCTTTTCCTCCCGGTCGTGCCAGAAGCACGCCGCCAACAGAAATCCCACCAACAGCAAGGAATACGGGCGGCAGATCACACCGTGCTGATAGAACAAAAAGTAAGTAAACGGCAAAACCAGCCGCACGATCCGGGGAAACGGCGCTTTCAACAGCAGGATCGCCACCGCGAGCCCGTTGATGACCAGAGAAAGCAGTTTGACGGTCAGTTCAAAATCCGCCCCCGCCTTGGCAAAGACGGAAAGCAGCAGGAACCACAGCGGCGGATGCCCCTCGTAGTGCGGGATGACGAAAAACATTTCCCGGAAGGAACCGTCCCGCGCGATCAGCCACGCCTGCGCCTCGTCGTACCACGGCTCGTGGAAGCACAAAAAGACGGAAAGCAACAGCAGGTAAACCAAAAGAGCGGCAAACTCCGGGAACAGCCGTCCGCCGGTTTCCAGTTTCCGGTACCCGGCGCAGAGTCGGCGCTTCCATGCGGGCAAAGTGGTCACCTCCGTTTCCGTTTTCATATATATTCCCTATGGGGTCAAATTGAAAAAGCTGTCGTAGCGGTTTTCCCTGCCCTTGATCCCGTTGTATTGCAGGATCGCGTACTCGGAAAGGATGTTCTGCGCCTCTTGCGGCAGGACAGAGGTGTCCGCGCTGCAAAGACCGGCGGCATCGCGATAGAAGTTCCGGGTGATGATGGGAAGGGTTTGCATGGCCTCGAAAAGGAACTGCTGATACCCCGTTTTCGGAAAGCCCAGCGCGTCCACCAACACCGTGGAAAGATAATTCAGCGAGAAATCGCCGTACTCCTTCCCCCCGATATCGTAATTAGCCCAGATCACATAGGGGATCTGGTACATACACATGGCCTGCTCGGCCTCCAGCGTGTCCTTATGCTGCCCGAACAGATCTTCATAGAACTCGTTGGGAAGCCCCGGCTGATGGTCGCCGAACATCACGATGACCGTGGGTTCTTCCACCTTCTGAAAATATTCGATCAGCTCTTTGAACGCCTCGTCGCTTTCCCGCACCAGAGAAAGATACATGTCCACGCCTTCGTAGTCGTCCTTCAGATCGCCGGTCAGCCAGACGGTTCTTTTCAATCCGTCCCAGCGGGGCCAGTAGTCCCCATGATTCTGCATGGTCACATTAAAGAGGAACAGCGGCGTATCTTGGTTCGCGGCTCGGTGATCCTCGAAAGTTCTGATGAGGTTTTCATAGTTGGAACGGTCGCTGCAATAGTCGCGAACATTCACCACGTTTTGGAAATCCTCGATGAAGTGCATCTTGTCAAATCCGTAATAGCGGTAAACACTTGGACGGTTCCAACCGAAGGCGTCATAGGGGTGCATGGCGACGGAATCATAGCCGAGGTCGGAAAGCTGCCGCACCAGAGAATAATCTCCCTCCCGGGCAAACATCTGGTACGCCACCGTTCCCACCGGCAGGAAGGAAATGCTGTTGCCGGTCAAAAATTCGAATTCGGAATTGGCGGTATGCCCGGCAAAAACCGAAACGTATGTATTCCCCTTGATGGTATTCTTCGTCAGGGAATTCAGGAACGGCATACAGGGCTCGTTGGTCTCCACCCCAAGAACGGAAAGATCGCTGAGGGACTCGTTCATGATGACGATGATATTCGGGCGCGTCTGCCCTTCGGACAGTTCCGCCTTTTCGCTCTTGCGAGCATTGGTCAGCGAAAGGATGCGATCCGCGTAGCCCTCCGGCTCCTCCACAGTGCTGTAACGCAGGTTGATCGTGAAATTCAGCAAAACGCCGTTTTCCCGCGTCCGCCATAGAGAGGTCCATAACTTCCCCTCGAAGCCCGTCCAGGAAAGGAAAGGCGTGAGGAAGAAGATGCAGAGGTATCCGAAGCAAAGCACCGTAACGGGGAGCACGAGGAACCACTTCGGTCTGCGCCAGCGGTGCTTTTTCGAAAGCAAAAAGACCGCCGCCACGTACGCTGCGCAGGTGAGGATGCCCATCCACTGCTGCAGAGACGGCCAAAAACTATATTCCGAAACCACCTTGAGCGCTGTATTGACAGCGACGATATCCGCCGGGAAGATTACGCGCCCCCGGAAGGCATAGAAATAACATTCCGCCATGCCGATCGCCAAAAACAAAACGGCGGAGATGACCGCGGACAGCCTTCTCCTGCGGCAGATCAAATGGATCGCCCCTGCGATCATATAGTACCAGATCAGGTTCAGAAAGATCTCCAGCGCGCTCAACTGGCAAACGAACGGGAAATATTCGATGTTTCCGATCATGTACTCCACGCCCAGGAAGGAAAGCAGCGGCCCCAGCAGCCAGAGCAAACGCGGAAGGATCTCCCGTTCCCTTTCCTGCGCCAGAAATACCATCGTGCCCAGCAGAACCGCCCAGAACAGCGCATAAAAGATCGGATACCGCTCGATCAAGAAAACAAGCAGACAGGCAAGCGAAACCGCCCCGGAAATACGGAACCGTTTCCGCCCCGGGTCGGAAGAAATGTGCGTCAAAAAGGCGCGATACCGCGTTTTGACGGCCTGACTGCATCTATGGAAAAGTTGCTTCATATACGCTCCTGCGAATAAATTGACCCCTCAAAAGAGCAAACCCATACGAATGATACTTATAACACAAAACGCGAAAAAAGTCAATAGAAGTCTGATTTATTTTGAAAATAACAGAATCTTTTTTCGCAAAACCTATTGACAAACCTGCCCGAGTGTGGTATCCTAACAGAGCTGTGGACGCCGGAGTGGCGGAATAGGCAGACGCCCCGGACTTAAAATCCGGTGAGACTAAACCCTCGTGCCGGTTCGACCCCGGTCTCCGGCACCATATTTTCTATATCGCGGGGTAGAGCAGTTGGTAGCTCGTCGGGCTCATAACCCGGAGGTCGCAGGTT
>JAFLUP010000036.1 GCA_022508745.1 Oscillospiraceae bacterium | reverse complement strand
TCCTCCACGCCACGCAGCGACGGGTTGAACGCATCGCGCAAACCGTTGCCGAACAGGTTAAAGCTGATCATCAACAGAGAAATGACCAGTGCCGGGAAGATCATCAGATGCGGGTAAGACATCCATTTATCGCTTGCGTCGGAAAGCAGGGTGCCCAGAGAGGTGATATTCGCACCGCCGAGCTTGATGATCCCCAGATAGCTGAGCATGGATTCCGTAAAGATAACGCTCGGAATGACCAGCGCCGAGGAGGTGATCAAGGTACCCAGAGAGTTCGGGAAGATGTGCTTCATGATGATCCGGCGGTCCTTCGCGCCCAGCGTGCGCGCCGCCATGACATATTCCTGATTCTTAAAGCGGTAGAACTGGGTACGCACACGGGAAGCGGTGCTGATCCAGCCGGTCAGCACATAGGCAAACAGCAGGGAGCCCACTGCGCCCACGCGATCCTTCAAGTGCATCTGGAACAGCGTCGCCAGAACGATGAAGGGCATACCGGCAAGAATGTCCGAAATACGCTCCATGATGATGTCGGTTGCGCCGCCGTAGTAGCCTTCGATGGCGCCGTACACCGCACCGATGAGGAAGTTGATGACGGAAACGATCACCGCGATCAACAGACTCAACCGCACGCCGTACGCCATACGCAGCGCAAGGTCGTAGCCCTGCACGTCCGTACCCAGCAGGTACTGGGGCTCAAAGCCGTTCTTGTACTGGTAATAGTTGTAGTACAGGATGCGGACCTTATACTGCGCGGTATCATGCGTACCGCCGCCGCTGTAGATCCAGTAGCGGAGATTTCCATCCTCATCCCGCAGGTAGTTGTCCTCCAGCACCAGATCGTCCAGTTTTTCCGTCAGGTCGATCTTCCTCAGGTTGCCTTTGGCGTTGGTCACCATCGGAATGTATTTTTGCTTGTTGCTGGAGGAGAAGCTGGCCTTGTACCAGTAATTCGCCGCGCCCATGTTGTTGTTGTAGGCGTCAGCGTCCCCCAAGGGGTTGTATTCGTTCTTCGCCACCATGGGGTAGAGCACATGGATTCCGTTCTGCTCCTCCCATTCCCGGATCCGGGCAAATTCGGATTGCTCGATGTCCATGTACATGAAGCCGACAGTCAAGTAATCGTCGTAAGTAACCTGATAGGTAGTGGTCTTTTCCAGACCCCATTCGTCATCGTTTTTTGTCACCGGATCGCTGGCGGAAACCACCGGCTGAAGATCCATCCCTCTGCTATCCGCGATGGAGATGGTGTTGCCCTCCCAATCGGTAGCGCCGATTTCAATAGCGGTGCCGATGCCGATGGCATAGTTCCGAATCACGTTCTTCGGGTTGTCCGTGGTGGAAATGGTACCGGTTGCGATCCCGTACTGGGAAAGGAACTTATTGCGGGGCCCTTTTTGCTTGTAGTTCACGTCCATAAGGGTCGCATCCTGACCGGTGGTCAGCAGCGGCGTCAAAAAGGCGAACAGAAAGATCGCCACGATGATGACGGCAGCCACGATGGAAGCACGGTTGCGGCAGAACCGGCGCAGGGCGTCCCGGAAGTAGCCCACCGGCTTATCCACAAATTTCTTGTCGGTCAGCCGCTCCCCTGTCTGCACAAAGGCAAATTTTTCCTTGGGGATATTCGGATAGATATTCGCAGCCATCTTATCTCTCCCCCATTCTGATCCGCGGATCGATGAAGCCGTAGCTGATATCCACCACGATACCCGCCAACAGGCCTACAAATGTATAGAAAATCGTATCCAGCATAAACACGTCGAAGTCCAGCAGGTTGACCGACTGGATATACAGGTTGCCGACGCCGGGAATACTAAAAATCTGTTCGATGATGAACGAGCCGCCCAAAATCCCGATGAAGCTGGAAATGATCATGGGCAGAATCGGCACCATGGCGTTCTTCAGCGCATGGCGGGTGGTCGCCTGCCTGCGGGTAAGCCCTTTGGTGCGCGCCAACAGCATGTAATCAGAGGTGAGGGTCTCCGTCAGCTCCGCGCGGGTAAAGCGGCAGAGTCCCGCGATCTCACCGAAGGAGAGCGCGAGGATAGGCATGATCATGCTGTAGAACATCTTCCAGGTAAAGTAGCTGCCGCCCGCGTCCGCCAATGAGTAGATGGTCGATTGTGGGAACCATCCCCATTTGAAATACATGAAATACTGCACAAGGAACGCGTAAACGTAGCTTGGGACGGAAATGAAGATGATGACCCCCGTACTGATGACGGTATCCTGCCATTTGTTCTTCTTAATGGCAGCCAGCACGCCCAGACCGATCCCCACAGGGATGGAGAAGAGCAGGGAGTACAGGTTGACAATGATGGTGGGAGGCAAACGACCGATGAGAAGGTCCCATGCGTCCGAGTTCATTTTCACCTTCCAGGAAGTACCGAAATCCCACTTGGTGGCGATATTTTTCAAGTAGATCCCGTACTGCGACAGGATCGGCTCGTTGTAGCCCAGCGCCTCCCAACGGTCCTCGATCGCCTTCTGCTGGTTCAGATCCTGCGTCTCCGGCTTCGCCGGCTTCAACGCGCGGATCAGAAAAAAGCTGATCGACACGATGATGAACAGCGTCAAGAACATGAGAAGCACACGCTTGATTACATATTTGGTCATCGGTATACCACCATACCTTTCATAAAACTCCTCCCGATTTTGGGCACACGGGAGCCGCCCCTTTGTCTGGAGCAAACGTGCGGCAAAAAAAGGAAACGATCCGCCACCGTTTTTGCCCGCATGTCTGCTTCAGACAGATTTCCGGTAGAATAAGCAAATACGGGCGGAGGAATGGATTCCCCCCGCCCGTATAGTCACGATTGGTCAACCGAACCGATTGACGGGTGCAACCGTTGGTTTATTTGTAGTCCAGTTCGCCGCCCTGGGAGGAGACGTACTTAGCCCACTCCTCGTCGTCGAGGTTGAACTTCATCAGACGCAGACCGCCGAAGTCATACATGATGTTGTACTCTTCGGTGTAGTAGGACACCTGACGGGACATCAGGAAGCAAGCGGTGGTGCTGTACAGCGGGATGCGGTAGTAGGTTTCCAGCCACTTCTCTTCCAGCTGCGCGGTGATGGAGAGCTGGGTCTCAAAGCCTGCGGTCGCATACTGACCGTTACCGACCAGTGCGTTGGACCATGCCTGGCAAGTCATGGTGACTTCCTTGCCGTCAACGACCAGCGTCCACTCTTCCTTGGTCGGATCCCAGCAGCCAGCCTCGTGGATGTCGTAGGAATCCGGATCCATGTAGACCTGGAAGTTACGGAACGGATAGAACGCTGCGCCGCCCCATGCACCGTAGCCAATAGCGAAGTCGCCGCTGGCGGTGCTGGAGTAACGGTTCTCGATGTTGTCGATCGCTTCGAAGGTGATCTTACCGAAGCCGGAGCCGTCCAGAGCTGCGTTGACCTGCTCGTTGAGCATGGTGACCAGCTGCTGATCGGAGGTGGTCAGGGAACCCTTCGCCCAGCCGATACGGATGTAGATCTCTTCGCCTGCGGTGTACAGGCCGTCAGCGACCAGTTCCTCGCAAGCCTTCTTCATCAGGGCCTTCGCCTCGGTGAGGTTGTAGCCGTTGATGGAATCGTACGCGTCCTTCAGGGTCGCGTAGGGAGTGCCTTCGCCGTATTCCACGCCGTACACGTTGCAGATGGCCTGCATCGCTTCGTCGGAGTTACGGTAGGAGGAAGTCGGATCCTCGTAAACGTTGTAGAAGTACAGGCTGTTCATGGTGGCGTAAGCCGGCTTGTAGCCTGCGGTCGCCTTGACCAGCTCGTCGCGGTTGAACGCAAGGCTCAGCGCCTTACGGAAGTTGGTGTTGGAGATGACAACGCTGTTCTTGTTGCCCTTGGATTCGTCCATCGTCTTCAGGGAGTTCACATTGGTGTGGAAGAAGAAGGACTGGGTGTAAGTCTCGTCAACTCTGTACAGGAAGTCAGAGGTAGCGTAGTCGATCAGGTCGTCCGCTTCGGGGGACCACTCGGTCAGGTTGCCCTTGAGGAACTCGAGCTTCGCAGTCTCGGGCTTCATGACGTCGATGATGATCTTGGTCGCCTGATACTGCTGAACCTTCTCGCCGTCGACTTCAAAGTTGGTGTAGGAGATGAGAGCGCCGTTTGCCAGCTTCTCAAAGCCGTACCAGTTCTCGTTCTGGGAGAAGATGATCTGCTTGCCGTCCTGATAGGAATCGATCTTGTAGGTACCGTAGGACATGGTGGTCTCTTTGGAGGTACCGTAGTTGGTCTTGATCAGACCGGCAACTTCTTCCTTGCCTGCCTCGTACAGATCCTTGTACACCAGCCAGGTGGAGGTGCAGGAGGTCAGGAAGTAGTCACGGTTGATGTGGTACTGGCAGACGTAACGGATGGTGTAATCGTCCACCTTGTAGCAGCCGACAGCGTCGTACTCGACCTTGTCGCCGTAGGTTTCGGTGAAGTAGAAGAGGAACTCCATGTAGAGGTCTTCTGCGATGTTGCCCTCGTCGTCCGCATAGATGCTCAGACCGAAAGCTGCAAGGTACTGATCCATCAGGGTCAGGATGTCTTCCTTGTTCTCATCGGTGACTTCGATGTAGCCGTAAGCGTTTGCGGTTTCAGCAAGTGCTTCGTAGAGCGCGCTGTCGCAGTAGCCGTAGTCATAGGTGATCTCGTTGAAGCTGTAGCCAGCGAGAGTCATTTCGTTGCTGGTGAGGTTGATGTAAACGGTGTGAGAAGAAAGATCGAAGGAATAATCCGGCTCATCTTCTTCGCCGTATGCAGGAACAACCGTAGCATAGATGGGAGCTTCGGAGTTGTAGAACGCAAGACCGCCAGCGACAGCGGATTCGCCGCCCCAGTACAGGTTCGCGCGGTAGTTACGCATCTTGGAATCCAGCAGCTGCTGCATGGAGTAGATGTAGTCGTCAGCGGTGATCTTCTCGCCGTTTTCCCACTTCGCGTCGGGGTTGAGCTTGATCTCGTAGACGTAGCCGTCTTCGGTATTGTCTGCGGTCTTGCCCGGCTGCAGGTCGACCTTGTACTTGGTCAGATCATCCTTGTGATCCTTGGTGACGTCCTCGATAGAGGTAGCCATCTCAAAGACCCACTGATACTCGCCGTTCACGGAATCCTTAATGGACATGGTGCAGAAGGGAGAAGAGACGTAGCTGAGGATCAGATCGTCAGAGTTCATCTCCCAAGTGTGGGGGTTCCAGTTGGTACCGAGCGCCGAGTCGTAGGACTTGTAGGTGTACTCCTTACGTTCGCCCAGTTCATCCGGACCGGGTTGACCGGATTCGTCACCGGAGTTGTCGACACTGGTGTTGTCGCCTTCGCTGGGATTCTCTTCCTCATCGCCGCATGCAGCAAAAGCAGCCACACACATGACGAGAACGAGAAGCAAGCAAAGGATTCTTGTTTTCTTCATTGTTTTTCCTCCTTAAAATGAGTCATGTTTCTCTTTTTTGTTGAAGCATGTTTTTATTAGACTCTGCTTTCCTATGGACCCGAAAACGTATGAATACTGCACCAACCATACGAAAACAGAAGCTCTAAACCGTATTCTGACAAATTCTGCCCTTCAAAGTGCGCCTTGAGATTTAGATACGGGTGCTATTATAGCAGAAAAAAATCCAATTTGCAATAGGTTCCCCACAGAAATGCAGGGTGTTCACAAATTGTTTACATTTGCGAACACCCTGCGGATTCTTTTTTACGTTACAGCGTACCGAAGATGCGGTCTCCCGCGTCGCCCAGCCCGGGCAGGATGTACGCGTGCTCGTTGAGCCGTTCATCCAGCGCCGCCAGATAGATGGGCACGTCCGGATGGGTTTCCTGCACCTTCTTGACGCCTTCCGGCGCTCCCACCAGACAGAGCAGGCGGAGATCCGTCACGCCCCGCTCCTTGATCTTGGTCAGGGCGTCCGCAGCGCTTCCGCCGGTGGCGAGCATGGGATCCACCACAAAGACGGTGCGCTCCGCCACGTCCGGCGGCAGCTTGCAGTAGTATTCCACCGGCAGATGGGTGTCCGGATCCCGGTACAGCCCGATGTGCCCCACCTTCGCCACGGGAATGAGGGACAGCAGCCCGTCCACCATGCCGACCCCGGCGCGCAGGATGGGAACGATCGCCAGCTTCTTGCCGGAGATCTTCTTCCCCACCATGGGGCAAAGAGGCGTCTCGATGTGCAGATCCTCCAGCGGCAGGTCCCGGGTGATCTCGTAACCCATAAGCATGGCGATCTCCCGCAGCAGCTCCCGGAAGTCCTTCGAACCGGTCTTGCGGTTGCGCATGATGGTGAGCTTATGCTGGATCAGCGGATGATCGATGATATGCAGTTCAGCCATGATTATTCGTCTTCGCTTTCGTCTTTGTTTTTCTTTCCTCTGGTGAGCATGGTGTGGGTCAGGATGCCCAGGATCAGCGCACAGGCGACCTCGGTGATCGTGACCTTTCCAAAGCTCAGCGCCAGCCCGCCGATACCGGCGATGAGGATGACCGACGCGGTGAACAGGTTCTCGTTACGCTCCAGATCCACCTTTTGCAGCATCTTCAAACCGGAGACGGCGATGAAGCCGTACAGCGCCATGCACACGCCGCCCATTACGCAGGAAGGAATGGTGGAAAGGAAGGCAACAAAGGGGGAAAGGAAGGAGATAAGGATCGCCAGACAGCCGGTGACGAAGATGGTGGCCACGGAAGCGTTCCGGGTGATGGCAACACAGCCAACGGATTCGCCGTAAGTGGTGTTGGGGCAACCGCCGAAGATAGCGCCCACGAAGGAGCCGACGCCGTCGCCCAGCAGAGTGCGGTGCAGACCCGGTTCTTCCAGCAGATCCTGTTCGATGATGGTGGAGAGGTTCTTATGGTCGGCAATATGCTCGGCAAACACCACGAACGCCACGGGGATGTACGCCACGGCAATGGTTGCGAGATAGGTGCCGTCCAATTCGCCGAAGCCCTTAACGGCTTCCAAGAAGGTAAACTGGGGAAGGGAGATGAAGGTCTCCACATTGATCACCTTGAAGCAATCGACGATAGCGCCGTAGTTGATCACCATGAGTGCGGGATTATCCGTCAAATGACCGATCAAGTAGAAGACCGACGCGGTGGCATATCCGGCGATGATACCGATGATAAACGGAATCAGCCTTGCCATCTTCTTACCGTATACCGAGCAGAGCATGGTGACGGCCAGCGTCATGAGACCGCAGATAATGGCCACATAGACGGAGCCGGGAGTTTCAGTCAACTGATAGCTGTTGTCCTCCGTGAGAACAAAGTTTCCGTCGTTATCCTTGTTTGCAGTGACATTGGAAAGCGCATTTTCCAGTTTTTTGTCATCTTTATCAAACACGGTCACGCCGGTCACGACAAATTCGCCATCTTCATTTTGCCCGTAACTTTCTACGATCTGGTAATCTGCGGCGTTCACCTGATGGGTATAGTTGGAAGCGCCCAGATCACCGATGGCGTTCCCCGCAAGGGAAAGCCCGATGATGGCAACCGTCGGTCCGATGATGACTGCGGGCATCAGCTTATTGACCCAGCCGGAACCGACCAGCTTGACGATGACCGCCAGAACAACATACACCAGCCCCGCGAAGCAGGCACCGAGGATGAGGCCGAGGAAGCCCAGCTGCATGGACACGCCGCCCGCGAAAGCGGAGAACATGGAGCCGAGGAACGCAAAGGAGGAACCGAGGAACACAGGGCTCTTGAACGCGGTGAAGAGCAGGTATACGATGGTTCCCACGCCGGCTCCGAAGAGGGCGGCGGACGGAGTAAGTCCGTTGCCTACGATGTTGGGGACGGCGATGGTAGCCGCCATGATCGCCAGCAACTGCTGAATGGCAAACACGATGAGTTTGTTAAACTTGGGTTTGTCTTTCACGCCGTAGATGAGTTTCATGCTTTTTTCCTCTCTTTCGAGTTATTTTGACAAGCCGCAAAAGAAAAAGCGGGCAAAAAGACGCCCGTCAGCAAAAAGATAAAAAAATGACCGCCTTCGCATACAGAATGTGCCAGAATTGCATCCGTTCCATACGACAAAGACCGCCCTTTCCCGATGTTTTCATTATTATATCATGTCGCCCTCTGCTTGTCAACCCTTTTTTGACGAAAAAAACAAAAGATTGGTGTCTGCGGGGACGCTCCCCACCCCCCAATGTGCAGGAAAGACAGAGGGTACATTTCACGTCCCCCCGCATCATTCGATCGGATCATAAGAATGTTCCCTCTGCCTTTCCTGCATCGCGGGATTCTATATCTGAACGCTTTGCGTTCAAATTTGGAGCGCGGTCCCCTTCAGCAGGGGGTCGCATTACCCCGCCTTCTGCATTTCCTCAAGCATATTGTCGATGCAGATGCCGTAGCCCCGGCTGGGATCGTTGACGAGGACGTGGGTAACTGCGCCCACCAGCTTGCCGTCCTGAAGGATCGGGCTGCCGGACATCCCCTGCACGATGCCCCCGGTGAGGGAAAGCAGGCGCTCATCCGTCACCCGGACGAGAAAGTTCTTGGTTTTGCCGGAATCCCGGTAGATCTCCTCGATCTCGATGGCGTACTCCTGCAGGCTGCCTCCTGCGGAGGTGCGGAGAACGGCTTTCCCCGTGTGGAGCGCGGAAGCGGGCGCCACCGGCACCGGGTCGGGAAGCTCCGCCGGGAGGGTGTCGTAGGTGCCAAAGACCCCCACCTCCGTGTTGGAGAAGAGCTTGCCCATATCCGAAGCGCCGAACTCTCCTTTCAGCTCTCCGGGCATACTCTTGCGCCCCCGCACCACGCCGGTGATCTTCACATCGGTGATACTTCCCCGCCCGAAGGGCATGAGCAGCCCGGTGGCGGAATCGTTGATGCCGTGTCCCAGTCCGCCGAAGCGACGGGATCCCCCGTCAATGAAGGTAATGGTGCCGATGCCCGCCGTGCTGTCCCGCACCCAGACGCCCATGCGGTATTCATTGACTCCCTTGTCCATCGCCGGGGTGACGAAGGTGTTTTGCGTTTGGTTGTCTCTCTGATATTGGATCTCGATTTTTTTCCCGCCGCAGCCTCTGACCAGCTCCAGAAGCTCCTCCAGACTGCCGATCTCTTTGCCGCCCGCCGCCGTGACGATGTCTCCCGCCGCCAGCCCCGCGTCACGGGCGGGAGAAACCAGCCCGGAGGCGGTCTCCACATCGCAGGTGCCGATGATGATAGCGCCCTTGGCGTAGTATTTCACGCCGAAGGCCATCCCGCCGGGGATCAGCTCTCTCTCCTTCCCCTCTGCGGAAGCCGCGGGGGAAAACGCCAGTGCCAGTGCGCACAGGAGGATGCACGCGCTCAAAAAACCGAGGATCGGTCTGAAAACGGTTCTTTTCATACTGTTCACGCTTGTGACCTTTCCTTTTCTATTTGCAAGTTGTTTTTGTTGCGTGTTTATTTTCCGCACCCCCGGCGCAAAATATGAGATGAAAAAAATGTTTTGAAAGCAAAAAAGAAAACGGCGCGTTTTTCCACGCGCCGTCCGTGTAGTGAATGTCAGTTTTCTTTTTGAAGTTCTTGTACTTACCGAGCGGACCGGAGGTTAGCGGCCCATTGGAAACACCATCCTTTCTCATCATTCTGAAAGATCTCTGTGTTCATTGGACTCACCTCCCTCTCCATCGTCGTTTTTCTCTTCTATCTCCTGGTTGCATCCTTATTATAATATAAGCTGCAACAAAATGTGTTGAATTTTTGTAAACAGATCGTAAATGATTTATTAATATCGGTTCGCCAATCGCTGGAAATAGGATTGCGGGTGGGAGCAAACCGGGCAGACGACGGGCGCCTGCGTCCCCACGAGGATATGCCCGCAGTTGGTGCACTGCCAGATGCAGACGGTCTCGGAAACGAACAGCGTGCGGGTGTTCAGCCGGTCAAGCAGCGCCTTGTAGCGCTCCTCGTGCTGCTTTTCGATGTTCGCCACCTGTTCAAAGCGTTTCGCCACTTGGGCAAACCCTTCCTCCCGGGCGGTCTTGGCGTAGGAGGCGTACAGATCCGTCCATTCGTAGTATTCTCCGCCGGCGGCGTCCTGCAAATTGATCGCCGTGTCCGGCAGCTCGCCCCCGTGCAGCAGCCGGAACCAGATGCTCGCGTGCGCCTGTTCGTTCTTGGCGGTCTCCTCGAACAGATCCCCGATCAGGGTGCTGCCTTCCTTGCGGGCGACGGCGGCGTAGAAGCCGTACTTGGTGTACGCCTGCGATTCCGCCGCAAAGGCGGCATGCAGATTCTTTTCCGTTTGGGTGCCGGTGAAATCCATACCCATCATCCATCCTTACTATATTATATTATGTAAGGATTTCACGAAAATGATGTTTCTTCCTTCTCCTCCACCTGATCCAGCACCCGCTGGAGCGCCATATCCCATTCCCGGGCGAAGGCAACGATGTCCTGAATATCCACGCCCTTTTCCACCAGCGCCTCGTACACCTCCGGGGAGAGCCGCGCTTTCCATTCCTCCACATACTGCGGGCGGATGCGATAGCCGTTTTCCATGGTCGGTCGTCTTTCCTTTCCGTTTTCTTCCCGTTTACTCTACCACAGTTCCGTTTTTTTGTCAAGGCACGAAGGTAGTGTTCCCCGAAACGGAGAGCAAAAATCGTTTTTTACAAAATCCGCATTGCTTTTTTTCCAAAAATATGTTACAATACCAAACGGAACCCCAAAAGACAGAAAGGAAACACCATGCTGGATAAAGAAATCGCGGAGCTGCGGCGCCGCTTCCGTTATGAAAAGAACAACATCGGCGCCCTTTGCGGCTGCTACGTCAACGAGAAAAAGGAGATCGTCACCTCCTTCCGGCAATCCATGCCCATGATGGGGCAGGAGGAAGCGGAGCGCTATCTGGCGCTGTTTCGCCGCACCCTAACCGGCAAAGCGGGGAAAAACCTGCTGGACGTGACCTTCACCAACGAACAAGTGACCTCCGGCGAGGAGCACAAGCTGCTCTCCACCCTGCGGGAAAGCAAGCTGGGGGACGAAGAAGCGGTGAACGCCCTCTTCGGGAAGATCATCGGTGCGCTGGAGCAGGAAGGGAACTACCTGATCCTGCTGGCGCAGGACGTGTACGACGTGCCCTCCTACGGCAAGGACGGCGCGAAGCGCGAGGACGGTTCAGACACCATGTTCTCCTACATTCTGTGCTGCGTCTGCCCGGTGAAGCTGACCAAACCTTCCCTGCGGTACGACGCCTTCCGCAGCCTGTTCCAAAGCCGGGAAGCGGATCAGATCGTAGCCTCCCCGGAGGTGGGATTCCTGTTCCCCGCCTTCGACGACCGCTGTGCCAATCTCTACGGCGCCCTGTACGCGGCGAAAAACCTGAAGGACAACCGTCCGGAGCTTGCAAACGCCCTGTTCGGCACCCCGCTCCCCATGCCCGCCGACGAGCAGAAGGAGACCTTCCGGGAGCTTCTGGCGGACGCGCTGGAGGAGGAGTGCAGCTACGACGTGGTGCAGGCGGTGCAGGACACCCTGCTTGCACGGGTGCTGGAGCAAAAGGAAAACCCGGAAGAGCCCGTCCCTCCCGTCACCCGGGAGGAGTTGCGGGAGGTCCTGACCTCCTGCGGCGTTTCGGAGGAAAAGCTGCAGCGCTTCGACGCGCAATATGAGGAAGCCTTCGGGGAAAAAGGAACCCTTCCGCCCCAGAATCTGGCGGAAAACAGCAAGACGGAGTTCCGCACGGAGGACGTGCTGGTACGGGTAGACGCTTCCCGCAGCGATCTGGTACAGGTCAAGCTGCTGGACGGCAAGCCCAGCCTGATCATCCGCGCGGAGGGCATGCTGACGGTCAACGGCGTGCCGGTCGCCATTCGGAACGAAACAAAACAGACAGAACATACAGAAAACAAGGAGAACATACCCGTATGAAGAAACTGACACGATGGATCCTGTTGCTGCTCTCTGGGGTGCTGCTGCTCACCGCCTGCGCCACGTCCGTCGACGACGCCTCCTCCGCTGCTTCCGAGGAAAGCGAAGAAACGTCGGAACCGGATGGAGACCCCACAACGGATCAGCCCCGGCAGACCCTCATCAGCGTAGGAAAGCCCTACACAGCCAGCAGCCTGCCCAGCGAAAGCTACCCGGACGTCTTCGGGCAGCAGCTCACCGACGGGCAGAAGGTCCCGGACATCGCGGCTGACTATCTGGACGTGCGTATGATGGCGTTCAAGGAAACCACCCGTTTCGAGATCGATCTGGGGGAGGACGGCAAGCGCATCACCGCTATCTCCGCCCGCTGTCTGGAAATGGACCGTTACGGCATCGGTCTCGCCCGCTCCGCCACCTTCTACGGTTCCGAAGACAGGGAAAGCTGGGCGCGTCTGGGCACCGTCAACTTCCCCGCCGCAGGCGTGATGAATATGTCGGAAGCCCGCAAGGTACTGGACGAGCCGAAGGATTACCGCTACATTCGGGTCATGGTCTCCATGGGCGCCGGCAGCGCTTTCATCTTCATCGATGAGATCGAGGTCTTTGCCGACGTGCCGGAACCGGAACAGAAGGACACCGTTGCGCCGCTCTACAACAGTGAGCAGGTTGACCGCACCGCGTGGAAGGCGCTCTCCACCGGCAAAAAGGCGGATCTCCCCGCCACGGAGAACGTGGCGAAGGGCGCGGAGTACACCTTCGGCAACACCGTCTTTGACGAACGCGCTCCCCTGCACGAGACCTATCTCACCGACGGCGAGCCCACCGGCCGTCTGTTCGGCGACCCCGTCTGGGTGGCGTTCTCCGCGGAAAACAAGGCAAACCCCGCTACCCTGACGCTGGATCTGAAAAAGACCCGTGACGATCTCTACGCCTTCCGTCTGTTCGCCCAGAGCGGCGGGATCGACGTTGCGTTCCCGGACGCGGTGGACGTGTACGGCTCCGAGAACGGGAAGGACTTCGTCCTGCTGGGCAGAATGTACGCCCCGCCGGCGACCAATAACTACACCTACACCCTGCTGCTGCCGGAATACATCAAGGCGCGGTACGTCCGTTTTGACTTCCTCGGAGAGACCGACTGCAGCTGGTGGCTGGAGGAAGTAGAGGTCATCGCAGGGGTCGAGCAGGAAGTGGGCGAATACTACCCCCACGTTTCCTTCCCCACCGTCAAGGAGGATCTGTTCTGGGATAGCTCCGAGGCGGACTACAAGACTTCTCAAAACCTGTTGCTGGGTCTGCCCCAGCAGATCGCCACCTCCTTCTACGAGGACACCGACAAAGCCCTGACCGACGGCGTCGGCGGGGAAACGCCCGTCACCACCACCGTCCTCACCGACGGCAAGCTGGCGAGCAATATGTACTGCTACTCCGGCGATTGGTTCTTCCATCGCGGCGGCGGCGCCATCAATATCTTCTACGATCTGGGCAAGATCTCCACCATCGAGAACCTCACCGTCAGCCTGCTGGAGCAGACCGACTGGGGGATCTCCCGTCCCACCCACATGACCGCCTTCCTTTCGGATGACGCGGTGCATTGGTACCCGGTAGCGCAGTACGACCGGGAGGACGACGTACAGATGAGCGTCAGCGCCCTCCGTCTCACCTTTGAACTCAAGCCGGAAACTCCCGTCGCCGCACGCTTCGTGCGCTTCCGCGTGGAGTCCGCCGTGCTGTTCATCGACGAGCTGGAAGCCATCGGCACCAAGGACGCCTCCAATACCACCCGCCTCTCTGACAGCGGTCTGCCCTCCTACCTCTACTACGCCGCCGACGAGAACGCCGAATACGCCAACCCCGACAACACCCCCATCAAGGCCAAGGACATCGCGCTGGTCTTCGGGGAAAAGGGTGACGAGAACTCCCTCCTGCCCATGGTGGCCTACATCGACGACGAAGGCAACATCCTCGACACCTTCATGGACGGCTTTGCCTACTGCATCACCGGCGACCTGCCCTCCGGCGGTCAGGGTCACGCAGCCAACAAGAAGATGGACTGGGAATTCCTCTTCAACAACACCTTCAACGGGAAAAACGGCTTTGACAAGCTGGAAGAAGTGGTGGGCCGGGTCAAGGACGCCCTGAACAGACCCGACTACCGCGTACAGGTCTACTGCACCTTCCTCTACCCCTATCCCACCGTCACCGATTTCGGGGACGTGGACGGCGACGGGGTTACGGAGAACCTCACCACCCCCGAGGGCAGACGGACCGTCATCGACTGGTACATGAACCTCTGCACCGACGAATTCAACTCCCGCGGCTACAAGAATCTGGAATTCGGCGGATTCTACTGGACCAACGAAGCGGTCATCTGGGAATGGGACGACACCCCCATCATCAAGGAAGTCGCGAACTACGTCCACGAATTCGGTTCCTACCTGCTGTGGATCCCCTACTACACCGCACATCGCTACTATCTGGGCTACGAGCTGGGCTTTGATATCGTCTGCATGCAGCCCAACCACGTGTTCAAGCTGAACACTCCCTTCTTCCGCCTGCCCTGCACCGCCGACCGCACGTTGGCGCAGAATATGTGCGTGGAGATCGAGCATACCACCCAGGCACGCAGCGATTACCGCTATGCCCGCCGGTATATGCAGTATCTCGAATACGGCGCACGCTACGGCTACATGAAGGGCGCGACCCACATCTACTACGACGATTACTACAACCTCGCGGACATGGCGTACACCCACAACGGGCTCAACCGGATGCAGTACGACGCCACCTATCACTTCATCAAGGGAGATCTGGTCATCACCCCGGAAAAGCGGGCGGACCTCTCCCTCACCACCGCCGCGGACACCCGTCTGAACGGCAATCTCACCCCCGAAGGGGACGATCTCCCCGCCCTGTACACCCTCGTGGGTGCGCCTGAGCACGGCAGCGTCTCCCTGACCCTCGACGGGCAGTTCATCTACTACCCGGAGAAGGGCTACACCGGCTCTGACAGCTTCGCCTACACCTACAACAACTTCATGGGCGAATCCGAGACCTGTATCGTCAATATTACGGTGGGATAAGGATTTTTGCAGAGGGAGCCTTTTGAAAAAGGCTCCCTCCGCACCTCCCGCGAAAACTTCAATGTGATATGATAAATAAGCAAAAGCAGATTCACCCCATTCCCCCGATTTACGATGCGTCATCAAGGGTACTGATCCTCGGGAGCTTCCCGTCTGTGCGCTCCCGGGAGGAAGGGTTTTTCTACGCCCATCCGCAGAACCGATTCTGGAAGGTTCTGGCGGCCGTGTTCGGAGAGGGAACGCCGGGAACAATCGAGGAAAAGAAAGCGTTCCTGCTTCGCAACGGCGTGGCGCTCTGGGATTCCATCGCGTCCTGCGAGCTGCATGGCAGTTCGGACAGCAGCATTACCCACGCCACCCCCAACGACCTTTCCCCCATCCTGCGCACCTGCCCCGCCATCCGGATTTTCACCAACGGAAAAACCTCGGACGCCTGCTACCGCCGTCATATCCTGCCGCAAACCGGCGTCGAGGCGACCTGTCTGCCATCCACCAGTCCGGCAAACGCCGCGTGGTCCCTCCCCCGCCTGTGTGAGGCATGGAACGTCATCGCGGAAACGTAAAAAAGGGATCGTGCTCCCTTTTTTCTTTTTTGAAAAAAACTTCCAACCGTCACGCCCTTCCGGTTACTCTATCATTGAAACAACCGGTTGCCAATTCAAAAAAGTGAGGTGATCCATTTGACCGAACTGTTAAGCGAAGAACTGATCCAGAAGATCTACGGCTTCTGCCGCTCGAAGGTGCGTTCGGAGCAGGACGCGGAAGATCTTGCGCAGGACATCTGCGTGGAAATGCTGAAAGCGACCCACTCCGGCAAGCCCATCGACAACCCCAACGCCTTCGCGTGGAGTGTCTCCCAGCACGTATTCTGTAACTGGCTGCGCCGGAAGAAGCGCGGCTCCACGGCGTATTTGACGGATCAATTCACCTCGGACGAGGACGTCGAGCAGGCGTATATCCTCGAAGAGCAGCAACAGCTTCTCCGCCGGGAGCTTGCCCTGCTTTCGGGGAACTACCGAAAGGCGGTCGTCATGTTCTACTTCGACAACATGACCTGCGCCGAGATCGGCTCCGCGCTGGGGAAACCTGCCGGAACGGTCAAATGGTGGCTTCACGACGCAAAAGAAGCGATTCGGAAAGGAATGAACACGATGAAAACATACGGCGAAAAAAGCTATCGCCCCGGAGCCTTGTTTGTAGCCTGTCAGGGATTGCCGGGAGCGGGCGAGGAACCCATGTCCTGCGCCAAACGTAAATCTGCGCAGAACATCCTGCTCGCCGCTTATCGGCAGCCCATGACCGTCGAGGATCTCTGCATGGAATTGGGCATCTCCGCGCCCTACGTGGAGGACGAGGTGGGCTATCTGGTGGAAAATCATTTGATGAAAGAAGCGTCCAAAGGCGCTTACCAAACGGATTTCGTCATCCTGCCGGGGCAAAATGCGGAACTGGGCGTCAAAATTTATGAGACCGCGTTCCCCGCATACTATCAAAAGCTGATGGCGCATCTCAATGCCAATCGGGAGACCCTCATGAACCCCGTCTGCAACCTTGCCGGCTTCCCGTGGGAGCGGCTGCTCTGGGTGTATCTGCATATCATCCCGGAGATCACCATTGACAAATTCAAATACGACAATCACATCCACGTGCCGTTCCGGGACATACCGGATCGCCCCAACGGCGGGAAGTGGATCGCCCTCGGGTTTGAAAACGAATTACACACGCGGAAAAAACACGATTGGCAGCCGTATCATCCCTCCGACGGACCGGTCCACAAGACGGAAAAGACATTCGTACAGGGTTTCTTCCACTACTGGAGCGGGCTGGACAGCTCGACATTTTTCGACCTGCCGGATGAGGTATTCGCGTTGTGCAAAGAGATCCAGAAAGGCACGCTCTCTATCCGGGAGCTGAACGAAGAACAGAAATATCTGTTCAGCATCGCACTGGAAAAGAAACTGTTCTGCAAGGACGGCGAGACGTTCCGCCCGAACTATTACTACGTGGGGCGCGAGGGACGCGAAACGCTGGAACGGATCGCGGCGGGCTTCTATCGCGAAGCGGAACCCTTTATGCGGCAGCTGTACGATCTGACCCTACAGGAGTATGCCGCCGGAGTGCCCGAACATCTGCGCTGGCAGATGGGCAATTTCCTTTCCAACCACCTGACGATGCTTGTCACCTGCTCGCTGTACGAAGCGAAAAAGGAGGGCGTTCTGTCCGAGCCGGACGAGAACAGCGCCTACTGGTTAAGCCTGTTTGCAAGCGAATAATTCCGCGATCGCCGGTGAGGTTCCCGCCTCCCCGGCGATTTTTTGCAATTTTTCCGTTTTCCTATTGCAATTCCTCCCGCGGCGTGCTATACTAACCCTACCTACAGAGTAGGCGTTCACGCGTATAGTGCCGGAAGGACGGGGAGTTGCCTCCCGGACGAAAGCTGATTTGTACTGCATGCAATTCGAGCGCCGAAGTTTCGCCGGTTTTGCAGAAGTGCGCTTCTGCAAAATGGCGGTCTGCTGACCGACAAGGCGAAACCTCGCGTTTCGAAACGCAAGCGTTTCGAAACAGCGCGGTGTGTTCGCCGCATCCCGCTGAAAAATCCCAAGGCAGGAAGATTCGTTGTCTGTCCTCATTTTCTCGCAGGATTTCTGTAAGGAAAGGAGGATTTTTTATGTCAAAACGCACCCAAACCGATTCCCTCGCGCTGTATCCCCATCCCTTTTCCCGCGCGTACTGGCGGGAAGCCGCAAAAGATTGCACAAACCTGCGCAAGCTCACCGTCGCCGCCCTGCTCTGCGCCCTCGCCATCGTCATTGAGATCTTCAACATCCCGTTGGGAACGCAAGGGCTTCAAATCTCCATGTCCTTTCCCGCCATCTCCCTTTGTTCCCTGCTGACCGGTCCTCTGCTCGCCATCCCCTGCGGCGTGATCGTAGACCTGATCGGGATTTCCATCTCCGGCTATGGCTTTTTTGCAGGCTATACCCTGACCGCCGTATTGACCGCCGTGGTGTACGCTCTGTTCCTCTACCGCGCCCGTCCCTCTTTTATGCGGATTTTATTCGCCAAAGGCATTATCAATCTGTTCATCAATACGTTGCTGGGCTCGGTCTGGCGCGTGATGCAGCAAGGCGGAACGTACGGCTATTGGGCGCTGCTTTCGGGCGTGAAAAACCTCTGTTTACTGCCCTTGGAAGTATTCATCCTATGCATCCTGTTCCAGGCGCTGCATACGCCGCTTTCCCAGCAAAACCTCCTGTCACCGGATGCAAAAGCCGTTTACAGTAGACGGAATTTTGTGCTGTTGACCGTCTTTGCTTTGATCGGCGCAGCGCTGATCGTTCCCCTCGCCATCTGGTATAAGGACATACGCGCTTTCATACAAGGTCTGTTCTAACCCCACATAACAAAAAACGCAGAAAGTAAAATTTCTGCGTTTTCTTTTATTATCCCCTTACAGACTGGGGGTGTGGGGGATGGAGTCCCCCCGTATCTCCTAACACTTAAACAACGAATTTTCTCCCCGTTCCTCCGGGAACTCGGTGCGGAGGATCCAGCGCCCGCCGGTGAAGTCCGGGATGGCGACCGGCGCGCCTCCCATGGCGACGGAGTCGGTAGAAAGGGGCGAAATGACCATCATGGTGGCGGTGTCGTAGGTGTCTATAGGGGGCGTGACCCCCTCGATCACGCTGTCAAAGAAGGCGTTGTACACCAGCCAGTCGATGCCGTCGTGCCCGCCGATGGGGTTCTTGCGATACTCCTTCCAAATGGGGTGCTCGTACTGCTCGGCGTAGTTTTCCGCGTTGCCTGCCACCTTGACCACGTTGTTCCATTCGGACTCCCCGTCCATGTGGATGTAGTCTCCGTCCTCACAGTACATCCCCTTCGTGCCCCGCACGGTGAATCCGCGGGAGTACATCCGGGGAAGGGTGGTGTCCAGCGTGAGGGTGATGGTCTGCCCGTTCGCGCACTTGATGACGGTGGTGACGATGTCCCCCTGATTGAACGAACGGTTCGCGTGTTCGCAATCCGGGCGCTTTTCCTGCAGGTAGGCGTGCATCCCGGCGGCGTTGGACGCGACGGAATTCAGCGTCAACATCCGGTTGCCGTGGTTGATGTCCAATACCGCCATGATGGGCCCCAGCTCGTGGGTGGGATAGTTTTCACAATTGCGGGCAAGGTAGTTGCGCAGCCGGTAATGCCGGTTGGTATCGCCGAAGGCGATTTCTTCCCGCAGGTCGTGCATATAGCCTCCCGCGCAGTGGACGATCTCGCCAAAGACCCCCTGCCGCACCATGTTGAGCACCATCAGCTCCCGCTTGCCATAGCAGCAGTTTTCCAGCAGCATGCAGTGCTTGCCGGTCTCCTGATGGGTACGCACCAAGCGCCAGCAGTCCTCCACGGAGTAGGCGCCGCCCACCTCCATGCCCACTTCGATGCCTGCGCGCATGGCTTCCACCGCGATGTCCACATGGCTTTCCCACGCGGAAAGGATGAGCAGCGCTTCCGGGCTGTCGGAGATAACTTCTCGGTAATCGGTGGTGCAAAGGGGACGGGAGCCCACCTGCTCCTCCACCCGGTTCGCCACCGCTTCCGCCCGGTCTGCATACGCGTCGCAAACGGCGGTGAGGGCGATCTTGCCGCTCTTCGCCAGCGGCAGCAGCACCGTATCTACGATCCCGCCGCCCCGGGCGCCGAGTCCCACGACGCCTACACGGAGGGGATTTCTGTTCTGTTCCATAGCCAATGCCTTTCTTTGTCTTGTCATTTCAACAAAACTATATCATACAACGATTTTTTTGTCAACTATTTTTTCGCCAAACCCCTTTACATTGCGGCTGTTTTGTTGTAAACTTACAATAGAGTACTTATAAGAAGGAGTGACCCCTTTGACATTGTTGGTCATGGCAGCCGGACTCGGCAGCCGCTACGGAGGATTGAAGCAGATCGACCCCATCGGGCCGAACGGAGAGTTTATTCTGGATTATACGGTGTACGACGCCGTCCGCGCCGGGTTCGACCGGGTGGTGTTCGTCATCAAGGAAGAAAATTTGCAAGCCTTTCAAGAAACGGTTGGGGACCGTATCCGCTCCCGCATCGGAAGCAGCGTGGAGGTCGCCTACGCGTTTCAGGACCTGCACGACCTGCCGGAGGGCTTTTCCGTCCCGGAAGGGCGGGAAAAGCAGTGGGGGACCGCCCACGCGGTGCTCGCGGCGCGGAACCTGCTCCGCGACGGCTTTGCGGTGGTCAATGCCGACGACCTGTACGGCCCGGAGGCGCTGCAGCTGCTGCATGACTTCCTCGCCGGAGAAAAGAAGGACGCCTGCGGCTGTATGGTGGGCTTCGTCCTGCGCAACACCGTCACGGAGCACGGCACCGTCTCCCGCGGGGTCTGCGTCTGCGACGAAAACGGTTTCCTGACCGATATTCAGGAGCGCACCGAGATCGGTATGCAGCCGGACGGACGGGCCGCCTACCGGGAGGACGGGGTCTGGCATCCGGTGGATGCAGATTGCATCGTCTCCATGAACGCATGGGCGCTGGACGGCGGGTTTATCCAATCCGCGCAGGAGGGATTTTCCGAATTCCTGCGCAATATGACCAACCCCATGAAGGAGGAGTACTACCTCCCCACCGCCGTCTGGAATTACAGCCGCTCCTGCGGCAAACCACTCCGCGTCCTGCGCACCGACGGTCGCTGGTACGGCGTGACCTACCGGGAAGACCGGCAGCCGCTGGTGGACTACATCCATAAACAAATCAAAGCGGGCGTCTATCCCGCATAAAAGAAAGGACTGTACCTATGAAAATCGGAATCGACCTGGGCGGAACCACCGTAGGGATCGGCGTAGTAGATGAAAATTACCGCATCGTTACCGCGATCGAGCGGAAAACGGCAGGCTGCCGCACGCCGGAAGAACTGCAAAAGATCGTCATCGACGGCACCCGCAACCTCATCGAGGAAAACCAACTCTCCAAAGAGCAGATCACCTTCATCGGCATGGGCTGCCCGGGCGAGATCGATACGGAAAAAGGCATCGCCGTGGGGGCGGATAACCTGCCCATCGAGAATATCCCCTTCGCCAAGCTGCTCTCGGAGGCGTTCGACGCCCCCGCCAAGCTGGATAACGACGCCAACTGCGCCGCATGGGGGGAATACATGGCAGGGGTCTCCAAGGGCTGCAAGAACGTGGTCACGGTCACGCTGGGCACCGGCATCGGCGGCGGCATCATCGTGGGAGGCAAGCTGCTCCACGGCAAGGAAAACCACGCGGGCGAGATCGGGCACATGGTCATCGACATCCACGGCAAGCGCTGCGGATGCGGCCGGATCGGCTGCTGGGAAACGGTGGCTTCCACCCGTGCGCTGACGCAGGAAGTGGAGCATCAGGCACAGTACGCCCCCAACAGCCGTCTGGGCAAGCTGATCGCCGCAAACGGCGGCAGAGCCAACGGCAAAACCCTCTTCACCGCCATGAGCGAGGAGGACAACATGGCACGCAGCATTTTCAATGACTGGATCCGCTCTCTGGAAGTGGGGATGTGGAACGTCATCAACATCTTCCGTCCGGACATGATCGTCATTTCCGGCGGCATCAGCAAGGAAGGGGACAATCTGCTCATCCCTCTCCGCGCAGCGGTGGGCAAATGCTCCACCTCCATCCGTGCAGGGCGTCTGGGCGGGCAGGCAGGTCTGATCGGCGCCGCCGCGCTGGATGAAATGAACATCTAATCCCGTTGTAACTCACTCCGTTCGTTACAACGATTTGCGGTTCCGTACGCTCGCGCCTTCGCGCCAAAATGCGAAGCATTTTGACACTCGCGGAACCGTAAGGTATTTTCGGGTCGGCACATGTCCGCCCCGAAAATGAATTTTATTGTATTTTGGAAGCTGTCATTTTCATGTTTATTTACAAATTTATTTGATAAATTAAATTTTCAAGAAGGAACCCATCATGATCATCGTACTCAAATCCCGTGCACCCCAAAAGAAAACCGACGAGCTGATCGACTGGCTGCGCTCCAAACAGCTGGACGTCCACGTCTCCGTGGGGCACTATCAAACCGTTCTCGGTCTGGTGGGGGACACCAGCCGGGTGGATACCGACCTGCTCACCGGTCTTGAGATCGTCGAGCAGGTGCAGCGCATCTCCGAGCCCTTCAAAATGGCGAACCGCAAGTTCCACGAGGAGGACACCTGCGTGTCAGCCGGTCCCTTCCGCATCGGCGCAGGGAGCTTTGCCTTCATCGCCGGTCCCTGCTCCGTGGAAAACGAGGAGCAGATCATCAGCGTCGCCAAAGCGGTGAAGGAAGCGGGCGCGACCGCTTTACGCGGAGGCGCGTTCAAGCCCCGCACCTCGCCTTACGACTTTCAGGGGCTCCGGGCGGACGGCATCGAGCTATTGCTGGAAGCCAAAAAGGAGACCGGGCTGCCCATCGTGACGGAGATCATGAACGCCGCGCACCTGCCCCTGTTCGAACAGGTGGACGTCATCCAGGTGGGCGCACGGAATATGCAGAACTTCGAACTGCTCAAGGAGCTGGGACGGGTGAATAAACCCATCCTGCTCAAGCGGGGGCTTGCCAACACCCTCAAGGAGCTGCTCATGTCCGCGGAATACATCCTCGCGGGGGGGAACGAACAGGTCATCCTCTGCGAGCGAGGCATCCGTACCTTCGAGACGTATACCCGCAATACGCTGGATCTTTCCGCCGTGCCGGTGCTCAAGGAGCTCTCCCACCTGCCGGTGGTGATCGACCCCAGCCACGCCACGGGGGTCTCCCGCTACGTTCCCTCCATGGCGCTTGCCGCCGCCGCGGCAGGAGCCGACGGGCTGATGCTGGAGGTCCACGGGGACCCCGCCCACGCCCTGTGCGACGGACCCCAATCCCTCACACCGGAGCAGTTTGCTTCTCTGACGAAACAGGTCAACAAGGTGCGCAAAGCACTTTCCGAAGGATAAGAAAAGGATCAAGAACATGAACATCGGCATCGTGGGTCTGGGAACCATCGGCGGTTCCTTTGCCAAAGCCATCAAAACCTATACCGACCATCAGGTCTACGGTGCGGACGCAAACGAGGACGCCATCGCCTTCGCCCGCTTTACGGACAGCATCGACGGCGTGCTGGACGAATCCGCCCTCGCGTCCTGCGATCTTTTGCTGCTCGCCCTCTATCCGGAAGCGTCGGTGGAGTACCTGCAAAAGGTTTCCTCCCTTCTGCCCAAGGGCTGCACGGTGTTAGATTGCTGCGGCGTGAAACGCGCCATTTTCGAGCGCTGCGTGGCGGAAGGAAACGCCCACGGCTTCACCTTCATCGGCGGGCATCCCATGGCGGGAGCGGTCGCCTCCGGCTTCCGCGCCTCCCGGGAAAAGATGTTCAAGGGAGCAAGCATGATCCTCGTGCCCGGGGCGTGTGACGAGCTGCCGGTGCTGGACAGGCTTTGCAGCCTGCTCCGGGAGATCGGCTTCACCCGCATCGTCACCGCTACGCCGGAGGAGCACGACCGGATGATCGCCTTCACCTCCCAACTCCCCCATGTCATCTCCAACGCCTACGTCAAAAGCCCCGTCGCGCCGAACCATCGCGGGTTTTCCGCCGGCAGCTTCCGGGACATGGCGCGGGTGGC
>JAFLUP010000035.1 GCA_022508745.1 Oscillospiraceae bacterium | reverse complement strand
TGCGGGAAACTGTGGGCAGCGAACTACCCCTGCCACAAAATCCCACACGGGAAAACGCAAAAACCCTCGCACTGCAACGGTGTGAGGGTTTTTGTTGTGTTGTTGGGGTGTAACAGGTTTCGATTAAAATGGCTTGCTAACGCTTATATGCTTACGTTGATAGTCTATAAAAAAACTTATCTTTTCTGCCATGCCAGCGCTCTCTCATCTATGCAGTCTAAACCATTTAACAACGAGTATATCTCCTGTTCGCATTTTTCACAGGCGTATGCAATAAATTCATCAGCCATTTCCCTTGAGAAGAAAAATGTTGTACCTGTTAAGCGGATTTGAAAATCATTTTTTAAATCTGCGAGAAATTCATCAATCGAAAAATATCCCAATTTATTTAGAGGTTCCTCGTTAAATGAGCTTGGAATCGTGATAGTATTTGAGAGAGCATATTTATGTATCACATATTGATTTATTAGCGCATAATCATTATGAAGTCTTTCGACGTTTCCCGGCGGCAATGGATTCCAATGGTAACGGTTATACATAAAATCTCTAAAATACATATCTTGTATCAAGTGTAGATAGTAGCCAAGATACAAATCGTCTTCAAGTATTTTAGAAAGAAAATCAGAACGGAAACCCGTTAGATCATATGTTTTTTTCGTTCCATCGGAAATGAAGATGCTTAAATGGCTATTTCCGCTCTTGGCAGCATCAGGCAAAAGTTCCAAAGCGTGTCTAAAACTGCTTTGTCATTCCGCGATAAATCTTTCGGAAGAGTTTCCCTTTCAAAAAACCGAATTTGAAGCACTTCGTCCTCCTGCCTTGTCAGGGTCCCGGAAAAAGAACGGCAAACATAGTTGATATCTACTGCATAAACCTCGTCACCGTTTGGATAGATAAAATGAGAATCCTCTCCGGAAATGACATTGTATAATTTCAAATCATGAACGCATAGTCCTGTTTCTTCAAAACACTCCCGTTTTGCGGTTTCTTCCGGCGTTTCTCCCAGTTCCATACTTCCTCCGGGAACACACCATGTTCTGTCATCTGCCCGCTGGACGAGTAATACTCTGTTTCGATCATCAAACACAAAAACACCACAGACAACCATTAGCAACGGTCTGTGACCGACGCCCTCAATTTTGCGCAAATCAAGAATATATCCCATTGAATTATCCCCTCTTACCGATAGCAATTCCGTTTTCCACTGAAGTAATCCGCGATGATATCCTCATGTTGCCTGCAGAAGATAGGCGGAAGCGCGTCTCTTCCGAAATACTGCAGTTGGGTAGTCTCCGTTTCGTCGCAGCGCAGTTCACCGCCAACCACGTGGGCGACAAACGCGGTAACGATCGGCTGGGCAAGATCGCCGTTTGGATATGCGGCATCGTATTTGGAATAGACGCCTTGCAGATAGTTGATCTCCACCACAAGGCCGGTTTCCTCATACACTTCACGCACTGCGGCTTCCGCAAAGGATTCCCCCAGCTCTACAATGCCACCGGGAACGCCCCACATGCCGCTGTCTGAGCGACGACCCAGCAAAATCTCATTTTTCTCGTTGCAAATAATGCATCCGGCACAGTTTAGAAATATCCGACTGTGTCCTACCATATCTCGAATGTATTTAATATAATCCATAATTTTAAACTCCTATTTGTCTTTTGGCTTTGCTATATAAAATTATATATACATTATAGAATTTGTCAAGACCTTCGAACTCTTTCCTGTTGCCAAACCACTTTATAATTGAATACATGAGGAACGCCCTACCATGGCTTTGTGCGGTGGTAGGGCTTTTTTCAATTATATCATCAAAACATTGAAGCCTTGGCTCTTCCGGTGCGGGAAACTGTGGGCAAAGAACTACCCCTGCCACAAAATCCCACACGGGAAAACGCAAAAACCCTCGCGCCACAATACACAGGTCCGGTTTTAACGGACCTGTGCAGGTGTGAGGGTTTTTGTTGTCTTGTTAGGGAGTAATAGTTTAGTGATTGTGAAAAAGATAAAGCACTACTTCATCAGAAATCCAGTATTTCTATCTTGCGCATGCGAAAACGAATCGTTATAATAAACTTGCAAAAGCGCTTTTGTCTACAAACCTGGAGGTACACGTTATGAATATTGGAATGACCATTAAAAAAATTCGCACCGCCAAGGGCATCACACAAGAGCGGCTCGCCGAATACCTAAATCTTTCCGTCTCTGCAATCTCTCAATGGGAATGTGGCAAAACGATGCCGGACATCACCCTGCTCCCCATTCTTGCAAATATTTTTGACATTACCACGGACGAGCTGCTTGAAGTTGATCTTACCAAAAAACAGGAAGAGATCGATCGCATCATCGCCGAATACGACCGTATGTCAAATCTGGGGTTGGAAAAGGAAAAGTTCGACTATATCAAAGCCGCCTATCAGCGTTTTCCCAACGCAGCGCCAATCCTTGAAAAATATCTATGGACGCTTCATTACGATCCTTACTGCGACAATCATGACGGTCGAATCGCTCATGAAGACGAACTTACCACTCTTTGCGAGCGTATTTTGAGCGATTCAACCGTCGATTCTCTGCGCTATACCGCTTTGTCTATCCTCAGCGGCGTATATGCGAAGAAAGGAGACCTCGACAAAGCGCTGGCATACGCGAACCGATTCCCCGCCTATGACACCGCTGGAGAGCAAATGGAACATCTTTACGAATGTGGTTCCGATCCATGGTGGGAACAAGTGCGGGAAAATATTTACCTTCTTACCGATCAGTTGATGATAAAAATCCGCAATTGCGCGTTGTATGCTCCGCTTTCCCCTGCCGAAAAGATCGGTTTGTTCAACAAAGCGATTTCTCTGCTCGATCTCATCTATGATGAAGGTGACTACGGTTTTGCACACTACCATCTCTGCGAACTGCACATCTGGATTTCCAATCGCTATATGGAGATGAAGGACTATGTTCACGCGGAAGAGCATCTGGACTGCGGATTTTCCCACGCCAAATGCTATGACGCGCTCCCCCTTATAACAAAACACAGCTCCTTCCTCGTACACGGACACGTATTTGAAACAGCAAAGGTTTATTCAGGGTTTACCGGCAACGAAGTGAAACGCGAACTTGACTATATTGACGAAGGCGAATTTTATAACGGTGTTCGCGAAATGGAATGGTTCCGGAATGTCCTTGCAAAATACCGTCCGTTTGCAAGTGAACACAAACAAACGCAACTAATATAATCGATAGAATTCTTGGAAGCTTTTCGTTTTCCTGTGCGGGAAACTGTGGGCAATGAACTACCCCTGCCATAAAATCCCACACGGGAAAACGCAAAAACCCTTGCACCACAATGGTGTGAGGGTTTTTGTTGTGTTGTTGGGGAGTAACTGTTTTTGGCTAAAAGTGATTTTCAATCTTCGAGAATCCACTGAAACATATCTTTGAAATCGGAAAAACATTTCGGGCAAATCCAGCGTTTCTCGTCTTTTGTTGTGTATCCTTCGTGCAATGTTTCAGGGAGTTCAGAAAATTTCTCCCAGCAAAACTCGCAGTGATCGTGATCCCATGTAGCGGATGGAGCCTTCCATTTTTTCCAACGCAGCGTTACGCCGGATAAATAACGATCCTGCCCCTGCAATCTCCAGTCGTCTTTTTCGACCATATTTTATCCCTCCAGATTCTATTGTTTCATGACACTATCTTTATCAGAGTGTATAACCAAAGAGTCGTCATTGCCAAGTGCAAAGACCTTGTATGTTCCTTCTGCCTTCAATTTTTCATACAAGGCGCTGCGATCTTCCGTATAATGGCAAATCAATATTCCATCAAACAACCCTAATCCATGAAAATCTGTCATCCCGTCGGGAATAGGATCGAACTCTGCCACATGCTCAATATTTTGAGACGCAATGTGCGCCCCCGCACTTCCTCCGATATAGATAACACCGTTTTTCACGTATCGAATGATCTCGTTTTCAAAATTGCCCTTTCTTAACCTATCCATGATCGCAAATGTATTTCCGCCGCTGATATACAGAATGTCGATATCCAGACCACGAAATGCTTCAGTGTTATCGTAATCAAAGACATAAACATTTTCTCTTGTAAAGCCAAACTCTTCCATTCTAAAGTAGTAACGATCACTATGTATAGTGTCAAATGTAGCTTTTTCATTTGGAATATATAAGAGTTTACACTGGCTTATGGGTTTGGGAAGATTATCTATTATCGTTTTCTTTGCATGATCATTGCGGAAATCACAAGAAGAAAGTATCAGCTTCATTTGACACCAACTCCTTTCAATGCCTCGTTATCCATAATAAATTGAAATTTCCAACAGTTCATGTCTCTGCCTTCGGCAGCGTGATATTATCCTCAAAATGGATATCGCTGCAGCGAATGGTCAGATACGCCAGACGCTCCTGCTCTTCTAATATGTAAAATAGCATATGGACTTCGTAGCCGCCCGGAACGGAATACAGCTCGTCATACAGATAGATACAGTTAGTGTCCAGATCCCCATCCTCGTCAATCTTCGTTTTTAGGCGTAGTATTGCCTCTTGCTCCAGAAGAACACCTTCGATGAAAATGATCTTGATATAAGGAGTAATCCCCTCTTTCTGTTCCTCTTCAGACCAACCATATTCTTTCTGTAAAAGCATTTCATAAGTATTCCCTTGCTTCTGAAAAGATAATAGATCATTATCATGGAAGCAAAATGTAGATTTAATTCGCTCCGGAATCTGTTGCCGAGAAAACTCTTCATCTGCTGCGTCCACAATTTTCTGAACAGCTTTTTGGGTTTTCTTATCCTCTTCTTGCTGCAATTGATAATCACTATCCGTGTACTCTTTTTCAGAAATAAATTTCATATACCATGCATCGTGCTGGTGCTGCATCAACTCATACCATTCCTTTGTGTAGAACCGCATACTGTTTCCCCCCAATCTTTTACGCTACGATTATACTATAATATTACGGAATCTGTCAAGTTTCATCCTTCTTGACATTTCATCTATATCGGTCTATAATAAAATCACTTTGCATATCGGCGTTTGGAGTGTCGAAACGAGCCGTTATTTCAAAAAAGGAGGCGCTGCGACTTGGCACTTTCTGTTCAACATTTTCTGATCGTGTGTCCACTCGTGTTTTTTGCCGGGTTTGTTGACGCAGTAGCCGGCGGCGGCGGTCTGATCTCTCTGCCGACCTATATGTTTGCAGGGGTGCCTGTCCACTCCGCCATCGCCACCAACAAGCTCAGCTCCGGCATGGGTACGGCTGTCGCCACCTGCACTTTTGCCAAAAACGGATTGATCCCCTGGAAACAAGCCGGCTTTTGTGCGGTCTGTGCCCTGATCGGCTCCGCTATCGGAGCCAATCTTGCCTTGATCGTGTCGGACGGAATCTTTAAGTGCATCATGCTGGTGGCTCTGCCGCTGACCGGAATTTATGTCATACGCAAAAAGAGCTTTGCCGCCGATAAGGTTCCATACGCAGAAAAGAAAACGATTTTGATCAGTATGGCCATCGCACTGTTCATCGGCTCCTATGACGGATTTTACGGACCCGGAACCAGTACGTTTCTTCTGCTGCTTCTGACAGCGCTTGCTCACATGGACCTATTCTATGCCGGCGGCGTGACCAAAATCATCAATCTGACCACCAATATCACATCCCTTACGGTCTATCTGCTCAACGGTAAAGTGCTGATCCCTCTGGGATTGGTCGCCGGTCTTTTTAGCATCTGCGGCAACTATTTAGGCGCCCGGTATTTCAAGGAAGGCGGCTCACGGGTTGTACGACCGCTGATCGTGGCGGTCCTTGCAATTTTCTTTGTGCAGCTCGTGTACGAGCTATGGCTGAAATGAACTCCCCCGCCCGGGAAGCATAACGTCCTGCTGTCTTACTGGGCGTTTTTTCTTTTGTCGGTTATTTTTTGAAATCTAAAACTTTAACGCGTTTTCATTCGTCTATGAGGTAGAAGCGAGAACATTCCCAGCTTCTATCATGTTCCGGAAAGGAGGGCACGAAATGAAGATACTCATCAAGGCGATCTGCGCGGTGATCGACACTTTGACGGTCGCGATCGGCGGCGGTCTTTTCCTGCTGCGCAAGAGACCGGTTCGATGATGGACGGCACAATTTCCCTACATTCTATTGATTTCTTGTCGTTTTATGGTATAATGTTCACGGAAAGTCTTGCATCGCAAGTCTTTGTGGCTTCGCCCTCCTCTGCGCTTTGCGCAGCCGTGACAGGTATGACTTTGCTAAAATGACAGATACGGTTCGGAGGTGATGCACATGAAACGGCGGCTAAATTATCGGACGCTGCTAAAAAATTGGATGCAATTCTATAGTCTGACAACGGAAACAGCGAACAAAATGTTCGCTTCGATATGGATACGCGTACAGGATTCAATCGGAAAAAACGATGGAAAGGGAGCAAAGTAAAGCATGGAAATGATGTGGGGTGCGCTGGTAGCACGGGCAAAGCAAAACGATCAGGACGCCTTTTACGACCTGTATCAAAACAGCTATGACCCGGTTTACCGCACCGTGAAATCCATGGTGCGGGACGACGACGCAGCGCTGGATATCGTTCAGGACGCCTTCGTGAAAGGCTTTGCCAGTCTGTCTACATTAGAAGACCCGGAGCAGTTTCTTCCGTGGATGAAGCGGATCGCCACGAACAAGGCGAAGGACTGGTTCAAAAAGAAACGGGAGATGACCTTCTCGCAGCTTGCGGACGAGGAAGGAAACGAGCCGGACTTCCGGGACGAGCGGTCGGAAAATCTGCCGGAGGTGGTGCTTGACCGTAACGAGACCGCCCGTCTTATCGAAGAGATCCTGCGGACGCTCCCGGACGAGCAGCGCATGGTCATCGGTATGTTTTACTATCAGGGGATGTCCATCTCGGAGATCGCCGAAGAGCTGGAAATCAACGAAAACACGGTGAAAAGCCGGTTGAATTACGCCAAAAAGAAGATTCGTGTATGCGTAGAGGACCTGGAGAAGAAGGGTACCAAGCTGTACGCCCTTTCTCCGATTCCGTTCCTCCTCTTGCTGTTCAAAAATCAGATGCTTCAAGCCACGTCGGGAGACGCCTCCGCCGCGATCTTCGGGAATATCATGTCCGCCGCTTCCGGCACGGCGGCAAATGCCGGAACAGCCGCAGCGGGAACAGCGGCGGCAGCAGGCGCGGCAACAGCGGGTACGACGGCGGGCGCGACGGCGGGTACCGGCGGACTGCTCGCCACGCTCGGCGCAAAGATCACCGCCGGAGTGCTTGCGGTCACTTTGTTCGGCGGAGGCATCGGAACAGCGATCTATCTGGCGAACCGCGACGAGGAGAGCGAGCCGCCGGTCGCTTCTGCGACGACTCCATCGGAAGAGGGCCGGAACCCATCATCCATTCCATCCACGAGCGATGTTCCGACCATGAACGAGACATCGAACGTAAGCGATGAGCCGAACCTAAGCGACGAATCGGACGCAAGCGACGAATCGAACGTAAGCGACGAATCGGACGCAAGTGACGAACCGAACGTAAGCGACGAGCCGAACACAAGCGACGAACCGGATGTGAGCGATGAACCGAACGCAAGCGATGAACCGGACGCAAGCGATGAGCCGAACGTAAGCGATGAACCGGACGTGAGCGATGAGCCGAACGTAAGCGATGAACCGGACGTGAGCGATGAACCGGACGTGAGCGATGAACCGGACGTGAGTGACGAGCCGGACGTGAGCGACGAGCCGGATCCCATTCCGAGCGAGGGTTTGGAATACAAACTCCATTATGACCGCAACTCTTGTTATGTATCAAGCGTCGGGACCTGTACGGATACCGATATTGTGATCCCCGCAAGTTACTACGGTCTGCCGGTAACAGAAATTGGACTCGGGGCATTCAAAGGCTGTAAGAATTTAACCAGCGTCACCATCCCGGGCAGCATAACAACCATTGAGGGCGGTGCATTTTCCGGCTGTACGAATTTAACCGGTATTACCATCCCGGACAGCGTAACAACCATTGGAAACAGTGCGTTTAAAGACTGTACGAGCTTAACCAGTATCATCATTCCTGACAACGTAACCAGCATGGGAGACAGCATGTTTCACGGCTGTGAAAATTTAACCAATATCTCCCTTTCCAATCGCTTGACCCGCATTGAAATCTGGACGTTTGCAAGCTGCACCAAGTTAACCGAACTCACCATTCCCGACGGCGTGACCTACATCGGAGGGCGTGCATTTGACAACTGCACAAGTTTAAGCAATATCGCCCTTCCCCGCAGCCTGAATGAAATCGGTGAGTGTGCATTTTGGGGATGCACAGGTTTAACCAGCGTCGTCTTTCCGGACAGCCTGACTCTCATAAACAGTTATGCATTTCAAGCATGTACTAATTTAACCCGTATCACCCTTCCCGGCAGTCTGAAGAGTCTTGCGCAACAAGCATTTTACTACTGCTCAAGCTTAACCGACATCACTTACAAAGGTACAAAAGCACAATGGGAAGCCATTGAAAAAGGGGCTAGCTGGGATGACTATACACCCAAATATACTGTCTACTGTACCGACGGTACTCTATCAAAAAATGAATAAACGGAATACGTCCATCATCGCCGTTTCCGTGCCAAATCACAAACTTACAGCGTTGCAGCGAAAAATCTGCAACGCTTTTTCTTTGTAAAATAAAAAAGTTTCCCAAAATCAAAAAACAATCCTTTTTTCGACTGGCATATTGACTTTTTTTCGATTTCATGGTATGATAAGTACGCCAAACAAGTATCATAACGTCATAGCAGGCGCGAGTTTTTTCTTTCGGTAAAAACGCGGGCTCAACAATGCGTGCTTTTATGACGTTATTGTAAACTTGTTTGGCGACAGTCGAGTAGCGTTTTTGCGGCGCGTGGCTTCGGCTGCGCGCTTTTTATTTTTTATAAAAAATTTTTTAAAAATTTTCTAAAACCTAAAACCGGCTTCCTTTTTCGGTCGTCTATAGGGTACAAAGAAAAGAAAAACAAACATGTTCAAAAAAGGAGCAAAAAAATGAACCTGCAAAACTCTCAAACCGTACAACCCAACAAAACTTCCAAGAAAGCCTCAAAAACGTTCCTCGCAAGCGTAGCCGCCGCATTTTTCGCACTGTTAAATACCATCGCATGGTTCTTCCCGATCGTGACCCATCACGGACGGTCGTATACTTATCTGGATGTCCTCAACGGCAATTCTACCGTCCGCTTTGAAAACAGCGATCAGGAAAGGATTGGCTTCTGGCTGTTTGTGGTAATTTGCGGCGTCTTGATCCTTTTGTCCGTGATTCAGAAAAAATGGGCGGCGATCACAGGAGCCGTGTTGTCCGCGCTCGAAATGTTTGCCTGCATTGGGATCAAATTCATGATGTCCTCGCAAGGTCTGGACTCGGCATTTGGCGGCATCCTTCTGATCGTATTTTCCGTGCTCGTTTTCGCTTTGTCCGCTATGAAATTGCTTTTCATCCGGCAGGACGGAACATCTGCAACGAACTCCAATCCCCTTTTCAAGTAAACCGGTAAAAACGAAAACAACAGGAGCAGGACGGTCCATGTCCTGCTCCTGTTTTCTATGGGAACTTATCCGAACACCTTGATCCACTTGAAGATGAGCTTCTTCCGGCGGGAAAGCTTGCCGTAAACCTCGTCTGCCGCACGGTTGTATACCGAACGGACAAAAGCGTCCTTCTCCTTATCCTGCTTCGGCGGACCGAACGCGGCTTCGTTGAGTATGTCGATCAGCGCCTCCGCTTCTTCCCGGCTCACAGCCGGTACGCACCCGGCAAGCTGAAGGGCAAAATCCGGCTCCGAACCGCTACACTCCGGCAGGAGACCGCCAAACCGGAGCGCCTCCAACAGTTGGCAGAAAACCTCCCGGCACCCCCAGCCGTTCAACATCTGCAACCGCCGCGTGCGCCGCTTTACGGCATACAGCGGAAGGAGCAGAACCGCATAGCACAAGCCCATGAGCGGGATCAAAAGCAATACGCCGGGCTCGATGGAAGAACCAACCGACGCCGGCGAATCCGGCGTTTGCCCCTCCGAGGACGGATCTTTCTTGTTTTTCAAGGAAAAACTGGGAATGGAGACGTCCCAGCCGTGCTCCTGCCAAATCTGATGCAAACGCAGGGTATCGAACCCCGGGTAGGAAACCACCGTATACCCGTCCGCAGTGGGCGTGACTTCCACAGGAGTCCAGCCGTAGTCCTTCAGGAAGATCTCCACCCACGCATGGGCAGATTCATCCGTCACCACGGCGGAGTAACTCCCATCCGCCTGCTGTGTAAAAGCGGAAGGAGAAACCATGTACCCGGTGGCATAGCGGGCAGGAATTCCGTACAGGCGGTACAGAAGCGTCGCCGTGGCAGCGTAATGCTCGCAGAACCCTTTTCCGCGCTCAAACAGGAAGCACTCCGTGATATCCTGATTGAAGGACGACCAACCCGGAGAGAGCGTATAGGTGGTGTTGCTGTGCAGGGTGTAAAGGATGTACGCCGTGATCTCATCCAGGTCAGTCAACGGCATTTCTTTTGCAAGAGCGGTCAACCGCGGGACCAGCTCCTTGGGGACCTGCGTGTAGACCTCCTGTACCTGCTGGGCGAAAGATTCCCGCATGGACAGGAAAACAGAAAGCCCCTGCATAAGCGTCAAGCGCTCCCAATCGATCTGCATATCCTTCTGCTGGTAGTACAAAAAGGAATATCCCCACTGATCTGCCGCAAATACGGTGTCGAACCCATCCGTGATCCACCCGGATTGACGGGAACTGTAATATGGCTCATAAGCGTTTTCGTAGGTATCGTTGCAGTGCTGCACCGCCAAAAAGACCGTATCCCAGGCCCCGGACAGCTGGCTGTTCAGCTCAAAGTACATCCAGGGAAACAGTCCCCAAAGGCTGATGCTCGAAGGGTAGACGATTGGCCTTCCCGTGAAGTCCCAGGTGTCCTCCACAGGTATATCCTCCGCGGGTTCCAGAACGCCCATTTGGTATAAAATGTCCGTGTCCTTCGTTTCCGCCCAGTCGCCGCCCAAATACTCTCCCCCGCTGAAACCGCGCAAGTACAGGGTTTCCGTAGGCAACATATTGGTCGTCAGATACAGATGCTCCGTTCCGAACCGATAGTTGTTTCCCGTGCTGATCTTCCCGCCCGTGACCGGCTTGCTCGCCTTGCCCGTAAGATGGCGGAGATTCCCGCGCACGAAGTCCTCCGCCATATAGACGGAATCATACAGCGTATTGGAGAAATGGGAGGCCAACGGAATCACTGCAAGGAACACGAGCGCTAAAATCAGCGCAAAGGCGATGGCGCTCTTCCCTGCCAAGCGGGATTTTCCGGTAAGCAGGGAGCCTTTTTTCCCCTGTTTGGAGGCGACACGAACTACGCCGAACGCCAGCATAAACAGAAGCAGCAGAAATACCGTTCCCAAATCCGCATCAATGCCGAGAAGCGGGGAAAGCAACAGCAGCGCCATGGTAAGAAGGAACGCCGGCGTATGGCATTTCACCCAACATTCCAATGTAAACAGCAGAAGCGTCAGAAGCACCGCGGCCAGCATCGCCAGCAGCGTCATTTCCATCTGCTGCGTTCCGCCGCGAAGGCTGCGCCGCACGTGCAGGATCTGCTCCCACAGGTCCTCCCGCAGATAAAAGGCAAACAAACCGCAGAGAAGCAGCGAGCCCACAAGGATCGCATAAAACAGCCCCCTGTAACGGGGAAAACTGTACCAAAGCGCCCAACACAGCCCCGCCGTTACGGGAAAAACCGCCCACAAGGGAAACGTGATGCCCGCCGGGGAACGGAACAGGAGCAAAACGCCGAAAACACCGGCAAGCAGCAGCAAAAACGTGACCACCGGAAGCGTTTCTCTCCCGGTCGCACGGCTCGCCTTCGTTTTGATTTTGATCCCGCGCATTTCTGCCCTCTTTTCTTAAACCGTAAAAAACTTTTCCCGCATCTCCCGCTCCAGCGTTTCCGCGGAAAACCGATGCAGCAGCGTATCTCCCGCAAACAGGGAAAGGTCAACCGACAGCCGGAAAGCGTCCCTTCCGAGACTCTCCGCCTTTTCGGAAACCGCAGCCGGTTCCTCCTGCTGCGCACCGTCCATTTGATAGAGCGCAAGCAGAAGTTCCCTGCACTGCTCTTCCGTTACGATGGATGCGCTCCTCCGGTTTCCCCCGACGGGCGCACCCCAATGCACACGGACCGCCGGCGTTTCTTGGAGCAAGCCCAGCACCAGCGCGGAAAGCAGCCGATAAAACGCGCTTTTTTCCGGCACCGTTCGCTCGGAAAAACCTTCAAGATCCAGCAGGACGTCCGCTTGCTGATTCATGTCTTTTTCATATTCTTTGATCCAGAGCTTATCCGTTCTGGCGCTCAAGTTCCGGTGGATATGCCTGCCGGGATCCCCGGCACGGTATTCCCGGATCTGCCGGATCTCGTTGAAGCTGTCCCCCGGATGGCTGACGGTCTGTTCCACTGCTGTGCCGTCCCGTTCCCCTTCAAAATCGGAGAAGCGGATGCGAAGCGCCGGTGCATCGGGAAAGACCGCCACCAGCATTTCCTCTTTGCACCGTTTCGCAGAGGAAAACAGCGACAGGTAATCGTACGCCCGCAATCGGTCGATTCGCACCTGAAGCAACCCGCAATAGGCGGGAAAAATCGAAAATTCCAGAACATGTTCCCCGCAGGGGGCTCCTCCGTAGAGTTTTTTCTCCACGCCTTTCGTGTCCTGTGCATACCAGACCCGCAGCCGCAGACGGATGCGGCTCACCGGCAGTTTGCCCTTGTTCCGAACGGTGACGCGGCAAAGGGTTTCGGCGCCTGCACGCGCAGTCTCGTTCTGTTTCGGAAAAGCGATGGACAGACGCGAGCGCAGCAGACGGGGAAGGACAAGCAAAACTACGAACAGCAGAAGCTCCGCCAGACAGAGCACCATCAGTGGCAGAGAGTGATACACGCCCGCCCAATAAAAGGTGAACAGCATCAACAGGAAGAAGGCGGTCTTTTTCATTTGCCCTTTTCCCACAGGGTCGGTTTTCTCGTCTGCTCGATGATCCCTCGGAGGATCTGCTCCTTGGAAAGCCCTTCCATCCGCGCAGAGGCATTGGCGGTGATCCGATGCGGCACGGTGTACAGGAATTGCTCGGTGACATCCTTTGGCGTGACGAAAAAGCGGCCGTCATACCATGCGGCGCTCTTCGCCATCCGCACCAGAGCGATGGTGGCACGGGGGCTTGCGCCCTTCTCGAGATACGGGTTATCCCTCGTGGAAGCCACAAGCCGCACCAGATAGCGATAGACCTCCTCTTTCATGTAGATGGCGTGGACTTCCTCCTGCATTTGCAGAAGATCCTGCCCGCCAAACACAGGCCGGACGCTCTCGGTCCGACTCTTGGTACCCAGACTCATCGCCATGGAGACTTCGTATTCAAACGCCGGGTAACCCAGCGACAGAGAGACCATGAATCGATCCATCTGCGATTCCGGCAGGACCTGCGTTCCGGCGCTGCCGGCAGGGTTCTGCGTGGCGATGACCAGAAACGGATTCGGCAGTTCCCGCGTTATCCCTTCCACGGAGACCTTCCGCTCCTCCATGACCTCCAGCAGCGCCGACTGCGTCTTCGGAGAAGCGCGGTTGATCTCATCCGCCAACAGCAGGTTGCAAAAGACGCTGCCCGGCTGATAAACGAATTTTTCCTCCTCCCGGCGATAAATGGAAAAGCCGGATAAATCGGACGGCATGACGTCCGGCGTGAACTGTACGCGCTTACAATCCAACTGCATGGCTTTGGAAAACGCCGTAGCCAGCGTAGTTTTCCCCACGCCGGGAATGTCTTCCAACAGCACATGTCCGCCCGCCAAAAAGGTCAGCATGACCTCTTCTACTTCTCTTTCTTTACCGAGGATCACCTGATTGACCTGCTTCACAACGGCCTTCGCCTGCACAACGTGCTTTTCGATCCTCTCCTGCACAGCTTCTGTATTCAACATGCGTTTTCCTCCTTTTACGATCGTTCCGCGGCGTCCACGGTGTGTTTGAGCAGCACTGCGGTAGTGACGGCGCCCACGCCGCCGGGGACGGGCGTTATGGCGCACAGATCAGCGCTCTCCGTCACGGCGGGATCCACGTCGCCGCAGAGCTGCCCGTCAATGACATGGATGCCCACGTCCACGACGCAAGCGCCGTCCCGCAGGCAATCCTTTCCGACCAGCTTCGCCTTTCCCGCGCAGACCACCAGCAGATCCGCCGAGCGGCAGACCGCGGGAAGATCCTTCGTACGGGTGTGGCAGATGGTGACGGTGGCGTTGCGCTGCAAAAGCAGCATCGCCAGCGGCTTGCCCACAACGGCACTGCGCCCGACGACGGTGACATTCTTCCCTGTCAGGTCATAGCCGTAAAAATCCAGCAGTTCCAGCACCGCCTGCGGCGTGCAGGGCGGATACCCGGGAATGTCCGGCTTTCCGCGCCCGGCGTACACGCAAAACGCGTTGTCGTCCCCCATGCAATCCACATCCTTACGCGGGGAGATCAGCGCGCGGACGCGATCCCCGTCCAGCGGTTTCGGGAGAGGGGAAAAGACCAAAATCCCGTGTATGGTTTCCTCTTCATTCAAGGAACGGACGGTTTCCTCCAGCTCCTCCTGGGAAACGGTCAGGGGCAAAGCGACGGTACGAACCGCGGCGCCTGCAGAGGAAAAACGCTTGGTCAGCCCTCGTTCGTAGGAAAGATCGTCCTCCCGCTCCCCGACGCGCACCACGGCAAGCGTCGGCAGAACGCCTTTTTCTTTCAGCGCATTTACGCGCAGAGTCAACTGTTCCGTCAGCGCCTTGGCTACCGGCGCGCCTCTCCATTCCGTCATGCCTGCAACTCCTTCAGTACAGTGGCGTAAACCGTGTTCAAACGCGCTTTGTTTTCCTGCTCCAAATGCATGGCTTCCTGTTCCAACGCGGAGGCGTAAGCGCGATCCTGCATCAAACGGGTGTTGACCAGCAGATTCAACAGCGCTCCCGAAAGAGCGGAAGCGCCGAACGCCGCCGCACAGCCCACATCGCTGACCGCGAGCCGACTCCCCTTTTTGCACAGCTCCTCCAGCATGGAGGGCAGACGGGAGAGGGCGCGAAGGATCGCCATGGGGGGCTCCGCCGCAAGGTGCAGCGCTTTTTCCAGCGTTTCCCCGCGGGAAGGATCCTCCTTCGGGATGCCGTATGCCGCGGCAAGGGGCGCGAAGGCCTCCGCATCCGCCTGCATCAGATCATAAAGCTCCCGGGTAAGGGTCTCCGTTTCGCCGATTAAGCGCTCGATATCCGCCTGATATGCCGCATATTTCTTTTTTCCGGTGGTCAGATTCGCCACCATTCCGCCCAGCGCCGCCGCGACGGCGCCAACCAGAGCGGATGCGCCGCCGCCGCCCGGCGTCGGTGCGCTGCTCTCAAGCGTTTGGATCCATTCCCGCATTTCCATCCGTATCATCGTCCTTTCCGTGTTCCTGTTCGTGATCCTGCTTTGCGCCCCTGCGTGTTCTGACAAAGAAGACAATCCCGCCGCCCACAAGAAGAAGCAGTGCCGCCACCAACAGGTACCATGCCGAGGGGGACGTATCCTTCTGCGGCGTGCTTACGCTGCTCTCCGATTCGGGAGCCGGCTCGACGATCTCTTCCTCCGGCTGCCGGTAAACACGCAGGGTGTAGACCGTCACGCTGCCGTCCGCCGCCGTGACCGTGACCGTGATATCCGTTTCCCGTCCGGCGACCAAAGGCGGATTGTTGCACACCGCGCTCGCTTCGTCGTTCATGGTCTCCCAGTGCAGGACCAGGCGTTCCAGCTCATGGGGAACCGTCAAATGGTACAGCGTGACCGACGGATTGAAGGAAAAGTCTACCTCCTCCGCGGTCAACGACGCCAGACGGCTATCCGAATCCGGCAGCGGCGCGCCGTCCCGGCTGGCATGGACGGTATAGGTGAGTTTCTCCCCGCCGGGCAACCGGAAGCTGAAGACGGCGTCCAACTCATCCGTGCGGTCAAACACCGTATTTCGCACGGTCACTGTGGTGCCGATCGGGTAACAAAGCGTATAATCCAGCGCCGGGGTTCCGGCAGGCAGCCGTACCTGATACTGCGATCTGTCCGGGGAGAAAGCGTCCGTCATGCCGACGATCTGCAGATCCACATCGCCGTAAACCTGTTTTTCTGGCGTGAAAACCACATCCTCGCGGGAGAGACCGTAAGCGCGATCCTTGAAAAGCACGACGCCATCCCGCAGACGCAAGGTCAATTCCTCCCCGGCGGCTTCCGCGTTGACTGAAAAACGCAGGGTGACGATGGGAAGGGTCCCCGTGGAGCGATCCCCGTACGCCAGATAGGAAACCTGCCCGCCGGATTCATAAAGGGACACCTCCCAGCCATAGGTTTCCGCACCGAGATAGGTCAGCGCGGAGCGATCGAAGCGCAAACGCCCGCTGACGCCCTCGCAGCCCGCACAGGAGGCGCGGGTGCTGTCTTTGAGGTAAATGGTCACATAAACGGTATTGCCCGCGTAAACCACGGACGGAAGGAACAGCCCCACCGTACCGGTTCTTCCCGTGGAAGGTGTTCCGAGACCGGCGTCTCCGTCGAAGCGCAGAAGCATCCGTTTCAGCAGGTTCGCATCCTGATCGGAGATGGAGCCGCTTCCGTTGAGATCCGCCGCTTCCAAGAGCAGTTCCTCCAGTTCTTCGCCGTTTTCCAGAGCTTTTTCCAACAGCAGGAGATCCCGTAACGTGACATATCCGTCGCCGTCCAGATCCCCTTTTATGACGACGATGAGCTTGTCGATCTCTTCCCCGTCGGCGGAAAGGAGCAGAATCTCCGTGCCGGTCCCGACGATCTCCGTGGAAACGCGCACGTCTCCGTTCGTCACCACCTGCGCCAGCAGCTCCTCCGACGACGTTCCCGCAGGAATGCCGTACAGATAGTCGTTGTTGCGATCCACCCGATACCCGCTTTCCACGGAAAAGCGCAGCACTTCCGATTGCACCACCACATAGCCGGTCGCCTGCAAACGACCGTCCGCCGTCTGTGCGGTCACAACGGCGATCCCTTCGTGCAGCGCGGTGAACGAGCCGTTCTCCTCCAGTTGAATACAATCGCTCTCCGTGGAGAAGATAACGGGCACAACGGTCGCTCCCGCAGGAGCATACCGGACGTGCAGCCTGCCGCTTTCCCCAACCGTCAAACGGTAGATGGTGGTGGTAAATGTGATGCTTTCCAGCGCAGGCGCCACGCTAAAGGAATAGGTATGCACGATGGAACACGGGAGCACCAGCGTCAGTGTATGCGTTCCCGCCTCCGTCACCCGTGTACCGGAGGAACAGGGCACGCCGTCCAGATACCCCTGTCCGCGATCAAAGCGGATGGTGGTCTGCCCTTCATAGCGCATACCCGTGACGACGCCGGAAACGGTAGGCATTTCCCAAACCGGGTGGGAATAGCCGGAAACGGAGATCCTTCCGCTGTCGGAAAGAACCAACCCGCAGCCGGACCCCAAACAGGCGTCGGAAGGGGAAAACGTCCCCAGTTCCATCGTCGAAAGGCAGGAAAAAGGATCCAACGCATACAACCCGTCCGTCGTCAGTACGGTCCGCCCGCAAAGTGCGAGGATATCCGAGTTTAACCGCTTTACCACGGAAAGGTTGGAAGCGCGGTAGACCGTGCGGTCCGCCAGAATATAGGTTCCGTCCGTGTAAAGCGAGGAAGCGGCGCAGGCCGCCTGCATCCTTCTGCCGCCGCTGCGGACAAACAGTGTTCCGCCGGAAAGCCAGACGAGGGTCTCCCCCGCTCCCGCGGCGGCATCGGCAGAAATGCCGGTATCCGTCCAAACGCCCGCTTCCAGCAGGAAAAGACGACCGTTTCCGAGCAAGTAAAGCGCTTCTCCCAGGAAAAACGCATCCTGCAACGGAACATCCGCATGATACAGCGCTCCGTCCACCCAAAGCAGCCGTCCGTCGGCGGATAGGACCGCGCAACGGCTCTCCGTCAGGCACAGACCGGCGGGCATAAAGGGCAGAGAGACTTCCAGTTCTACCCCCCCGTTACGGAAGAGCAGGAGCTTTCGCTCTTCGCCGAAGGTCGCGCCGAACCGATCCCCCGCCGCGGCGGTGTCGCTCGCTTTCGCCTGTCCGTACAGCGCATACAGGTCCGTGTAGAGGTTACTTTTCGCTTTTCCCGCAAGCAAGCTCCCTTCTTCCGGCGCGTATCCGTAGCCGGCGGACGCCGAGTAACGGGAAATCCCGCCCGCCGTTCCGCATACAAAGACGGATTCTTCCGTACACAGCACGCAGGAAACCGCATTTTGATAGCTCCCCACCCGCACGCCGTCCGAGATCCGGTAAACGGCCTCCGTGGTGAACAGCAGAGAATCAGAGGAGCCGACCGCGTACCCGCCAAAGGTAAACGCAGGCGAAAAATCGGCAAGACGAACGGCATATTCCCCACAGAACAACCAGCCATCCGTGAAATATTTACGCTCCCCGGCAGCATCGAAAAAGGGAGTAAACGAGGTCAACGCACCCGCCTCATACCGGTCAAAACGGTTCGCCCCGATGCTATACAGCCAGAGCGCCGTGCCGTCAGTGTACACTTCCTCCGCGTCCGTTTCGAATAGCGGCGTAAGGGAAAGCGCGGAGGAAGGAGCGGTCCATCCGCCTTCTTCCGGCATAACGGTATACACCGTTCCCTCAGAAAGGCAATAGAGCTGATTCCCCACATAGGCAAACCCCTCACAGCGAAAGAAATAGGAAGCAAGCAGCGCAGCATCGCTCCCCATGCGCGCGGGATCCAGCACCGTCAGGCACCATTCCCCGAAGATCAGCAGCCGATCCCCGGCAAACGCGTACCCTCTGACGGTTTCCGTATCCAGGAAGGACAGGAACTCCCCGTCCCCCAAAGAGAACACCCGAATTCCGCTCAACATATCGCTGTAAACCCCATACCATCCACCGGCTTCGTCGCAGATCACGCCGGAGCGAGTGACCGTATTTTCATAGATCTGCACATCGGTGGCAAGGGTGAAGTGAATGGTACGGCTCTCTCCCCCGTTGGAAACGGTCAGCGTATGGGCGCCGTTGGCAAAGACAGCGGCTTCGGTTCCGATCGGCTCGCCGTCCAGCGTCGCTTCCCCTCTGCCGGACATGCGGATGCGCACCGGTCGGTCATAAATGCCGCCGTCCTCCACACCGGAAACAAGGGGAAGCCGATAGTCGCAATAGAAGCTGCGCTCGGTCACGTCCCCCACCGCGTCCGTCAGCCGAAACACGTGCCATCCCGGCGAAGCGAACTCATCCCCCGATTCATAGGGGAAGCCGTCCACGGTGGCGGTACCGCCGGTATAGGTAAAGATGACGGACCTGTCGGTTTCCGTCATTTCATAGGTCGCAGGGGTGTACAGGATGCGGAAGGAGACCGTCTGCCGGTTTTCCCCGTCGGTGACAACCAGCGTATGCCCGCCGCTGCGGTAGACGTCGCCGCCGTCGAAGAACTCCTCCCCGTCCAACGTCGCGGTTCCGCGATTGAACCGGATCGTGACGCGTCTGGAATAGCTCTTTCCGTTCTCTACACCGGTGATCAGCGGCAGATTGACATCCGTCACCGCCTGCAGAGCGTCCGCTGTTCCGTATCCGCTGCCCACTCTTTTCGATCTGTTATCCGCAAGCAGAACCAGAAGCTCTTCCCCGCCCAAACGAACGCCGTCATCCAGTGCGGAAAGCGCAAGAGCGGCGACCCCGCTCATGAGTGCGGTGGAATAGCTCGTGCCGCTCCCCATGCGATAGGCCTTTTCCCCTTTCCCGCCGGCGACCAACAGCAGAAGCTCTTCCCCGGGCGCCAGCAGATCCACGTCCTCGTTCATTTGGGAGAAGGAGGAACGTGTGCCGGACGCGTCGCAGGAACCGACGGAGATCACTCCCGGGTAGGAGGCGGGATAAACTTTGTTCCCCGCACGGTCCGTTTCCCCATCGTTGCCGGCCGCAGCCAACAGGATACAGCCGCGTTCCGTCGCATAGCGGACGGCGTCATATTCCGCGGCGGAATAGGTGTACCCGCCCAAAGAAAGATTCAGGATCCGCGCACCTGCGTCCGCCGCAAAGCGGATACCGCTGATCATATCCGAGGAGTAAATATTGGTGGATCCGCGCGCCACACGCACAGGCAGGATCCGCACGCCGTACGCTACGCCTGCACTGCCAACACCGTTGTTTGCGGTGGCGGCGATCAGACCGGTCACGGCGGTCCCGTGCCCGTCACGGTCGACGGAAACCCCCGCAGAACCGTTTAGCACGTCATACCCGTCCAGAATCGTGCCGCCGATCAGATCCTCGTGGGTGCGGTCCACGCCGGTGTCCAACACCGCCACAAGAATATCCGAGGAAGGCGTGACCTGTTCCCACGCGGAAAACAGCTCCAACTGTGCATATTCCGACCGCTCCGCGATCAAAGGGTCCGACGGGATCTCGGACGCCTGCAAAACCCGATCCTCGCAGCAATACAACAGCGCGTCCCCGCAGGAAGCGCAGAACGCCTCCGCGTCCTTCAGGGCGACCAAAAAGAGCCGTTGGTCGGATTGTGCCAACAGTCGGTAAGGAACGCCGGAAAGGTATGCCAGCAACTCCTCTTCCGGGATCATTTCGGCAAATCGAACGATGTAGCGCTCACCGGGAGCGCAGTCAAACGCATCTGAATCGGCATCAGAAAAGCGCGACAAGGCTGCTCCCGCCGACTGCTGCACAGCGGCGGAAAGCGCCTGTTCGCGCTGTAAATCCTCTTTGAAAAACGCGGCAAGGCGAGAAGAAACACCCTCCGGCGCGACAAACAACGCGACCGGAAGCACGAGCCCCACTGCCAGAAGCAGCAGGACGATGCGCTTCATGTTCACTCTCGTTCTCAAATCCCCATTCTCCCTAAATCTATCTCATGACGAAGAGATCGCCAACAATTCCTCACTTTTCTCCGTATGTGATCCGTCCCGGTAAAGAAACAGCGACGGCAGCACCTGCATCCCCTCCCGCGCATCCTTCTTCGCTTCCAGCAAAAGCAGCGAAGGCGCTTCGGAGGGGGACGGCGCCACCCAGCGAAGCCGTTTGGGCTCCAACCGGTTCTCCCGCAAAGCAGAAAGAAGCGACGCCGATCTGGAGGGCAGATACACGCAAAAGAAGAGTCCCCCGGGGCGCAGGATCCACGATGCGGCGGACGCAAGCTCGTCCACGCGCAGGCAATCCTCGTGCCAGGCGATCCGTTTTTCATCGGCAAGATTCTTTCGCCCGCACTCCGCAGGCAGGTACGGCGGGTTGCAGATCACGCTGTCCGCTCCGCCGGCGGGAAGCAGCGTGCGATATTCCCGCAGATCCCCGTGCAGAACGGTCACACGATGGGAAAACCCGTTGCGCGCGGCGTTTTCCCGCGCAAGAGAGGCATACCGCTCCTGGATCTCCACCGCCAGAAACTGCGCCCGACAGCCTCCTGTCAGCAAAAGCAACGGCAGCACGCCGCTCCCGGTGCCGAAATCCGCGCAAAGACCGCGAACGATCCGCTCCCGGGCAAAAGACGCCAGTAACAGCGCGTCCGTCCCGAAACGGATCCCCTCGCGATATTCCGAAAGGAGCAGTCCGCCGTTGATTTTCGTCTCCAGCGTTTTGCGTTCCAAAGCGCTCGTTATCCTCCCTGAAAATCACTTTAAGACCTGCACTCGAAGAGAAAAGCGCTCCATGGAAGCAGACCAGGGAGCGCATTTCCGTTCGGTTTTGAACTTCCGAAGTCGGCCGCCTTATTCCTTCGGCGCGCCAACCGGGCAGGTGCCCGCGCAAGCGCCGCAATCCAGGCAGGTGTCCGGATCGATCTCGTACTTGCCGTCTTCCCCGCAGGAAATCGCCCCTACCGGACATTCGGATTCGCACGCGCCACAGCCGATGCAGGAATCCTTGTCAATGGAATATGCCATGTTCTTTTACCTCCATATTCAGTATAGTTCTATCATATCATAAACGAATCGTGTTTTCAATAGATAAAACCGATTTTTTTGTCTTTTTTTGCAGTTGTTTTCTCACTGGTCCGCTTTCCTGATATCGTTAAGCGTGGAATTCCAGGAATAGGCCACGGGCACCATGCGGTAGTTGGATTCGCCGTATTTATACAGCAGCTCCGCGTGGTTGGCCAAATAGGTGGGAGTCAGATTGGTTTCCCCGCCGGAAAGCGCACGGGCAAGGCGGGCAGCATCCGTCTTCAGCAGGTCTTTGTTTCCGCCGCTTAACTGCTTGAGCAGATAGGTATACACTTCCTGCAAAATATCATCCGGCGCCTGTCCCTGCACCGTCCCCACCGTTCCGCCGGTGGCGGACGGACCGTACTGCTTTTCGTACGCCTCCGCATAGGAACCGGTGATCACGGAAAACGTATCCCCCGAAAGGATGTCGGTGCCCGCTTCGATTTCGATATAATAATCCTGCGGAAGCAATTCGCCGTCCTCGAAGGTGTAATCGCTATAAATGGGGTTGGGGAAGCGGATCATCTGCCGAAGCGGGAGGCGCACATCCTCCAGATTTTCGACCATGGTCGCCACCGTTTCCGGCGTGACCACCAGATAGAAGTCCGCTGCATGACCGGTCAATGCGCGGATGCTCTGCGTCGCCTGCCCGATGGGATAAAGCCGCAGGTAATCCGAAAGCGGTACCGGCGCACCCACCTTGTTAAGCAGAGATGCGTTCAAAGACAGGTCGCAGGTAATGACCCGACGGTTGTCCGAATTGATGCGCAGGAATTTTGCACCGAAGATCTCGCCTTTTAGGCTCTTGGTGACGATCAGCCCGTTGATGGCGCCGAGCCCATCTCCCCCGTCATCCGGACCCGGGATCACGATGGACGAAGGCGTGGACGTGTCCGAATCGCCGGACCCCTCCTCGGAGGAGGTATCATTCACGGGCGTAGGAAGCAGCGCTTCCAGATCGCCGTAATAGGAAAAAGCAAGCCCGCCGAACACCAACAGAGCAAGAATAAACGTGATAAAGAAGTTTCGAAGAGAAGCAGCCAAACGAATTCACCTGTTCCTTTCCTCTATACACAAAGTTTCGACCTTCGTTGATACGGATTGTATCAACAGGGGGCGCACGGGATACGGTTCTTTCCGCGCAGAGTACATTATACACTTTTTTTTCGGGTTTGTCAATCGCTTTTTTCCATGTGCCTTCTTGACAAAATAAGAAAAATGGATTATACTGTGGAAGAACTGAAATCCTATCAAAAAATTGACACGAACGACAATCAATAAACAAGGAGATTCTTATGAAACGTCTTTGCGTGCATTTGCTTCCGCTGCTGCTTGCGCTGACCCTGCTGCTTCTTTGCGCATGCGCGGAGGAAGCGAACACCCCGGGCGACAGCTCTGCACCGCCCTCCGCTCCCGGCAACACCACCTCCGACGGATCCGAAGAAACATCGGAAGATGACGTCCCGGAAGTCGTCGATCTGGACGGACGGGAGATCAACGTCCTCTGCTGGCACTTCGGTTTTAACGCCAACTCCATCCTCAGCTACACGGGCGAGATCATTTACAGCGAGGAAGAAAACTCCACTGCCATCGACGTCCAGAAGAAAGCTGTCATCGAATACGTGGAGGACCTGTACAACTGTAAGATCGACGGCATCATGGAAGGCGGTCTGTCCACGGATGACGTGGTCGGCACGATGGTGACAAACATGGTCACCTCCGGTACGTACGATTATGACATCGTCTTCCATCAGTCCGGTGCGCTGGCACGTCTGGGGCAATCCGGCGTTTTGACGGACCTGAAGACCGTCAGCACCATCAACCTCAACAACTCCTGGTGGGATCAGAACGCTGTCAAGCAGCTTTCCATCGCCAACAAGCTCTTCTATGTCAACGGTGATATCAACACCTATGACGATCTGGGCACCTGGTGCGTGATCTTTAACAAAACCCTCAAAACGAATCTCGGCATCGAAGAAGATTTCTATGAAACCGTCCGCAAAGGCGATTGGACGCTGGATCA
>JAFLUP010000034.1 GCA_022508745.1 Oscillospiraceae bacterium | reverse complement strand
CGTCAAGAAGGCGTACTACGAAGAAACTCTGCAGTTGCAGACGCTGGCAGGCGAGGACGCCGAAATGCTGGATCTGGTCTACGGCAGCCGTTTCTACGACATCGGCGCTTTCTTCAACTGGGGTACGGGCAGCAACTCTCTGCTCAACATCTACGGCTCTCTCATCAGTGGCAGCACCAACGAGCTGACCTCCCGCTGGGAATCCGCGGAGTCTGCGATCAAGCAGGCGATGGAGGAGACGGTGGAAGCGTATCGCAATTCCATCACTTGATCACCGTAACGGGATGAAAAGCGTATGATGCGATTGAGATTAAAACGAGTTTTCAGCGTGATACTGGCAGGGCTGCTGCTCTCGCTCCCCATCGTCGGTCTTTCCGCCGGCGCGGCGGGGGAGACGGTGCTTTCCGTAGGGAAATCCTACACGTTGAAGTATGACAGCGAGATCGACGGGGCTTACCCCGCCAAGGCTTACGAGCCGGAGAGCAGCCTGACCGACGGCGTGTTCGCAGCGAGGGCTGCGGCGAGCGATCCGGCGTATCTGCGGCTCTACCGCGGAACTGCCGTGATCGTCACCATTGATCTGGAAGCGGTCTGTGCCGTTTCATCGGTGGAAGTCAGCTCTTTGCAGAGCGGCGGAGGCATCGTGTGCCCCAGATACGTCCATGTGGCGGTTTCGGAGGACGGGGAGTCCTTCGGAACGGTGGGGACGTTGGAGGATCCGAATTCCGTCACGAACAATCAGGCGAGGAGCATCAAGCACAAGGTGGAGCTGGATCAGACTTACCGCGCCCGGTATGTGCGCGTCACCTTCTCCAGCGATGTTCACACCTATATTGACGAGATCAGCGTTTACGGCTCGACGGACGCTTCCGGCGCCGCTGCCGCAAAGGCGGATGCCCCCGTGGAGGACCGCGGCTTCGGTCCGCAAATCGACGGCATCGGCAACGTCGTGCTGATGTATACCGTCGGCAATTACACCGAAGATCAGCTGCTCCCGTACCTGCTGTATCAGGATACGGACGGCAACTTCGCGGACACCATGTTCGACGCCATGCTTTTCCTGCCGTCCGGCACAAGTAATTACGATTACACGGTTGCCGAGGGCTGGGAGAAATATCTGGCCGATATGCTCGGGGCGACAAGCAAGAACAACCTGACCGCCCTGAACAGTGTGGTCGGCAAACACAGCGAGGAGCTGGGCGGAAAGAAGTACCCGGTGTTCCTCTCCGTGCCGTTTCTGGCGCCCGGAAACAAGGACATCAACGGCGTTACGCCCAACAATCTGGAAAACCGCTTCCAGATCATTCAGGCGTTTATCGACCGCATGGTCGATGCCTTCAATGCCTCTGGGTTTGACAATCTGGAACTGAAAGGTCTGTACTGGCATGAGGAATTGGTTCAGTACACCCTTTCCAACTACGAGGAAGAGCTGATCAAACAGTTCAACGAATATGCGCACGGCAAGGGGCTCAAGACCATCTGGATCCCTTACTTCGGCGCACCCGGCGCGGAGCGCGCCGTGGAGCTTGGCTTCGATTGCGCGACATTGCAGAGCGGCTACGCCTTCGGGCGTGACGCGAGCGTCGTCGCAGAGATCGGGGAATCCACGCCGAAAGCGGTGGAGGATTCCGCTGCGGAGGCCAAGAAGTACGGGCTGGGCATGGAGTTTGAGCTGGATGTGGGCCGGACCGATTTTTTGGACCGCTACTACAAGTACGTCCATACCGGTTATAAGACCGGCTGCATGGATGGGCACATGATGATGCTCTACCAGAGCGTGGCCGGCATCTACGGATGCGCGAAGTCTCCGAAGGCCAGCGGTCAGCGGCAGGTCTACGATATGACCTATCTGTATATCAAAGGGAAGTTTACCTCCTATCCGCCGGAAATCGCGCCGAAGCAGTACATTGTGGCTGCCGCCGGCGGCCGTTCCTCCGGCAAACTGGAGGTGGCGGATCCGGATACGATTCGCGGCACGCTCAAAACGGCGGAGACGAACATTCCCGAGGGGCTCCCCTTCGTTGTGGAAGGGGACGGGTTCTATGTTCTCAACGCCGGTTCCGTGACACCGGGAAGCTATGAGGTTTCCTTCAGCGTCACGGACGGATACAACGTCTCTGCGATGGAAACCGTAAAGATCCTGCTGTATGATCCGGAGGACGCAGGGATTGCGCTGAACCTTTCGGGGGAAGTGACAGCGTATACCCGTCTGGATCCCTCTGCGAACACCGTTACCATTCCCGCCGGTGCGGCAACCGCCCGCTGGCTGGAAAACGGCTGGTACCACGTGACCGCCGAGGTGAACGGGAAGAAGGTTTCCGGCTTTGCGGAAGCGACGGCGCTCGGCTTGTCCGATACCCCGTCCGGTTCCGGTGATCCCGGCTCCGATGAGCTGTCCGGCACGGAGGAAACCTCCGATTCTGATGGGTTCCCCGGATGGGCGATCGGAGTGATCGCCGGGGGCGTGGTGCTGTTGGCAGCCGCCGCGGGGCTCATCGTGGCTCTCACGAAAAAGGGGAAGCACAACTCGACAAAAAAGGCCGATTAACGGCGAAAACAAAGAAAGAAAGGTATCCTCTATGAAAAAGCTACTGATCCTCTTGCTCGCGATCTCTGTAGTCCTCTGCCTTGCTGCATGCGGCAGCGATGACACGGAAGATAGCGAAGTCACCTCGAGCCAGGGTTCGACCCCGAGCACTCCTTCCAAGGACACGACCTCCGAGTCCTCGTCCTCGAAGGACAATTCTTCCACCAGTGAAGTCTCCGAACCTTCTACGGAAAGCTCCACGACGGAGGAGCCGTCTGAAGAAAGCTCCACCCCTGAAGAAAGCTCCTCCACCGATGATCCGGTTCTGGAATGGGAAGTCGCACCTACCATTTCCCAGTACGTGGGTTGGAAGGGCTCCATCGGTGACGGCACCGGTCTGACCGGCGTCAGAGCGACGGACGCTACCTCTCTGCCCCTGACCGCTATCAACGCAAGCCCCGTGGACGGCACCGCTTCCGTGATCGCGTTCAACTACGAATACGGCAGAACCATCGAGAGCGATGACGGCAGCTACGACGATTACAACATCCTCGTCTTCACCTACGATCATGACATCTTCGGCTACGCGCTGACCTCTTCTCTGGGCGTGGACGGCGAAGGCAAAGACAAAGTGGAGATCCCCGATGACGGTTATGTTCTTGCCGTTCACAAGAATTGGCAGGCAAAAGTGGACGCCATGCTGGCGGCCGATGAAGGCACCGTCTTCTTCCCCCATGGCTTCCGCGCGACCGATGCGCTGGACGCCAGCATCAAGTCCGGAAGTGCGACCATCGACGGCAAGGTGTCGGAATCTGAATACGGCAAACCCATCTGGGAGATCGACCCGTACTACGAGCTTGCAAACTATGAGCAGTTTGATTCCCCGCTGGACGTGGACGTCACCGCGAAAGTGTACATGATGTACGACGCGGAGTACCTCTACATCGGCGTGGTTGTTGACTCTCCGAACCACTATCTGCCCAACAAGGATTCCCTGTGGCGCTACGATTCCATCCAGGTCAACGTGATCTCCGTGGATCCGATGGATGAATACATCACCGGCAGCAGCATGTGGGACTTCATTATCAATACCCAGTCTTCCTCGGATAACGTGTTCCGTCAGTACGGCTTCGGCGTGACCAACGACGGCGAGTCCGTTGCCGTCAAGTACATGGGTCAGGCGGAAATGAAAGCTGAAACCGTGTGCTATCGCGACGCTGCCAACCAGACCACGACCTACGAGGCGAAGATCCCGCTTTCCGAGTGCGGCAAAGAGGGTGAGACCATCAAGGGCGAAAAGGGCACTGTCATCGGCGTCTCTGTCTCCGTCAACCAGGGCACTGAGGAGAAGTGGACGAACGTGATGCTGCGCGACGGCGGCGGCATCATCGGTCTGAACGACATCACCAAGGTTCCTACCATTACGTTCAACTAAACCCGCAATTTTGAAAGGACCAAGTAAAGACTATGAAAATCGGTGTCAGTCTGTATAGCTTCCACGAATACAGCGCGGAGAATTCTCTCGGCATCAAGGGTTGTATCGACAAAGCCAAGGAATTCGGCTGCGAAGGCGTTGACTTTATAGACTTCGGGTGGGGCGATGGCCTCTCCCGCGAGGACTATCTTGCGAAAGCAAAAGAATACGGCGATTACTGCAAGCAGGTGGGTGTAGAAGTGGTCTGCTTCTGCATCGGTTCCGACTTCCTCAACCGCGATCTGGATGCGGAAGTCGAGCGCGTCAAAGGCATGGTGGATGTTGCGGTGGCGCTGGGCGCCCAGTGCATGCGGCATGACGCGACCCCCGGCTATCCTGCTTCGGTGAAAACCGGCCGCAGCTTCGACGCGGTGCTTCCCATTCTGGCGAAGGCATACCGCGCCGTCACGGAGTACGCAAAGACGAAGGGGATCAAGACCTGTATTGAGAACCACGGGTTCTTCGCGCAGGATCCCGACCGTGTGGAGAAGCTGATCAACGCCGTGGGCGACGACAACTTCGGCGCACTGGTGGATATCGGCAACTTCGCTTGCGCGGATGCTGATCACGGCTATGCAGTCGGCGTGATGGCTCCCTATGCGATCCATGCGCACGCCAAGGATTTCCACAAGAGATCCGGTACGGAGGATGCTCCGGGCGAGGGCTGGTTCCAGTCCCGCGGCGGCAACTACCTGCGCGGCTCCATCATCGGTCACGGCAACGTGCCGGTTCGTCAGTGCATCGGCACCCTGAAGCGTGCCGGTTACGACGGATACCTGATGATCGAGTTTGAAGGCATGGAAGATCCGCTCAAGGGAATTCGGATCGGCGCTGACAATCTGCGCCGCTTCCTGAACAGCTAAACGGCTAAGGCAAACGGGGCGAGGGCTTTCTCCTCGCCCCGTTCATTTCCGAAAAAGGAGGTGTACGGAACGTGGAACCCAAAGAAAAAAAGAATCCTGCGGAAAAAAGGAATCTTACGGAAAAGGAAAAGCTCAAGCGGGTGGTCCTCATCGTGGCGGGCGTATTTCTTGCGCTTCTGCTGCTCACCGGCATCCTTTGGATACTCAATTCGCTTGTTTCCAACATGGAACCGGATACGGAAGGTACCTTCTCCTTCTATGAGGCGGACTACGACCGCGACATCTTCGAGTACGCGCCCTATCAGCGTTTGAACCGTTCCATCACGTATCTGGAATACGGCAGCGGCGTGACCCTGACGGAAGACAATTACCTGACGGAAGGAGTCGCTTCCGCGTTCTTCTATAAGTATTTCGACGCCGTCATTCGGGGGGATTGCGACGCGTATCGCGCGTACCTGACGCCCCACTACATCGAAACATACCGTCCGCCGGAACGCTTTACCATGCAGATGCTTTACAATATCGAAGTCAATCGCGAGCAGAAGGTGTCCACGGCGGAGTTCGAGGGGAAGACTGCTATCGTGCATTACTTTTCCGTGAAGTACAGCATCTTTGAAAACAACGGCACCTTCCGACGGGACGTGGGAAGTAACACGTCCACCACGCAGTATTACGAGATCTATGTGGTGGGCGGTCGGTTCTATCTCAACGCAATCAGCAACAAAAAGATGGTGATTAACGGCTGAACGCCGTCTGCACATATACATACCCGTGGCTTTGGCCGCGGGTTTTTGTTTGCGCCGTCTTTTGACAGGAACGGGCGGAATGTCACTTTTTTTCGAAATGGTCTTGCATGAAGCTCTGTTTTCGGATATAATGAGACGGTGATACTTTGCATTTCCGGGAGGAACGGCTGATGGAGACGAACGGTGTGAAGCACAAGGTGCAGCAAACAGAGAAAACAGAAGGATTTGTCCGCTTTGAGGACGTTTCCAAGATATATTTGGCGGGAGAAACGGAGATTCGTGCGGTGGATCACGTCTCCTTTGAAGTGGGGCGCGGGGAATTTTGTGTGATCGTCGGTCCCAGCGGTGCGGGGAAGACCACGCTGCTGAATATGCTCGGCGGCATGGATACCTGTACCACGGGGCGCATCTTTTTGGACGGACAGGAGATCAGCGCCTGCACCGGACGCGCCCTGACGGAGTATCGGCGACATTCCGTCGGATTCGTATTTCAGTTCTATAACCTGATGCAGAATTTGACGGCGTTGGAGAACGTGGAGCTGGCGTGCGACATCTGTCCCGATCATCTGGACGCGGCGGAGACTCTTCGCGCGGTAGGGCTGGAGGACCGGATGTCGAACTTCCCGGCGCAGCTTTCCGGCGGAGAGCAGCAGCGGGTCTCCATCGCCCGGGCGCTGGCAAAGAACCCCAAGCTGCTGCTGTGCGACGAACCTACCGGCGCGCTGGATTCCCGCACCGGCAAGGCGATCCTGCGCCTGCTGCAGGATACCTGCCGTTCCACGGGAAAAACCGTCATCGTCATCACCCATAACCAATCCATCACCAAGATGGCGGATCGGGTGATTACCGTGCGCAGCGGCACCGTGACGGATGTGGTGCTGCAAGAACATCCGCTTTCGGTGGATGAAATCGAATGGTGATCCTGTTTTCAACCTTATTTTTCGGAAAGGAACCATACATTGAAACGCAATTACAGGCGGATGATCCTCCGCGCCGTGCTGCGCGGACTTCCGCGCTTCCTATCAATCTTTGCCATCGTCGCACTGGGCTGCGGGTTTCTGGTGGGGCTTTTTTCCACCTGCCCGGATATGCAGGACACTGCCGACGCGTACTATCGCGAATACCGGGTGATGGATCTGGATATCAAGGGCACGGCAGGGCTGACCGAGGAGGATCGGGACGCACTGCTGTCCCTGCCCGGCGTGGAGAGCGTGCAGGCGGGATACAGCTTTGATCTGGTGATGACCGATCCCAACGGGGACGACGTTACCTCCCGGCTTTGGGGTTTTTCCGAGCCGGTGGAGACGCGCGTCAACGGTTTTTCCCTGACGGAGGGCAGGATGCCGCGCAACGCCTTCGAATGTGTGCTGGAGATGCCCAGCGCTTTTCTCGCCACCTATTCCGTCGGCGATGTTTTCACCCTCCTGCCGGAGAATGTGCCGGAGGGATTGATCCCGACGCAGTTTACCGTCGTCGGGCTGGCGGTCAGCCCCCTGTATATGTCCATCGAGCGGGAGAAAACTACGGTGGGCACCGGGCAAATCGGCGCAGTCTTTTATCTGCATGCCGCCGCTTTTGACCTTCCGGCGTACACCGATCTGGTGCTGACCTTTTCGGATGCCAACGCGTATAATTGCTTCTCCGACGAATACAGCGAGCGGATGGAGGAAAAGCGAACCGCGGCGGAAGCGTTGGGCGAGACCCGCTCGGAAGCGCGTTACACGGAGCTGCAAAATGAATATGCCGCGCAGATCGCCCGGGCGGAGGAGAGTCTGACCGCCGCGGAAGGGGAGCTTGCCCGCCGGATCGCCGAAGGGGAACAGGCGCTTGCGGCGGCGCAGAAGGAGTTTTCCGCCGCGGAGAACGCTTACCTGACTCGTTTTACCGCCATGGAGCGCAGATACGGTTCGGAGGACAACTTCCCGGAAAGCGTCCGAAGCTCGCTGACAGAAGCGAAGGGAGCGCTGGAAGCGCAGAAGGACGCGATCAAGGAATCTGCGGATGCGCTGGAGGCGCGCCGCACAGCGGGGGATGCGGCGCTTGCGGATGTGCGGGAGCAGATCGCCCAGGCGAAAGCGGACGCCGATGCGTTGGAAACACCCCGCTGGGTGCTGTTCACTCGGGCGGACAACGCCAGCTACAACAGCTTTGCCACCAATTCGGAGAAGATTCGGTCCATTTCCAAGGTCTTTCCGGTGTTCTTCTGTCTGGTGGCGGCGCTGGTAGCGATGACCTCCATGACCCGTATGGTGGAGGAGGAACGCACCCAAGCGGGAACGCTGGGCGCTTTGGGATACTCCAAAGGGGCGATTCTGCGCTCGTATTTGGGCTACTGCCTGTGCGCCTGCGTGCCGGGCTGCATCGTCGGGGTATTGATCGGCTCCTGGCTGTTCCCCAGTGTGATCTGGAAGGCGTACAGCATCATGTTCTCCATGCCGTCCTTGCAGATCTCCTTCCGGTTTGGCTACGCATTGGTGGCGTTCGCCGTGGTCTGCGGCGGGATTCTGCTGGTGACATGGTTCGTCTGCCGCGCTTCCCTGCGGGAAACGCCGGCTTCCCTGATGCGTCCCCGTGCGCCTGTGGCAGGAAAGCGGATCTTTTTGGAACGCATTTCCTTCTTCTGGAAAAAGCTTTCCTTTCACCGCAAAGTGGCGGCGAGGAATCTTTTTCGCTATAAAAAGCGGTTGTATATGACGGTGGTAGGCGTGGCCGGATGTACGGCGCTGCTGCTGACCGGCTTCGGCTTGCAGGATTCCATCGGCAGTATCGTGGACCGCCAGTTTGACCGGGTGCAGACCTACGAGCTGACCGTCCTGCTGCGGGAAGGCGCCGTCTGGGAGGAGGATCCGACCCTGCGTGCGTTCGGCGAGGACGATCTGGTAAGCGGCATTTTGCCGGTATATGCGGAGTCGCTGGAAGCGTACACGACGGGGGAAAAGCAGGACGTAACCCTCTATGTTCCGCTGGAGAACGAGACCTTCGGGGACTATCTTTCCCTGCATACGCCGGGCGGGGATCCGCTTTCCTTGCAGGACGGGCTGCTGCTTTCCCAAAAGGCGGCGCAGATGTTGGGCGTGTCCGCAGGGGACGACCTGCGCCTGCTTCGGGAGGACGGCGGGGAAGTGACCGTCCGCGTGGGCGGGGTGTTTGAGAATTATATCCTCAATTTTGCCTGCCTGTTGCCGGAGCAGTATCGCGAGTTGTTCGGGTCGGAGGCAACCCCCTCCTCCATGTTCGTCAAGCTGCGGGAGGATACGCAGGAGGTGCGGGACGCGGTGGCGGAACGGCTGTACGGCAGCGAGAACGTCGCCTATCTGCAATTTTCCGGGGAACTTCGGGAGACCTTCTCCCAGATGATTGAGAAGTTGAATTTTGTCGTCTATGTGCTGATCTTTTCCGCTGCGGCGCTTGCCGTCATCGTGCTGTATAACCTCAACAACATCAATATCTGCGAACGCCGCCGGGAGCTCGCTACGATCAAGGTGCTGGGCTTTTACGAGCCGGAGGTTTCCTCGTATGTGTTCCGGGAATCCTTCGTCCTGACGCTTTTGGGGGACGCTGTGGGGCTTCTGCTGGGGATCCTTCTGCACCGGTTTGTGATCCAAACGGTGGAGCTGGACATGGTCATGTTTGGGCGGGATATCTCCGTCATGAGCTTTTTGCTGGCGACCGTGCTGACGGTGGTGTTCTCACTGCTGGTCAGCCTGCTGTCCGTCCCGGTGATCCGCAAGATTGATATGGTGGATTCGCTGAAAGCGAACGAATAGCAAAGATCCCCCGATGGAATTCGGATTCCAATCGGGGGATTTTCTCATGGGGAGATCACGTTCGCCGCTTTTCCGGCAATTCCCGATACGCGGGTTGCTCGCGGAGTTTTGCAAGCGGCGCATGCTGTGCATTGGTCAACCAATCCACCGTCCAACGCACCAAACCGTCGGTTGAAAAAGAATCGCACAGGGAAATTCTTGACAGACGGGCGGAAGTGCTTTATAATGTTCTATAAGAAACACGCTGAAAAGGAACCGCTATGACGCCGGACAATATCTACAACATCGGCATCCTCGCCCACGTGGACGCCGGAAAAACCACGCTCACCGAGCAGTTCCTCTACTGCTCCGGCGCGCTGCGCAAAGCGGGCAGCGTGGACAGCGGCACCACCCTCACCGACTGGCTGCCCATCGAGCGGGAGCGGGGCATCTCCGTCCGCTCCGCACAGACCACCTTCCAATGGAAGGGCAGGCAGATCAACCTGATCGATACCCCCGGGCACGTGGACTTCGCCGGGGAGGTGGAGCGCTCCCTCGTCGCCATCGACGGGGCGATCCTGCTGCTTTCCGCTGTGGAGGGCATCCAGTCCCATACGGAAAGCCTCTGGCGGGCGCTGGACAAGCTGAAAATCCCTTTTGTGGTGCTTATCAATAAGGTGGACAGGGCGGGCAGTCATTTTGACGGACTTTGCGCTGACATTCCGCGCCTGCTCCCCTGCGAGGGGAGGACCGTCCTGCCTTTCAGCCGGGTGGAAAACGAGGGACTCAAGGACTTCACGGTGTCCGTCGACCCGGACCTGCGGGAGAAGGTCGTCGAAGCGGTGGCGAACTACGACGACCGCATCGCGGACTTGTACCTGCTGGGGGAACCCATCGACGGGGAAACGCTGGAAACCGCTCTTGCCGCCTGCGTGGAGAGGGGGCAAATCGTTCCCGTCTTTGCGGGCTGCGCCCAGAAGGGTGTGGGCGTGGAACCGTTGCTGGACGGCGTGACGAGACTGCTTCCCGCCGCGAGCCGCAAACTCTGCGATGGACTTTCCGCGTTGATTTTCAAGATCGAACACGACAAAACCATGGGGAAAATCGCCCATGTGCGTATGTACGGCGGGGAACTGCACGCCCGGGATCTCATTCCGTCCGCCGAAGGCGCGGGGGAAAAGATCTCCCAGATCCGCAAGTTTAACGGGCAGAAGTACATGGACGTGGGCAGCGTCGGCGCAGGAGATATTGCGGCGCTCTGCGGACTCGGCAGCGCGAAGGTGCTGGACGCCATCGGCGAGCGAAGGGGAAGTGACAGCTACCGGCTGGCGAATCCTTTCCTTTCCGTCAAGGTGCTGCCCCGGGACAGCGCGCAGTTGATGCCGCTGTTGGAAGCCCTGCGGGAGCTTGCGGACGAGGACCCGCTGCTGGATTGCAAATGGGAGCCGTCGGAACGGGAGATCCTCATTTCCTGCACCGGCAAGATGCAGCTGGAGGTGGTGGAAGCCCTGCTCAAGGAGCGGTACGGGCTTGCCGTTACATTCTCCGAACCCTCGGTGATCTACAAGGAGACCCCTGCACGGGCGGGAGACGGCTATGAAGCGTACACCATGCCGAAGCCCTGCTGGGCGGTGGTCAGATTGCATTTCGAACCGCTGCCTCGCGGTTCCGGCGTGGTCTACGACGGCGGAAAGGTGCCGAACAACGAGTGTTTCTATAAGTATCAGGAGCATATCCGCCGCTCCTTCTTTGCGAATCTGGAGCAGGGACCTCTGGGCTGGGAGGTCACGGATACGAAAGTGACCCTCGTTTCCGCCCAGCACCACACCATCCATACCCATCCGCTGGATTTCTTTGTCGCTACGCCCATGGCGATCATGGACGGGCTGCGCAACACCGGCACCACCCTGCTGGAACCCTTCCTGCGGGTGCGTATTACGGCGGGAAGCGAGTATCTGGGCAAGGTGATCGGGGATATCACCCAGATGCGCGGGGAATTCGATTCCCCGGTGGTGACGGGAGAGTCCTTCACCGTGGAAGCCTCCCTGCCGGTGGCGACCTCTTTGGAATACCCTGTCCGCCTCGCCGCGCTGACGCATGGGAAAGGGTTGTTCTTCTCCTCCTTTGAGGGATACCGGGAATGTCCGTTGGAGCTGGGAAAGACCGCCAAACGCCGCGGACCCGACCCGCTGGACCGGGCGAAATGGATCCTCTACGCCCGCGGCGCTATGACCGAAGGGAATGGGTGAAAAATTGCCGCGAACCGTTTCGGTTCGCGGCAATCTGTTTTACTATGTTTAATAGTTTTCTGCGTGGACTTCGAAGTAGCTCTGCGGATGGGCGCAGACCGGGCAAAGCTCCGGCGCTTTGGTGCCGACGACGATGTGACCGCAGTTGCGGCACTCCCAGACCTTCACTTCGCTCTTCGCGAACACCTGCGCGGTCTCCAGGTTCTTTAACAGCGCACGGTAGCGCTCCTCATGGTGCTTCTCGATGGCGGCGACCATACGGAACTTGGCGGCAAGGGCGGTGAAGCCTTCTTCCTCGGCGGTTTTGGCGAAGCCCTCGTACATATCCGTCCATTCGTAGTTTTCGCCCTCGGCGGCGTCCAGCAGGTTCTCGGCGGTGCTGCCGATGCCCTTCAGCTCTTTGAGCCAGAGTTTGGCGTGCTCCTTTTCGTTATCCGCGGTCTTGAGGAACAGGGCGGACATCTGCTCGTAGCCTTCCTTCTTTGCGACGGAGGCAAAGTAGGTGTACTTGTTTCTCGCCTGCGATTCGCCGGCGAATGCCGCTTGCAGGTTCTTTTCGGTTTGTGTCCCCGCGTAGGGATTTTTCTTTTCGCTCATGTTGAAACACTCCTTTACTGATTGTTCGCTTTCCATAGTATAGCACGGAAAAATCCCTTTGTCAACAGAGAAATAGAGGGGAAAACACTTGACAAATTGCAAAAAATCTGCTATACTTACATAAACCGATGCGGAAGGGGAGTACGCTCTCCCCGGTCCCTAAAGCGAGTCGCGGGTGGTGAAAGCGCGGCGGGAACAGAGGGCGGAATGGGCTTCCAAGGGCAACCGGAAAGCGGGCATGGCGGGTTTGGCCTGCGCGTGAGTATGTGCGACGGAGAAAAGGCGCTCCGTAAACAATGGCCTGCATATGTTCGTATGCGAAGAAAAAAGAGGGCAGACGGCCGGTCCCGATCGTGACCGTTCGTCGCCAAGCCGGGTGGCACCGCAGGAACCGATGATAGGGTCCTGTCCCAGCGTTCAAAGCGATGGGACGGGATTTTTTTGTTTGTGAAAGCCCGCCCCGCAGGGAAATGCACCAAAAAAGAAAGAGAGGCAACCCACATGGCAAAGACGATTCCCTACAAGATCTACCTGGAAGAGCAGGAGATGCCCAAAAGCTGGTACAATCTGCGTGCGGACATGAAGAACAAGCCCGCGCCGCTGATCAATCCCGGCACCCATCAACCCATGACCGCTGAAGAGCTGGGGGGCGTGTTCTGCGCTGATCTGGTGGCGCAGGAGCTGGACAACGACACCCGGGAGTTCGAGATCCCGCAGGAAATTCTGGATTTCTACCGGATGTACCGTCCCTCGCCGCTGGTCAGGGCGTACTGTCTGGAAAAGGCGCTGGGGACCCCGGCGAAGATCTACTATAAATTCGAAGGCAACAACACCAGCGGCAGCCACAAGCTGAATTCCGCCATCGCCCAGGCGTACTACGCCAAAAAGCAGGGGCTCAAAGGCGTAACCACAGAGACCGGCGCCGGTCAGTGGGGTACCGCCCTTTCCATGGCGTGCGCCTATCTGGGGCTGGACTGCAAGGTGTATATGGTCAAAGTTTCCTATGAGCAGAAGCCCTTCCGCCGGGAGGTCATGCGCACCTACGGCGCTTCCGTGACGCCTTCTCCCTCCATGGAAACAGAGGTGGGCAGACGCATCCTCGAAGCGCATCCGGGTACCAACGGAAGTCTGGGCTGCGCCATCTCCGAGGCGGTGGAGAAAGCGGTTTCCACCGAGGGCTATCGCTATGTGCTGGGCAGCGTGCTGAATCAGGTGTTGCTGCACCAATCGGTCATCGGTCTGGAAGCCAAGATCGCCATGGATAAATACGACATCCACCCGGATATCATCATCGGCTGCGCAGGCGGCGGCTCCAATCTGGGCGGTCTGATCGCGCCCTTCATGGGCGAAAAGCTGCGCGGGGAAGCGGATTACCGCTTCATCGCCGTGGAACCGGCGTCCTGCCCCAGCTTCACCCGGGGCAAGTACGCTTTCGACTTCTGCGATACCGGCATGGTCTGCCCGCTGGCGAAGATGTATACGTTGGGCAGTGACTTCATTCCTTCCCCCAACCACGCCGGCGGTCTGCGCTATCACGGCATGAGCCCGGTGCTTTCCCAGCTCTACCACGACGGGTATATGGAAGCCATCTCCGTTCCCCAGACCGAGGTGTTCACCGCGGCGGAACAGTTTGCTCGCTCCGAGGGCATCCTGCCCGCGCCGGAGAGCAGCCACGCCATCAAAGCCGCCATGGACGAGGCGATCAAGTGCCGCGAGACGGGAGAAGAGAAGACCATCCTCTTCGGTCTGACCGGCACGGGATATTTTGACCTGTACGCTTATGAGAGTTTCCACGACGGCAGGATGACGGACTATATCCCCACCGATGAGGATATTGCCCGCTCCCTTTCCAAACTCCCCAAGGTGGACTGACGCAGGAAAACGGAAAAGCTGCTGCAACCTCCCCGATTGCAGCAGCTTTTTTATGCCAAAATGATGCGTTCCAGTTCCTCTGCGTTCTTTGCCAGAAAGCGCGCGCCGCTTTCCGCCAGAACGTTCTTCGAACGGAAGCCCCACAGCACGCCGCAGGCGTCGAGCCCCGCGTTGCGGGCGGTGAACATATCCACGTCGCTGTCCCCTACATAGAGGGTCTCCGGCTTCGTCACGCCCATCTCTTCCATCACCCGAAAGACGGCGGTGGGGTCCGGCTTGCGGGGTAGGTCGTTCCCGGTGCCGTAGACAGGACCCACCGTTTCGCCGAAAAATCGGCGGATCAGTTCCACGGAAAAGACGTGCGCCTTGTTGCTGACCACGGCGATCTTAACTCCTCGCCGGTGCAGGGTATCCAGCAAGGCCGGTATGCCGTCGTAGGGCTTCGTCCGGTCGGAATGGTGCGCGGCGTAATGGTCGGAAAACAGCCGCAACGCTTCCTTTTGCAAGGCTTCTTCGCTCCCCTCCGGCAGCATACGGCGGATCAGGTTCGGGATCCCGTTCCCGATGAAGGTTTTATAGGCTTCCACTTCGTGGGTAGGAAGCTCCAGCGCCTCCAGCGCATGATTCCCCGCCGCCGCCAGGTCCGCCAGCGTGTTGAGCAGGGTGCCGTCCAAATCGAAAATGACGCAGGAGTACATAGGTGTGTTTTCACTCCTTTTCGTGGATTTCTATCCCGTATGATAGCACAGACAGACAGTTTTTGCAAGTCATTTCTTGACAAACCCTTTCGATTGCCATATAATAAGGGGAATGAATGAGAAGGAGCTGCTTTTATGCGCACCTGCAAACAAAGTCGGTTTTTCAGTTTTCTTGCCGTCGCGCTGATCTATCTCTTTGCCGCCGCCGTGGGGGTCGCCGTATACCGGCTGCTTCCGTACGATTGGTGGCTGAATCTGCTGCTTGCGGACGTGGCGGCGACGGTGTTCACTTTTGCGTTCAGCGTGCTGCTTGGCAACGCGTCGGTCTACGACCCCTATTGGAGCGTACAGCCCATGTTCATCCTTGCCTGTTTCGCCATGGGAAGGGAAGTGACCGTGGTTCGTCTGCTCCTTTTGGCGGCGGTCTTCCTTTGGGGGATCCGGCTGACCGCCAACTGGGCGTATACCTTCGGGGATCTGACCCATCAGGATTGGCGGTACACCATGCTCAAGGAGAAAACGGGGGCGTTCTACCCCTTCGTCAACTTCACCGGCATCCATCTGGTGCCGACGCTGATTGTGTATGGCTGTACGCTTCCGGCGGTTTACGCGTTTTTGCACGAAGGGGCATGGAACGCGGGAAGCATCGTCTTTTTCTGCCTTTCCGTGGCGGCGGCGTGTATGCAGGGGGTGGCCGATTACCAGATGCACCGCTACCGCAGGCATCGCACGGGCGCTTTCATCCGCGACGGCCTGTGGAAACATTCCCGCCACCCGAACTACCTCGGGGAGATCCTCATGTGGTGGGGGATCGCGCTTTCGGTGCTCTCGGTATTTCCCCGGGCGTGGTACCTGGCTTTCGGCGCTCTCGCCAACACGGTGCTGTTCCTTGTTGTCAGCATCCCCATGGCGGAGGGCAGGCAATCCTGCAAGCCGGGGTATGTGGACTATAAAAAACAGACGCGTATGCTGTTGCCTATCAAAAAATAAAAAGAAAACCTTGATTTCACCGAAAACGGTTGGAAATCAAGGTTTTTTGTGTGAAGGGGTTATTTCGTGCAGGCGTCTACGCAGTATTGCATATAGAGCCGCTTCATCTCGTCGGTCAGGTCGCAATGTCCTCTGCCGTTTACAATATCAAAGGTGATGTTGTGACCCCGCTCCCGCATGGCGGCGACGAACTTCTCCGAATGTGCGTGGAGGTTTACCGCCTTGTCCTCGTCGCAGTGGAAGATATGATAGATCACGTTCGGCATTTCGGGGACCAGATGCAGCGGGGAAGCCGTCCGAAGCGCCTGCTCCATGCTCCCGTCGTAGGAATAAAAGGCGCTGTATAGCGTACGCGGCAGGTCGGGACGTTCGCCGTAATGGAACACCAGATCGCAAACGGGACAGTTCGCCACACAGGCCACGGGCGTCCGCTTGGCGTACCGGGTATACACCAGCGCCGAAAGACCGCCCATGCTCCCGCCGGTGGAGACGATGGGGAGCTGCTCCGGCAAGTGGTAGTGCTCCAGTAGCACTTCGATCACGCTGTCGGTGTATTCGACGGCCTGACGGTTCATCCATGCCCAGGGGTTGTGATATGGGACCACATACAGGATCCCTTTTTCCCCGTAGGCGATCCCTTCGGGGGTGTCCGCGTCATACATGGTGCTGGAATTCAGCCCGAAAAAGGAAAGGACGATGCCTTGGATCGGCTTTCTGCAGATCCGGTCGTTGGAGTAAGCGAAGTGCCTGATGGTTTCGTACGTGATGATGGGTTCCATGGTTGATCTCCTTCGGATTTTTGCTATAGATTTCCTTGATTTTTTTGAAAAAACGCTTGCAACGGCGATTCTCTTGCGGTATAATCGGAAGGAACGAAATGATGTATATTTGATCGAATATTCGGAAGGAATGACGAGATATATGCGAAAGTTCAGGGTCTTTATGAGCTTCCTTCTCGCTCTTGCGATGGTGGTGCTGGCTTCCTGTGGGGAGGTCGGAGAGCAGACGGTTGTATCCGATACGGGGGATTCCCGCGCGGAGGATTCTCTTGCAGGGGAGTCCGTCGAGAGCTCCGCGCCTGACGAGGATCCCGCGTCCGAACCGGAAGCCTCCGAAGAAACGTCCGTGTCAGATGTCGAGGAATCGTCCGAGCCGGAGCATATCCACGTCTTCGAGGGCGCGACTTGTACGGAAGCGGGAAGATGCGAATGTGGCGCCGTAGACGTGGCGCTGGGGCATGACTTCACCGAAGCGACCTGTTCGGAGTCCTCCGTCTGCACTCGCTGCGGGGGAACGGGGGATGGCGCTCTCGGGCACAGTCTGACCGCGGCGACTTGTACGGAACCTGCCGTCTGTACCCGCTGCGGGGAAACCGACGGGATAGCGCTGGGGCACGATAATGCCGGCGCTACCTGCGAAAAACCGGGCGCATGCTCCCGCTGCGGCGAAAAGGGGAGCGCATTGGGGCATGATTTTGCCGATGCGACCTGCACGGCGCCTTCCACCTGCAAACGCTGCGGGGAGACAAAGGGCAGTGCGCAGGGGCATACCTATTCCGGCGGAAAATGCAAGCGGTGCGGAGATACCAACGGTCCGCTGTCGCCGGAGGAGGCCAAGCTGTTCAAGAATAAACTCACCGATGAGGAAAACGCGCAGGCTTTGGCAGTGGCGCGGAGGCTCGCGGAGCAAATCGAAAAGGAGTTCCCGAACGGCTCCGACCTTGATCGGATCGCGATGGCAGCGGAATTGGTGTCCGCCGAGTACTACCGGGGCGTTCACGTGGAAAGCGGGAACTACTACCACACGGCGTACGGCGTGTTTGTCAAGCGGGAATCCTCTTGTGCGGGATGCTGTCGGGCGCTGGGACTGGTGCTTTCCTGTATGGGGTATCAGTGGACCCACATGAACGAGAACCAGTGGAAGCACCAATGGGTCACGGTGGACGTGGGCGGCGAAACCATCTGGGCGGACGGTCAAGTCGGTTGGGCAGGCTTCGGCGAACATCCCATGGCCGGATGGTAAGCGGCGTTGCGCAGTGCCCGTAGAACATCCCCATTATACGGCTTTGCGGCCGAAATGTCAACGCCTCCGGCGGGAATTTCTTCCCGGCGCGGGGGAGACCTTCCTTGCGGCGGTGCGGAATCGCTGGATCGTTCCTTGCCGGTAGACGCGAAAACGTCTGCCGGCAGTATTTTTTCGCTATGGGAGCGTTTTTTGCATCAAACGAACCAAATCAAAAATCCCGAACGGGATCGTTCGGGTTTGGGCTTTGCCGTGAGGCCACGACTTCTGTCGCCGCGAGACCTACCCTTTGGATGTGCGCGGAACGCCTGTGTCGCTGCGCTTTTTGCGCCAGCGACCGTTTTTACACCGGCTCCTGTTCTGCCCTGCGGTGGGTCCCGTTTGGACAATAGGACCGCCGGTGTAACGGGGGCTGAGCGCCGCTTTTTTGGTGCTGATCGTCATGGCTTTCCCTCCTTTCGTCGGTTTTGCGGTCTTCACTTTTTGAAGACGATGATGAGAAGATCAATGGCGAGACCGATGAGCGTTGCCATGTGAAAACACCTCCTTTCCTTTTTCTGATCGATCTGGACGAAAAGGGGAAGGTCTGCAACTATCGGATCAGCAATTTGAAAGAGATCAGGAGCGTCGATGAGCGAGCGGGGCGCTCCTTTACCAAAGAGGAACTTGCCGAGATCAAAAATGCGATCTCCCAAAAAGGGGTGATGTTTGTTGCGGAAAAGCTGGCGTCTGTGCGTCTGGCGCTCACTGAAGCGGGGATGAGACTGTACAACGGCACGACGTTTATGCGCCCGAAATACAAGCACATCGAACGGAGGGACGACGGTCGCTATATTCTGGAATTTGAATGTACGCCCCGACAGATCGAGTATTACTTTTTCAAATTCGGAGAGAGCGTTGAACTCTTGCAGCCGAGCTACCTGCGGGAGAAGTTTCGGAAGAAATACAAGAACGCGTACGAAAATCACTGCGCTTCGCAGGAGATGTAGCAAAAAGGCATACCGCCGTTTGGACGGTATGCCTTTTGTGTGGTCTTGTCAGTTGGTTTGGAAGGGGGAATTTTCAGTCTGTGCGGTATAGAGGGATCAGTAGGAGCTCTCGTCTTGTTCGCCAAAACATTCTTTGATTTTAGCAGGATTTGGCCAAGTGTCATCCGGCTTTGCCATGTCGTTGCGTTTGTATTTCCCTTTGCACTTTTTGGATAGGTTACTCCACCGTCACCGGACCGTCTTGGTGGACGGTGACGGTCATGGTATCTTTAATGAAATCAAGAAACTCCTCACCGAGGGAGTCGATGACCGGCATACTGACGTCCTCCAGCCAGACGTCCGCAAGGAGGGAGTCAATAGGCTCGGAAAACAGCATATGGGCGGGCTGACGGTGCATGGAGCATAAACAGGGGGGCAGCTTCTTGTCCATGATCGTCCGCCTTTGCACAAAGGGTTATAACATATATTTGTGATTGTTTCCGCCTTGTTCAAGGGTTTTGACGGCGGGGGTACGGTTCAGCAGCGCTTCGTGCAGGAGCACAGAGAGCGCTGCACCTCCGACGCCCTGCGCGATGTTGGAGGGGATCCCCGCGAAGGATGCGGCGAAGGATTGGTATAGAAACCACTCAAAAAGGAAATAGCCGAGGATCATCAGGAGTTCGGCGGAAACAGACGCGAGGATCCTCGCGAGGGATCCACGGGTCCGCTTGGCGATCATCCTGCATACATAGAAGGAGACGACTGCCATCAGCGCTTTGATGACGAAGGTGACGGGAGCATAGATCGTGTAGCCCAACAGCAGGTCCGCAGAAGCGGAGCCGATCCCTGCCGCGCATGCGCCGTAGATGGGGCCGAGTATCCATGCGGAAAGATTCACGATGCAGTCGCCGAGGTTGATATACCCTTTTGTAGGGGTGGGGATGTGGATCAGCATGGTCGCTGCGGTGACAAACGCCGCGAACAGACCGCCGAGGACCAGCATCACGAGATGATGATTTCTTTTTGAGGACATGTTGTATCACGTTTTACGGAATGAATTTGTTGTCTTTTTCTGCATAAATTGTAGCATAAAACATGAAATTTGTCAAGCAATTTTTGCTTCAGCGGGAGAAAAGGAACAGGAGCGTCGAGGGACGCTCCTGTTTGCTGTATCGCGACTGCTTACAGCCTGCTTGCAACGTTGAAAACGGTATTGGTCACGTTTGCGATGGCGGAGATCTTGCTGCTGGTCTTGATGCTTCCTCACGTCCGAGCGATTTCCGGGCTTGACCGGAGCTGTTTGACCAGCGATTGAAACAGATCCTTGAACTTCGTGTTCTGCTCCATATTTGAGCCTCCTTTCACTGTCTATGACAACCGAAAGGGGCAATCGGTTTTATGTTTGCCCGGATTTGCGTTTTTTTCTGAGGAAGAGGATCGTCGCCGCGACCGCGACAAGGGACGCCGTGATCCCTCCGACGAGGATGCCTATGGACATGCCCGAACCGCCATCATCCTTTGAAACGGCATCGGAAGCGCCATCGCCGGAGTTTTCTGCGGACGGCTCCGTGCCGGTGCTTCCCTCCGACGGTTCATCGCCGGAACTGTCGGTCTCCTGCCCGTCATCGCCTGGCGTCTTGTCGTCGGCGCTTTTTTCATATGCCACCACAAACTGCGCGGAAGAAATCCATTGCCCGGTCACAAAGTCTCTGCCAAGCAGCAGCACCTTGTCCCCATACGCATACAGATAGTACCCCTGCGAGCCTTCGACGCCCACGTCGGTCGCCATACACGCGTCGTTCCACAGATAGGCGCCGGCGGCCGTATTGAAGATGGTGGGCAGCTTTTCGTCACGGGGCTTCATGGTTTGGAAGGAGTTCATTTCCCAATGGCTGTGCCCCGTAAAGAGGATCACTTCCGGATAATCTTTCAGGATCTCCGCGAACTGCTCCGCCTGGCTGATCCCGTGCCATCCCTGATAGGCGAAGGTTCCCGCCACCGTGTCAATCAGACCTTGATGCAGAAACACGTAGGTGGGACGGTTTTCGTCCCGGTCCTCCGCGAGCTTTTCCCGGAACCAGGCAAGCTGTTCGGCGGAAAGGGTGGCGTTCAGCCCCGGCGCTTCGCTTCCTAAAAAGATGAAATGCACCCCGTTCAGCCACAGATCGTAATAAACCGAATCGGTTCCCGGTTGGGTATAGGTCAGGAATTTTTCCAGCTGTCGGTCGAAGGGACCGGCAGACAGATCGTGATTGCCGATGGCGGCGTAGACGTTGGGGAAACCCTCACCGGCGTCCTTGATCAACTGTTGGAAAGCGACGTATTCGGAAACTTCGCCGTGGTCGGCAATATCCCCGTTGATAAAGATCCCGATGCTGTTCGGAGAGATGGTTTTGACGTCCGCGAGCGCAGAGGCGAAGTGCAGGTTGTGCATATGATCTTGCGACGGATTGATATGGATGTCGCTGAGGATTTGGAATTCATAGAGGGGCGTTCCGAAGTCATAGTCATTGCACCCCGTGGGAAGCAGGACCTCGACGGCGGTTTCCGAGCGCTTGTTTCCGCGCACCGCATAGACAAGGAGGCGATCCGCCGCTTTGGGAATGAGGGTGTTCGGTACCATATCGTATGCGGTGACTTTGCCCGTGCAGGGAATGGGAGCAAGGGCGGTATAGTCGGCAAGGGGGCCGTTCGCATCCGCCCAGTACGCCCGGTAGCCGTCGGGGAGGGTGTCCTCCTGCCCGGCGGTGACGGTCAGTTTTCCGTCGGCGGCGCCGGGGAAGCTGCCTGTCCTGTCGTATGCCGCGGCGAAAGGGGCTTGCGGCACCGGATGCAGGGCGGGGTCCTCGTTGACCGTGATGTCGATTCTGGCAAGTATGTTGTACCCATCGTTTTCCAGAAGGTAGAGGGTATATTCCCCGGCGGGCACGTCGAACAGTGTCGCGCGGTTGCTGTTGGTGTTCTCCGCCCTGCGCATATCCTTCGTGTCGCCGGACCGGTTGCCGTCTCTCGCCACATAATACCAGCGGATGGAGGTTTGCATCTGCAAGGTGTCCGTGCGCAGATACAGACCGACCCAATCGGATCCGTCGCCGGTGGCGGTGGTGAGAATGGGTTCTCCTTCGGTATAGACCGTTTTGTCGGTGGAAAGCGTTTTAGACGGATCGTGCGCCTTCGGCAGGATCGTAATTTCCACCTTATCAAGTACGTTATACCCATCGTTTTCGAGGAGGTAGAGGGTATAGTCCCCCGCGGGCAGATCCGCCAGATCGTCCCTGTTGATATATTCGGCATGGAAAATGTTTTTTGCTTTGCCGGAGGTGTTGCCGTCCTTTGCTACATAATACCAGCGGATGGAGGTTTCTCCTCCGGCGCCGGGATCCGGCAGCTCGCCTTTCCGATAGATGCCCACCCAGTCGTTGCCGCTTCCCGTGGCGGTGATCAGGATCTCCTCGCCTTCGGTGTATTGGCGTTTGTCGGTGGCGAGCGTCTTTCCGTCTGCCGAAACGCCGTGGGGGAACGCGGGGAGCAACAATGCGGGCAAAAGCAGTGCCAAGCAAAACCGAATGATGTGTTTTTTCACGACGGGAACCCCTCCTTCGTTTGTTGCATCCAGTATAGCACATTTCCATGGATTTGTAAATATCTGTCGACGATGTCGGGAACAGGGTGTCTGTAACAATATCATGATCCACAATTGTAAAGGTATCTTTCTGATAAAATGACCATCAGGCAAATTATCTTCTAAAGGATAAAAAAATGAAGAAACCGATGCGGAATCGTTTGCTCTCCATGGCGCAGTGCTTGTGATGGTGTTGTCCATCTGTGGTCATTTGCTGCCTGTATTTGCGTCCGGCGGCGGTCACGATGACGCGCTTTTCAGCGGCGACGTCAACTTTTCCGACATCCCTTTGTCGTCCTGCTGCGGACGGAACGGGTCACTTGCGGATTTCCCGTTTGGCGAAGCGGGTCAACGCCAACGCTTCTATCAGACGTTGCGCCTCGTTTTCAAGAATGATTTCCGGCGCACGGAGGGTCATGAGCGCACAGATCCGCCTCGCGCGCAAGATGACCGCAACGTCGAAGATCCCGCCTCCGAGCCGTTTCGCCGCTTCCTCCTCCATCGCCTCCCAATAGGAATCGTAGAATCGGTCGCAAAGCGCTTTCTCTTCCGCGGTCGGTTCTTCTTCGCCCAGTTCCGCCCGCAGGCATTTTTCGATGGCAGAGAGGGTGTCCGGGCTTATCCCGCGGAATTCATACTCGCGGATGTAAGTGCGCCAAACATCTGCCTGTCGATCGGTTTCCAGCGCGGGGATCTGCGCATCGTGCAGCGGATCGCATCCGGCGGAAAGACAGGTTTCCGCAATGCTCCGAATGTCCCCGTAAAGGGTTTCGAAGCGTTCCGCCAGCTCTTGCAGCTTTTCGGCGTTCCAATCCATCTCGAAGAACCGTTCGGCGGTTTCGTCGCCCTCCGTCAATTCGTCGGTAAAATGGTACTCGGGGATGGATAACACCCCGTTTTCATCGGTACATTCCAGCATCAGGGCGGCATACGCAGAAGGGGAGAGGTTGGCGCCATCCATACGATTCATGATTGTTTTTTTCATACTGCATACTCCTTATCATTGATTGTACCTTGATCATAGCAAAGGATATGTACCTGATTTGGTGCATCCGAGGCACTGCTTCCTCCTTTCCTGCTGTTGGATGCAGGATACCACCGGGTCGGAAAAAGTACAACCTAATCTCGGCGCATAGTTGTTTTTTTACTTTTTGTGTGCTATAATGGAGCCGGAAAAGTGTGCACGGCAATTTGCTTTTCCGTGAAAACCACTTCGGATTCGGAGGCATCTATGGATTTTTTGCCTATTTCTAAAGCGGATATGGAAAAACGGGGCTGGAAGCAGTGCGACTTCGTGTATGTCATCGGAGACGCGTATGTGGATCACCCTTCCTTCGGCCCCGCCATCATCAGCCGGGTGTTGGAACATGCCGGGTATACCGTCGGCATCATTTCCCAGCCGGATTGGAAAAATCCCCAATCCATCACCCTTTTAGGGAAGCCGAGACTCGCCTTTTTGGTCTCCGGCGGAAACATGGATTCCATGGTCAACCACTACTCCGTCACGGGGCACCGGCGGAAGGCCGACGCGTTCACCCCCGGGGGCGTGATGGGAAAGCGCCCGGACCGAGCCACCACCGTTTACTGCAATCTGATCCGACAGGTCTATAAAAATGCGCCGATCCTGATCGGCGGGATCGAGGCGAGCCTGCGCCGCCTTGCCCATTACGATTACTGGTCGGACAGCCTGAAACGCTCCATTCTTTTGGACAGTCAGGCGGATCTT
>JAFLUP010000033.1 GCA_022508745.1 Oscillospiraceae bacterium | reverse complement strand
GCGCGAGCGTACGGAACCGCAATTCGGCGCAACGAACGTAGTGAGTTGCGACGGGGTTATTTTTTCGGATCTAAATACTTCCAATAGGAAAGAATGTAATGTAAACCGGACCAGACGGTGAAGATCCCCATCACCACCACGGAGACGAAGGTCAGCCAGCCGCGGCAGAAGGGAAGCACCACCGGCTCCAGCAGCGCCACGCAGACGCAGACGATCTGGGTGTTGGTCTTGATCTTGCCCAGCATATTCGCCGCCACCACCACGCCGCTTTTCGCCACGACCAGCCGCATGGAGGTCACCGCCAGCTCCCGGAACAGCACCACCACGGCGCCCCAGAAGAAGATCCGGCGCAGCACGTCGGAGGGGATGCAGAAATCGTACACGAACAGGTCGTTGTACCGGAAGGCGTACTGGGAAACGCACAGGGAGAACATGGCGCCCAGCACCAGAAACTTATCCGCCAGCGGATCCATAAACTTCCCGAAATCCGTCACCAGATTGTGTTTTCTCGCCAGATGCCCGTCCAGAAAATCCGTGATGGACGCGGCAAGAAAGAGCACAGCCGCAAGCGACCGGCTGAGCCAATCCGCGTAGGTATCAAAGGAGAAGAAATCGTACACCGCCAACACGATGAAGAAGGGGATGCAGAGGATGCGGAACATTGTGAGCTTATTCGGTGTGTTCACCGCGACACCTCCTTATATTGCTTTTCCCAGCAGGTCGTAATCCAAAACCTCGTCGATCCGAACGTCGATGAACTGTCCTTCCCGCACGTTCCGGGAGGAGGAGAAATACACTTTTCCGTCAATTTCATAAGCATCCGCGAAGGAACGGCCGTAGAAGCTCTCCGCCACCTGATCGTACCCCTCGCAGAGCACCCGCAGGGTCTTCCCGAGGAAGCGCTCGTTGCACTCGTTGTGGATGCGCTCCTGCTGCTCCATGAGGATCTCCTGCCGCTTTTCCTTGGTCTTTTCCGGGATCTGCCCCGGCAGGTCATGCGCCGGCGTCCCTTCCTCCCGGGAATAGGGGAACACGCCCAGCCGCTCAAACCGCGTTTCCTTTAGGAACTTCCGCAGCTCCTCGAACTGCTTTTCCGTTTCCCCGGGGAAGCCCACGATGACCGTGGTGCGCAGAATGATCTCCGGCACCCGCTCCCGCAGCTTGCGGATCACTCCCTCGATGCCCGCGCGGGTGTCCCGGCGGTTCATGCGGGAAAGGACTTCATCGTTGATGTGTTGAATGGGCATATCCAGATATTTAACCACCTTGGGGTTTTCCGCGATCACGTCGATGAGCCCATCCGTGATGCGGTCGGGGTAACAATACAGCAACCGGATCCATTCGATGCCCTCGATTTCGGAAATCTCGGTGATCAGGCTGTCCAGCGCGTAGGTGCCGTACAGATCCTCCCCGTACCGGGTGGTGTCCTGCGCGATGAGGCACAGCTCTTTGACCCCCAGGGACGCAAGTTCTGTGGCCTCCTCCACCAGTTCCCCCATGGGACGGCTGCGGAAATGCCCGCGAATGGAGGGAATGACGCAGTAGGAACAGCAGTTGTCGCACCCTTCCGCGATCTGCAAATAGGCGAAGTGCGCCGGCGTTGTCACCACTCGCTCTCCGCCCAGCGGGATCTCCTCCGCCGGATCCAACGCGCAGAAGCTCTCCCCCGCGTAGGCGGCGCGCACCGCACCGCAGATGCGGTCAAAGGAGCCGGTGCCGAGGATACAGTTGACCTCCGGCAGCTCCTTAAGGATCTCCTCGCCGTAGCGCTGGGGCAGACAGCCCGTCACCACGATACCCTTGAGGGTGTGGTGCTCTTTCAGCCACGCCACGTCGAGGATGTTGTCGATGGCTTCCTTTTTGGCGCTCTCGATGAAGGCGCAGGTGTTGATGACCACCACGTCCGCTTCCGTGTCCTCCGCCACCAGCTCGAACCCTTCGTTTGCCAGCATGGAGAGCATACGCTCCGTATTCAGCAGATTCTTCGGGCAGCCGAGGGAGACGAACCCTACTTTGATTGTCGTGTTGTTATCCATCGTCAGAATGACCTCGTATCAATTTTATGCGGGGAGGATCAAAAATCTTCCCGTAGTACGTCAGAAATTTCCGTCCAGCCGTATCCGCTCCGACGCAGCCAGTCGGAAGCCTTCCGCCGGACAGAAGGGTCCGAAAGTGCTTCCCGTGTGTACTTCTTTTCCAGCAGCGCCGCAATCTTTTCCCGGTGGTCCAGCTCCCGATAGGGCTCCAGCGCCTGCTCGATGACCTCCCGGGTGAACCCCTTGCCGTACAGCTCCTGCCGGATCCGCATGGGCCCGTAGGAACGGATCTCGTAGTAGGATTCCGCGTACCGTTCCGCCAGACGCGCGTCATTCAGATAGCCCCGCTCCTCCAGCCGGTCCGCCGTTTGTTCGCACAGCGCCGGCGGGAAGGTCCTGCGCAGCTTTTCAATCAGCCGCTTGCGGGAAAGATCCCCGTAGTCGAGGAAGGTCAGCGCCTTCTGTACGCAGGCCAAACGGTCCTGCGCGTCGCACAGACGGGCATAAGCTTCCTCCGAAAGGGTCACGCCCACCTCCAGTTCCAGCAGGTCGCAATCCACCAAGGTGACCCGGAAGCGCTCCGGCTTGCCGCCCGCATCGCTTGCGATGCTTTCGGGTGCGCAATCCACCAGCGCTTCGTGGCGTTCCTCGTCCCGGAACAGCCTTACGACGGTATACATAAAGAATTACTCTGCGTCTAAATCCGCAGAAACGGTGGGTTCGCCCACGTCCTCCGGCTTGCGGCGGTAGTATTCCTTGATCTTGGCTTCCAGCTCATCCGCCAGCGGCTTGTTCTCGCAGAGCATGGCGCGCACCTTGTCCTTACCGTTCCCCAGCTTTTCCCCGTTGTAGGAGAGCCAGCCGCCGCTCTTTTCCAGAATTCCGCTCTTCACGCCCAGCTCGATGATCTCGCTTTCCTTGGAAACGCCGTGCCCGTAGATGATGTCGAATTCCGCCGTGCGGAAGGGGGGCGCCACCTTGTTCTTGACCACTTTGCAGCGGACATGGTTGCCGTAAATATCATCCCCCGTTCCCAGCTGGGAGACCTTACGGATGTCGATCCGCACGGAGGCAAAGAACTTCAGAGCGATACCGCCGGTGGTGGTTTCCGGGTTGCCGTACACCACGCCGATCTTCTGCCGCAGCTGGTTGATGAACACCACGATGCAGTTGGTGCGGGCGATGGCGCCGTTGAGCTTACGCAGCGCCTGGGACATCAGACGCGCCTGCTGCCCCACGTGGGAAGCGCCCATGTCGCCGTCCAGCTCGTTGCGCGGGACCAGCGCCGCCACGGAGTCCACGACCACCACTTCGATGGCGCCGGAACGCACCAGCGCTTCGGTGATCTCCAATGCCTGTTCGCCGTCGTCCGGCTGGGAGACCAGCAGCTTCTTGGTATCCACCCCCAGCGCCTTGGCGTAGAGCGGATCCAGCGCGTGCTCCGCGTCGATGAACGCCGCTTCCCCGCCCAGCTTCTGGATTTCCGCGATGATATGCAGGGCGATGGTGGTTTTACCGGAGGATTCCGGACCGTAGATCTCTATGATACGCCCGCGGGGAACGCCGCCGATGCCCAGCGCCACGTCCAGAGAGATGGAGCCGGTAGGGATCCCCGTGACCTCCATGCTGGAGTTATCCCCCAGCCGCATAATCGAGCCTTTTCCGTACTGCTTTTCGATCTGCGCAACCGCAGTTTCCAGCGCTTCCGCCTTGCTGTCCAGTACGTCTTTCGTGTCCTTCGCTGCCATGTAAACATCCATTCCTTTCCCAGTAAACCGGACTAAATCATAAAATCAAACTGAAAAGTCCGAACTTTTGTTCCTCTTTTGCAGAGTATAACACATTTTCCCCGGTTTGTCAATCGCTTTTTACAAATAAAACCCACCTTTCCCGGCGTTTCCGGCAGCCTTTTCCGGGGCATTGGAGGTTTTTCTGTCAAAACCCCAAAAAAATCACCGATAATTTGTGAATTACGGCTATATACAAATGCCCGTTCCTATTGTAAAATAAAAGTACCAATCGAATATTTAGGAGGAAAAAGGAAGATGGCAAACGGAAGTCACGGCGGGCTTGGCCTGATCGTCATGAACAACTGCAAGGAGCTGGGCGAGAAGGTCAACAACTGGATCAAAGAGCTGCGCGGGGAGCAGGATACGGACATCAGCTATATCATCCCCACGGAAGAGGTGCGCTTCAACAACGGCGAAGGGAAGTTCCGGATCCTGGATTCGGTACGCGGCAAGGACCTGTATATCCTCACCGACGTGGGCAATTATCACTGCACCTACAAAATGTTCGGCTTTGAGAACCGCATGGGGCCGGACGAGCATTTTCAGGATATCAAGCGCGTGGTCTCCGCCATCGGCGGGAAGGCCAGCCGCATCTCCGTCATCATGCCGCTGCTCTACGCGTCCCGGCAGCACCGCAGAAAGGGGCGGGAATCCCTGGACTGTGCGCTGGCGCTGGAGGAATTGCAGAGCATCGGCGTGGAGACCATCCTCACCTTCGACGCCCACGACCCGGATATCTGCAACGCCATCCCCAGTACCTCCTTTGAGAACATATTCCCCACCTATTCCATCCTCAAGAGCTTCATCGCCAACGAGGGAAACGACATCTTCAAGGACAACATGACCATCATCAGCCCGGACACCGGCGCTATGGACCGCGCCATCTACTACGCAAACGTGCTGGGGCTGGACGTGGGCATGTTCTACAAGCGCCGCGACCATACGCGCATCGTCAACGGCAAGAACCCCATCGTGCAGCATGAATACATCGGCGGCTCGCTGGAGGACAAAAAGGTCATGATCATCGACGATATGCTCGCCTCCGGGCAATCCATCGTGGAGGTCATCAACGAGGCTGTCCAGCGCAAAGCGAAGGACATCTACGCCGTCACCACCTTCGCCTTCTTCACCGAGGGCGTGGAGATGTTCGATAAGCTGTACGAGGAAGGCAAACTGACCCGTTTCTACACCACCAACCTCTCCTATATCCCGGAGGATTACCTCAACCGCCCGTGGCTGGTCAGAGTGGATCTTTCCAAGTTCGTCGCCAAGATCACCCATATCCTCAACAACGACGAATCCCTCTCTCCGCTGCTGGAAAGCACCAGCCGCATCCGCCGTCTGCTCAAGCACCGGCAAACCATTTAACGCCATGCGCGCCGTCGATTGGAAAGCAGGGCTTTCCGGCAGTGCCGTCGGCTCGCTGGAGCGCGAGGTCTTTGAAGCCTACGCCCAAAACGGGCTTCAGGTCATGGAGATCTCCCTCCCGTGGGAGATGTACGCCTCCATCCCGTGGAAGGACGTACAGCGCCTTTCCGCCGAAACCGGCGTGGAGGTGCGTTCCATCCACCTTCCGTTCCTCCCCTTCGCGGAGAACGATCTTTCCTCTTTAGACGCACAAGTCCGTCAAAATACCGTTCAGGGACATACGGAGCTGATGGCGCGGGCAAGCGAGATCGGCACCCGCATCGCCGTGGTGCATCCCAGCGCGGAACCCATCCCCGCCGGGGAACGCGCCGACCGGCTGCAATATACCCGGGAAAGTCTGGCAAAACTGGCGGAAAACGCGGCAAAGTATGGTGTGACCGTCGCCGTGGAGAACCTCCCCCGCACCTGCATCGGCAACTGCACCGCCGAGATGCGCTTTTTGCTCACGGCGGACGAACGCCTGCGGCTCTGCTTTGATACCAACCACCTGCTGGGGGAGAAAAACGCCGATTATATCCGCGCATTGGGGCAGTATTTCATCAACATCCACGTCTCCGACTACGATTTCGTCGACGAACGGCACTGGCTTCCCTACGAGGGGAAAACAGACTGGGTGGAGCTGGTCACGCTGCTGGAGGAGGCCGGCTACGAAGGCCCCTTCCTGTATGAAGTCCCCCGGCATATCCCCTCCGGTCTGAACCGGCGGAATCTGACCTACGCGGACTACCGGGCAAACTACGAAGCCTGCGTCAACAAACGCCCCGCGCCGCGGATCATTTAGAAAAGAGGGAACGGTATCACATGAACGCTACGGAATGGAAGCTCGGTCTTTCTGCCAGCTCATTCGGCTCGCTGGATCGCGCTGTCTTTGAAGGCTACGCAAGCGCGAATATTCAGGTGATGGAACTTTCCCTCCCCTCGGAACTGTACGATACCATCCCGTGGCAGGAAGTGAAGCGCAACGCGTCGGAAACCGGCGTGGAGGTGCGATCCATCCACCTGCCCTTTTACCCCTTCGCCATCCGGGATCTTGCCAGTCTGGACGAGCAAGTGCGCAAAGGCACCGTCGCCGCCCATAAGGAGTTGATTTCCCGCGCCGGCGAGATCGGAACGCACATCGCCACCGTGCATCCCAGCGTCGCGCCCCTCGCCGCGGAACAGCGGGGAGAACATATGAAACGGGCGAAAGAAAGCCTTGCGGAGCTCGCCGAACACGCTGCGTCCTGCGGCAGCACCCTCGGGGTGGAGAATCTCTCCTCCAACGAGGCGCTGGGCAACTGCATCGAGGATATGCGCACCCTCCTCGCAGCGGATGACAGGCTTCGCCTTACCTTCGACGTGAATCATATGCTGCGCCATCCCCACGCGGAGTATATCCGCGCACTGGGGGACCGTTTCGTCAACATCCATGTTTCCGACTACGATTTCATCGCCGAGCGGCACTGGCTCCCCTACGAGGGAAAAATCGATTGGGTGGAGCTGGTCACGCTGTTGGAGGAAGCGGGCTACGAAGGTCCGTTCCTGTACGAAGTACCGGCGAAGAACGCCATCCGAAGCCGCCCGCTGACCTTTGCGGACTATCGGGAAAACTTCGAAGCGCTGGTCAACAAACGTCCCGCGCCGCGGATTTAAAAAAGACATAAAAACATCGGGGATCCAACGATCCCCGATGTTTTTGTTTTCCTTACTTCCTCACATCCCAGCGGTTCTTGCTGACGGTGAGCCAATGCTCCAGATTTTCAAACTCTGCGCGGATGGCGTTCTGTTGCGTTTTGTCGGCGAAGAAAGGCAGGATCTCCTCTTTCGCCGCCGCGATCTGCGCGATGGCGCCTTCGCAGTACGCGCTCTTTTCCGCCGCCGTGGCGTTCGCAAGGTCGAATCCGTTCGCTTCCTCCAGAATGGGCTGCAGGAGCGAGCGGATGCTGTCGCACTGCTCCTCCGTGAGCCCCGCGTAAGGCGCGAATATACTGTCCGTGCGGTTCAGGAGGGAGCCCAACTGCGCCGCCACCGTCTCGCTCAGGCGCGTCACCTGCACGGAGGGGGTGCGGAACGCTCCCTGCTTCACCGGCTGCGTATAGTTCGGCGGGATGTTGGCGAGGGCAAAGATTGCCACGCCGTCCGCGCCCTCGGCTACCGTTTCCGTCATCTGCAGGGCAAAGTTTCCGGAGGTCGTATCCCCAAACGCGGAGATGCCGGTGGAGTAGAAGCAGTTGTTCCCCGCCATGCTTGCGTACATGGCCGCGTTTTCGGAGACATAGCGGTTGTCAGCGCCGTAGGACATGGAGAACAGCTCATCCATATAGCCGTTTTCCACCCAATTCTGGCAATCCTGGAAGATGGTCTTTTTGTAAACCTCCGGGATGGGGTAAACCGCCGCAGAGAGCCAGGCGGAGGGTTTGGTCTTGCGCAGCATGTCGCTGACTTCCCCCACGAAGCTGTTGATGATCTCCTGCCGGAACCGCACAAAGGAGTCGTACAACTCTCCGTTTGACAGTGTCGCGGGGTCCACCGTCGTGTTTTCCTGCTTCTGCCATGCGGAGACAATGTCCTCGTTGTAGCCGAAGTCGTCCTTCCCGTAGTTCAGCTCCGGGAAGCGGATATAATCCAGATGAATACCGTCCACATCGTATTTGGTGACGATCTCCCGGTAGAAGTCCAACAGGAAGCTACGCACCTCCGGGTCATACGGGTTCATGAAAATGAAGTTAGTGGAGGAAACGCTGTAGAAATAGGTGTTCTTCCCATTCCTGTCCACCGTCCAGCGGCCGGCGAAGTGTTCGGAGAGAGCCGTGTTCGCCTGCTCCAGCGTCTCCACCGTGCCGATGTAGAAGTTCTCCACCCACGCATGGACCTCGATCCCGTTCTCATGTCCGATGCGCACGAAGCCTTCCAGCACGTCGTAATTCCCGTTGGCGGTGGTATGCGCGATCAGTTGGTTGTCAGAAAATCCGGCGAACCGGCCGTTATACCAAGTTTCCAAATAGAGGGCGTTGATATTCAGTTCCTTCATGCGTGCAACCGTGGCGCGCACCTCGTCGTCGCTCTTCTCGTTGGAACGGTACCAGACCGCACGGTTTTCCGCGGCGTGGCTGCCGATGAGGGCGTATTGCAGCGTTTGCAGTTTACTTTCCAGCTCCGCAGCGCCGGAGAGTGCCTCATCGAAGGATCCGCTCCGCAATGCCTGCGTCGCCCTATTGAAAAGGTCCGTCAGATCCGCGACCTCTTTCTCCACCGATTCGTACTGCAATTCGATCAGCTGCGCCTTCGCATCCGCAAGTCTTTGCGCGGAGTTGTCCAGCCGGAAGGCCAGATCGGTGAAAACGGTCGCCGGTGTGGTGAACAGCACCACCGTCATGGTTTCTTCATCAAACTGCACCTGCGCGCCGTAGCGGTAGCGAGCCTCCAGCGCTTCTTTGTTCACACCGTGCCCGGAAAGGACAAATCCGCCCTCCGGGATCTTGATGTTCCCGAAGTAGCTGTCGCCGATCATTTTTCCGTCGGCGTCCACCTGTATTTCATAGCCGTATCCGTTGGTACCGGTGCTGTTCTGCCCGCGGTAGACGATCAGCGCGTCCTGCACCCGCGTCGTGTTGACGCCGGCGACCGGCAACGTAAAGACCGAATAATTCCCCTGCCCGAGAGAAACCTCGGCGTCGTCTCCCACCCGGACGTTCCGGACCGTCTTGCCGTAGTTCTCGCTGTCCTTATGGATGCTGAGCACATAGCCGTTTTCGGGGATGGAAAGATTCCCGATATCCCGCCGGATCTCGGTGACCTTGCCCTCCGCGATGGCGATCTCGACGCCGTATTGGTTCGCACCCGTACTCTCTCCGTACTCCGGGGTATACAGGACCGTCACTCCCTCCGGGGAGCGCACCATGTCTATTTTATCGACGGCAAAGATCTGTTCCCCGATACGCACGAACTGCTCGGGAAGCGCACCGGTGTCCAGAAACACAGTGGTCACTTCCTGCCCGACCCGCAAGGCTTCCGCAGCCTGCACGTCCTCCCCCGCAAAGGTGAAGGCAAGGCCGCCTCCCAGCGGGAGCATACTCCGGGAATTCTTTTCCCCGACATAGGCAACTTTTTCGTTCAAAATCACAACGTCCACCCGGTCCACTGTGGCTTCCGGCGTGCCGACCCGCCCTTCCCGGGCGTCCGTCAGGTAAACGCCGCTTTCCGTGATCTGCCGGCAGTTCCGCACCGAGGCGGGAACGCGATACACCGTCTCCCCGATCACCAGCGCTTCCACATCGCTGTAGGAGGAGGCAAGCTCCGGGTGGGTCAGCGTCACCGTCCCGTCCGTTGCGAGGAATGATTCCGCATAAGCCCGTTCATACGCCCCGTAAAAGACCAGTTGATCCCGCCCGGCGACGGCTTCCGAAGCGCCGGAAAGGGATTCCACCCGATAACTGCTGCCGGAAGCTCCCGCCAGGACCGCCACCGTACATTCCCCGGGGAAGGACCGTTTTTCCGCGGTATACGCGGCACTCAAAAAGTAAACGCCCTCTCCCTGCAGCCCGGATACGGGATCCCGGTAAAGGATCCGCCTTTCCAGCGCCGCGCCGTAGCCGCCATAGGGACGGAAGGTCCCCGCATCCCGTTTTTCCGGTTCGCCCAGCAGTTCTTCTCCCGTGACCTCCACCTTCTGCCCGACGCGGGGACGTCCGTCCCCCAGCTTTGCGTTGGGCACGGAAAGCACGAAGCCGTTATACGGGATGGGCATGGTTTTGGCGTCCTCCGCCGTTTCCGCCAGCGCCAGCACGGAATAGACCGTCTCCCTGCCGGAGGTTTCTCCCCCTATGCAGATCAGCGTGCGGTCCGCGTGCTCTCCGCCGACCGTCAAGGCAGGCGCGCCGTCGACTTGATAGGCGCGGGTGTACAGCACCACCCCGTCGCCGGAAGGCGGGCAGTCCCGATGGGTCGCCTGCACCGTCCAGCTGCTCCCGGAGACGGTAAAGGTCTCCTGCATGTCTCCCGCCGGTGTCGTCGCTTCCTCTCCCTTCGGATCCTCCCCGCTTTTGCTGCAGGAAGCCAGAAGCGGCAGAAGCAGCAGGAGGGCAAGCGCCGTCGCAATGGCGCGGAGGGCGATTCCGTGTTTCCGTTCCATAAGTATATTCCCTTCCGTTTAGTTTGTTAGTACGCCGTCACTCTATCAAATTCCGCAGAGTTTGTCAAGTATTCCCCTCTGAATTCCTCACAAAGGCAGAAATGTTCACAAACCGTTCATCACTCTTTCAGGATAATATGTTATAGTATGCTTGAATGAGCAAAAAGGAGTTTGTACGATGATCAGCAACGCTTTACGTTCCGCTGCCGAAGGGATCGGCTTTACCTACGCGGCAGGCAAACCCTCCGGAAAATCCGGCATGGATAGCCTTTACGGTATCTACGGCGGCTATCTGGTAACACTGTACGACGAGGGCAGCAAGAGAACGCTCTTTGTCAACTACTATACGGGTTCGGACGAGGAGGAAGAGGACTCCGTCCGCCTGCTTGAGATCTCGGAATCTTTGAAGTCCGCCTTCTCCGGGCTTTCCGTCACCAATTACAGTGTGGAAAGCGACGGGCTTTCCTGCACGGTGAGCGGCACGCTGGACGACTTTCTGGCGCTGCTGGACAAGGTGCTGGAGATGCTGGTGGAAAAAGAAGTCATCGGTGCGACCCATTGCAGCTGTTGCGGGAACAAGCTCGGCAAGCGCCCGCCCAAGAAGCTGGTTTCCCGGCGCAGACACATCCTGCTGTGCGAGCACTGCGCGCTGGACAAGCTGGAGGAAGCCTCCAAAGCGCCGGAGGAAGGTGAAAACGAGCTGCCCAAGCGCACGGGAATGGGCATCCTCGGTGCAGCGATCGGAGGCGTCGTGGGCATCCTGCTGTATATTCTGGCGTATTCCTTCCTGTATCCGCTCTTTTCGGATTCTTCCTTTGAAATCCGCTACCTGTTCTGCGCATTTGGCTTTGTCACCGCGGCGCTGGTTTATGCCGGCTTCCGCTTCTTCAGCAAGCGTCCCTGCGTCAGCGCCTATGTCATCATCTCCGTGACCACCTCCCTCGCGACGATCGTCGGGCAGTATTTCGGCTCCTTTGTGGGCTACGCAAAGCAGATGGAATTCTCCCTCTCCCAGGCGATGAAGCTGCCTTCCATGTGGCTCATCCACCTGCGTTCCACGGTGCCGAAATTCACGATCCCGGATGGTACCACCCTCTCGGAAGCACAGCAGACCATCCTGGATACCTACGACATTTCCTCCCTGTTCTACTGGCTGCTGGGCTTCAGCCTGCTGTTCGCCCTGATCGGCTCCGTCATCTTCCAACTGGGGCTTTACGAGAAGGGCAAAATCCGCCAAGAGCCGCTGGAGCTGGAAACACTCCGCATCTCACCGACAAGCGACAAGTAACGAAAGGAGAAAAACGCCATGTATGTTTTGATTGTAGAGGACGACCGCGCACTTGCCGATACGCTGGGGGAGCTGATGCGGGAGCAGCACTACACCTTTGACGTCGTGTATAACGGCGAGGACGGGCTGGCTTACGCGGAAAGCGATCTGTACGACATGATTCTGCTGGACATCATGCTGCCCAAGACGGACGGCTTCGAGGTGGTCAAGCAGCTCCGCAAAAAGAAGATCCGCACCCCCGTTATCCTGCTGACCGCCCGGGACAATCTTTCCGACAAGGTTCACGGGTTGGATTGCGGCGCGGACGATTACATCACCAAACCCTTTTCCAAGGAGGAGCTGTTCGCCCGCATCCGCGCCAACTCCCGTCGGCAGGGGGAAATGGTGATCGACGAGATCAACGTGGGGGATCTGCGTCTGGATCTCTCCTCCTCCGAGCTGACCTGCGGCAAAAAGACCATCCGGCTGGGCTTTAAGGAGTTCACCCTGTTCAAGCTGTTCATGCAGAACCCCATGCAGGTCTTTTCCAAAACGGAGCTGCTCAGCAAGATCTGGGGCTACCTCTCCGACGCGGAGGAAAACCACGTGGAAGTTTACGTCTCTTTCCTGCGCAAGAAATTGGCGTATCTGGGGACTGCTGTGAACATCGAAACCATCCGTAAACTGGGCTATCGCCTCTCCCCCACCGTCCGTAAGGAGGAAGCGGTTTGATCCGACGTCTGCGCTTCAAATTCGTCCTGCTGAACATGATCCTGACGACGGCGATCCTCATCGCCGCCGGCGTCTGCATCTACGTTCTGGCGGCGGAAAACCTCAAAGCGCAGTCCGTTAACACCTTGCGGGCGTTTGCTGACCGCCCTCTGACCGCGCAAGACCGATATCCCGATCCGTCCGCCGTGCCGGCGGACGCCGGGGAGGACGCCCCGCCGGACACGGTCTTCGTCATCTATGTGAACGAAGAAAACGACACCTATCTGGTGGAAGGGCTGAAGGACGCGCCGGAGGATCGGGAAACCTATCTCACAACCGTCATCCGGCAGGTCTATGCCTCGGATTCCTCCGAAGGCATCCTGTCGGATCTGCATTTGCGCTACCTTTCCCTCTCCAGACCCTACGGGCGCAAGCTGGTGCTGCTGGATATGAAACAGGAAAACGCCTCCATGCGGGTGCTGCTGATCTCCCTGCTGGTGGTGGGGAGCGGCGCCATCGCGCTGTTCCTGCTGGCAAGCCACTTCTCCTCCCGGATCATGGTCCGTCCCGTGGAGCAATCCATGGTCAAACAGCAGCAGCTGGTCTCGGACATTTCCCATGAACTGAAAACCCCCGTCGCCGTCATCAGCGCCAGCGCGGACGTCATCCGCTCCCACAGGGAGGAGCCCGTTTCCGCGCAGGAAAAATGGCTGGACTACATCACGTCGGAGACCCGGCGGATGTCCGCCATGATCTCCGATATCCTCCAACTCGCCCGCACCAACGAAGCGCCGGAGCTTGCCTCCCGGGAAGTGCTGGACTTGAGCGAGCTGGCATACGGCGCGGCGCTGCCCTTTGAAAGTCTCTGCTTCGAGCGCAACCGGGAGTTGGACATCCGCGTGGAGCCGGACCTGTACGTCCGCGCCAACAGCATCGCCCTTCGGCAGCTCATCTCCACCCTGCTGGACAATGCCAGCAAGTATTCCAACGAGGGCGGGAAGGTCTTCCTCTGCCTCCGCGGAGAATCGGAAAAGGTGATCCTTTCCGTCCGCAACACCGGCACGCCCATCCCGCAGGAAAGCCTGCCCCATATCTTTGACCGGTTCTACCGGGTGGATGAGGCCCGCACCCGCTCCGAGGGCAGCTACGGGCTGGGGCTCGCCATCGCCAAGAAGCTCACGGAGGACAACGGCGGCAAAATTTCCGTGGAAAGCAGCGAAGCGGACGGAAATACTTTCACCTGCACCTTCCGCCGGTCAAAACGCGCCGACGACAAAAACGAGTAATCGATTTCCCACGCAAATTACAATTCCATACAATGATTTCCTCCGTTTTCGGGAACACTATCTTCGGTATCGCAAAATTCCCGAAACCGGAGGTTTTTATGTTTCATAAAGTAGAAATATGCGGGATCAACACATCCAAGCTGAAACTGCTGACGGAGGAGGAAAAAACGGAACTGCTGAAGAAGGCACGAACGGGCGACGAATCCGCCCGGGAGAAGCTGATTCTGGGCAACCTGCGGCTGGTGCTCAGCGTGATCCAGTCCTTCCAGAACCGGGGGGAAAACCCGGACGACCTGTTTCAGGTGGGCTGCATCGGGCTCATCAAGGCGGTGGATAACTTCGATCTGACGCAGGAGGTCAAATTCAGCACCTACGCCGTTCCGCTGGTGGTGGGCGAGGTGCGCCGCTACCTGCGGGACAACAGTATGCTGCGAGTCCCCCGCTCCCTGCGGGATCTGGCTTATCAGGCCATGAAAGCCAAAGAAAAGCTCAAGGCCGCCCTCTCCCGGGACCCCACCGTGGAGGAGGTGGCAAAGGAGCTGGGAGAAAGCCCGAAGGCCGTGCAGAACGCGCTGGACGCCATCGTGGACCCCATCTCCCTTTACGATCCGGTCTATTCCGACGGCGGGGACTCCGTCTATGTCCTCGACCAGATCAGCGACAACAGCTCCACCGACGAAAGCTGGCTGGACAGCATCGCCATCGGCAACGCCATGCAGACCCTCTCCCCCCGGGAGAAGCGCATCCTGACCCTGCGCTTCTATAACGGAAAAACCCAGACGGAGGTCTCCCGGGAGATCGGCATCTCCCAAGCCCAGATCTCCCGTCTGGAAAAAAACGCCCTGCAAAAGGTGCGCAAACAGATGACGTAGCGACTGTTCAAAAAGGGACTGTGGCGCCTGCCACAGTCCCTTTCTTTGTCTGCAATTCAATTCTTTTTGTATTGCTCCGCGGCAAGCAAGATCCGGTACAGCAATTCCTGCTCTTCTTTGCTCTTTGACAAGAGCAGCTCATAACATTCCAACGGAATATGCTTGTCTTTCTCATCCGTTTCGCCCAATTTTTCAAAAAGCTGCGAAAGCGGAACCCCTAATGCAGACGCGATCTTTTCGATACTTTCAAGCGTCGCATTTTTCTCTCCGCGTTCAACTTGTCCGATATACGTTTCATGACAACCGGCATATTCCGCGAGTTTCTCTTGACTCAAACCGAGTTTCGTTCGATAGTTTCTGATCCGTTGCCCTATTGTTTTTGCAATCGCGCTCATAAATAAGCTCCCATGTATCTGATATACATAGTCTAAAAATATTTTCTCACTCTTTCAATATACTATTGATATTATTGCCAATGTATGATATACTATGAATACAAAAACACAAACTCAAAAGCCTATAAATATCCATTTGAAAAGAGTGATCACCTTCATGAATTGGCAAAACACATTCGACACCACCGTGCACGAAGGAATTTTTGCGCTGTTGATCCTGCAAGTGCTGTCCGAAGGGGACAAGGACAGACAGGAACTGCACCGCGAAATCGGGGTACGTACAGACGGCGTTTTTTGCAGAACAAACTCTCTGCTCCAGACGCTCCGTGAATTGCTTCTTCGGAAATGGATCACGTCCTACGTCATTCCGATAGACGAAACGCACCGGCAAACCATCTACCGTATCGAGGACTCCGGCAAGGACTATCTCCAATACGGCAGGATCCATCTGAAGAATGTAACAACTGCACTCCGCCTGTTTTTCGATTGGGAGGCGCCTCCGAAAAAACTCGACGAAAAAAGCCCGCTTTCTTGACGAAAGCAGGCTTTTTCTGATGGTTACACCAACTGTACCTTGTATTCCCGCAGCCAATGTTCCAACTGTATCAGCCACGCGTACAGCTGCGGGCGGGACATCAACTGTCCGAACCAGGTGAAGTCCCCGCCATCCAGCACCTCTTGCAGCTTCTTTCGGTCAATCAGATCGTGCAGACGGCTGGAAGGATCGTTCAGCACGGCAAGCAGTCCCGCGCGGGTCAGCTCCTCGTAGCGGGGGTCGTGGGTCTTGGGGTACGGGCTCTTCTTGCGGAACAGCACCCGATCCGGCAGCCAGCCGGTCATGGCGTGGCGCAGCAGGGATTTCTCCACCCCGTTTTCGAACTTCAAACCCCACGGGACGTTATACACATACTCGATGATCCGATGATCCGCGAAGGGCACCCGCACCTCCAACGCGCTGTACATGGACATGCGGTCCTTCCGTTCCAGCAGGGACTGCATAAAGAACCACACGGAAAGCTGCGTCGCCACCCGGGAGCGGTACATCTCGTCCGTATCCTCCGGGATGCGCTCCACCCTTTGCAGGAACGCCTGATATTTGGCGGAGACGACCTCGTAGCCTTCCTCCGGTCTTGCCAGCGCCGGATCAAACAGGGAAATACGCGCCATGGGTTCGTGCAGCCACGGGAAGAAAGGCCGTTCCAGCATCTCCGGGCGGTAGAACCACGGGTAGCCGCCGAAGATCTCGTCCGAACATTCCCCGGAAAGCGCCACCGTGTGCCTTTCCTTGATACGCCCGCAGAAGTACAGCAGGGAGGAATCGATGTCCGCCTGCCCCGGCAGGTCGCGGGCGTTTACGGCGGGCTTCAGCGCGTCGCAGACCTGCTCGCTGGTCGCCGTCAGCACCGTGTGGTCGGTGCCCAATTCCTTTGCCAGCCATGCGGCGTACAGGTCGTCGCTTTCCGGCTGAAACAGGGATTTTTTAAAGTTCTCCCGGTTGCCTTGATACTCAAAAGAGTAGGTGGAGAGCACCTCTCCCCTTTCCCGGCAGTAGTCCGCCGCCACCGCCGTGACCACGGAGGAATCCAAGCCCCCGGAAAGCAGGGTGCAAAGCGGCACGTCGCTGACCATCTGCCGCCGGACCGCATCGGTCATCAGCCCGCGGACGGTCTCCAGCGCCTGCGCCCGCGTATCTCCGAAGGGACGGGGCTGCAAGCTCCAGTACAAATGCCGGTGCAGCTCCCCGCCGCCCTCGTCCACATAGCCGCACTCGCCGGGGAGCAGCTTGCGGATCTGCCGGAAGGTGCCGCTTTCCAGCATCGTCACGGGCGTGAGGAACAGCAGTTCCCACAGACCGTCCCGATCCACCTCCGGGCGGATGCCGGGATATGCCAGCAGGGATTTGATCTCCGAAGCGAACAGGAACACGCCGTCCGCCCACGCATAATAGAAGGGTTTGACCCCCAGCCGATCCCGGCAAACGAACAGCCGCCGTTCCGCCTCGTCGTAAATCGCGAAAGCGAAGATGCCGTTGAGCTTTTCCGGGCAGGCGTCCCCCCAGAGGACGTAGGACCACAGCACCGTCTCCGTGTCCGCGTGTGTACGAAATTGGATGCCCGCACTGCGCAGCTCGGCGTTCAGTTCGGGGGTATTGTAAATTTCGCCGTTGTAAACGATGGTATAGCGCTTCCCGCCGTATTCCACCGTCATGGGCTGTGCGCCCCCGGCGGGATCGATGACCGCAAGCCGGTTATGTCCGAAGGTGACGGCTCCCGAATGAAATGTACCGCTCTGATCCGGTCCGCGCCTTTCCATCAGCGCGTTCATGCGCCCGACGGCGTTTTCTTCCGCCCCCGTGCCGAACATCCCGCAAATAGAACACATAGAAAATCCTCCTTTTCTACGTTCAGCATATGCGGTGGAAATACGAGGGGTTACGTGTGAAAGAAAAAGAAAAGAAGGTTCTGCAAATTGGAACCTTCTTTCACCTATCGGGGGTAAGACCTGAACGCTATACGCTTCGCGTGGCGTTCAGCTCGGGGATGGAGTCCCCCAACGTAACCCCTTACTTTTCCGCGTCCGCGATCTCTTTGATCCGCCGGACGGTATCCTCCAACAACACATTCTCGACGCGGTAATCGAACTTCTCCGCGTAGGACATTTCCTCCTCGTAGCGCCCCAGACGGATGCGGATCTGCTCCTCGCTGTCCCCCCGTCCCCGCAGACGGCGCTCCAGCTCGTCCTTGCCGATGTAGAGGAACACTGTGACCACCTTCACGTCACGGGCGAGCAGCCCTTTGAGGTTCATCGCTCCCTTGACGTCGATGTCCTTGATGATGATTTTCCCCGTTTCCAGCGCTTCCGCCAGCAGCTTCCGGGAGCTTCCGTAGTAGCTGGTGTGGATATGCTCATGCTCGTACAGCTCTCCATCCTCAATTTTCTGCCGGAATTGTTCCTCCGTCAGGTAGTGGTACGGGAAGCCCTCCACCTCCCCCGGACGCGGGGCGCGGGTGGTGTAGGTGGGCATAAAACCGAAGCGGCTTCCCTCCTCCGCAAGCAATGTATTGATGACGGTATTTTTCCCGACCGCAGCGCAGCCGGAGAGAATGATCAGCATGTTTCGACATCCTTCCCTTTCTTTTCCTCCATTGTACTCATATTTTTCCCATTGTCAAGTAAAAGCAGTTGACTTTCCGGAAAACAATGCTATAATGAAGAAAAAACTCGTAATCGGAAGGTATTTCCATGAACATGACATATCCCATCACCAAATGGAACGGCTCCCGCGGTGCGGATCAACTGGTCGTTTACACCGGCAACAACGGAACAAGCACCGGCACCAACCGCTACGGCTGGGAAGCCGCCGTGCTGGACGGTCGGGTCATCGCCTGCGGCAAGAACGACACCCCCATTCCCGAGGGCGGATTCGTCCTCTCCGGCCACGGAAAGGCGGCAGGGTTCCTTTGCGGCAATCTGTTCGTCGGCTCCGGCGTAATCGTCGATCGGGAAACCATGCTGCTGACCGTAGAAAACGACCGTGCCGCGCTGGAGCTGCAAGCCGATATGCAGATCGCGGAGATCGAAGGTCGTTTGCAGGAGCGCATCCGCGAAGGAGCAAAATTCGACCGCGAAAATGCGGAAAAGCGGCTGGAAAACGCCCGGAAAGCCAAGGAAAACGGCGAATTTGACCAGGTGAAAGCGGAAACCGAGGAAGCCTACTACCTCACCGCCCGCTCCGTCCCCGGGGAAGTGCGTGCCGTCTGGCACCGCCCCCACGAGCAGAGCGACGAGGAGGTGGAACACACCGTCCTTCGCCTCCGGGACGCAGGCTTCAATATGCTGCTGGTGGAGATCAACTACGAGGGCTACGCCAACGCCCAGAAGTGCGTCCACGACTTCCTGCCCATCCGCGCGGAATACGCGGGCGGCTTCGACGTCATGGATTCTTTCATCCGGGTATGCCACAAGCACGGCGTGCAGATCCACGCATGGTTTGAGGATTTCTTCTTCGGCGTGGAGGGGATGGGCTGTCCCATCGCGGAGCTGCACCCGGAATGGATGGCACGCCGCAAGGACGGCGGACTGCTCCACGATGCGTACGACACCTTCTACTTCCTCAACCCCGCGCTGGAGGAGGTGCGGGAGCTGGTGCTTTCCCTCTGCCGGGAGATCTTGGATCACTACAATTTCGACGGTTTCCAGTTGGATTACATCCGTTACCCCGTCGGTCGGGGCATCGACCGCTCCGCCGGGTTTGACGAGCAAACAAAAGCTCTGTTCCTGCAGGACACCGGCATCCGTCTGGACGATATCCAAAGCGAGGACAGCCCGGAATGGGATTGCTTCATCCGCTGGCGTGCGGAGAAGGTCACTGCCTTCGTCTCCTCCGTGCATGATCTGATTCTGGACTACCGCGCAAAGGGGCGGAACATTCAGCTTTCCACCGCCGTGTTCGGCGATCCGGAGGAGGCCATCCGACTGAAATGTCAGGACTGGCGGTTCTGGGTCAAGCAGGGCTGGCTGGACGCCATCTTCCCCATGGCGTACCTCAACAGCGCCGAGGACGTGGGGCGCGAGGTGGGCTATATGGTCCGGGAGTACGGCGAAGCGCCTAACATCTCCGGCATCTCCCCCATGTATAACCACCTGCCCACCATCGAATCCACCAAGCAGGTGGAGGAGTGCCGCAAGGCGGGCGCCACCGGCGTGGCGTTCTTCGCCACCCACAACTGCACCGACGAGCAGCTGGAAAAGCTCCGTATTGGAGTCTTTAGAGAGGATTAACCATGCTCATTTTACGGGATATGATCGAATCCGACGTTGAGGACTACGTGCGTTGGTTCACCGTGGAAACGGAATGGATGCACTGGGACGCCCCGTGGGAAGCGGACAAAACAGACGAAGCGACCGAGCGTGCCAACTGGAGCGAATACTACCAAACCGTAAGCCAAAAGCCCGACGATCGCGTCCGCTATAAGTTTGAAATCGAAGCGGACGGCAGGCATATCGGCTGGGTCAGCGCCTATACGGATACGGAGTTTTACGACAATCCCGAAGAAACCGTCGCCATCGGGATCGACATCCCGGAAAAACAGGACCGCGGCAACGGCAACGGAACGCAAGCACTCTTGCAGTTCATGGACTACTACCGAAAACTGGGGCACAAAAGACTCCTGACGCAAACGTGGTCAGGCAATTTGCCCATGATCGCCGTCGCGAAGAAGCTGGGGTTTACGGAAGTCTCCCGCGCCGTCGGCGTGCGCACCGTGAACGGTAAAGTGTATGACGCGCTCACGTTTGAGATCCTTTTGTAAATAGAATAGCCAAATGAAAAACAGCCCGAAGGCGACGTACCTTCGGGCTGTCTCTTTTCAGATCACCTGAAACAGGTAAAACTTCAAATAGAACGTCTCCGGCACCCGCCAGAGGATGGGATGATCCGGGGATTGCTGCCGTCCTTCGATCTGCCGCAGACGCACCGACGCGTCCGCCGCCGCTTCCTCCAGCATAGCGCGGAACAGGTCGTCCTTCATAAAGTGGGAGCAGGAGCAGGTGGCGAGATAGCCGCCCCGGGGCAGCAGCCGCATGGCCTTGCAGTTGATCTCCTTGTAGCCGTTGTAGGCGTTGCGGACGGTTTTGCTGCTTTTGGTAAAGGCGGGCGGATCAAGAATGATGAAGTCGTAATCGCTCCCGCCGTTCTTTTTCAGATCGGTGAGCAGGTCGAACACGTCTGCCCGCAGGAATTCCATCCTGCCCTCCAGCCCGTTCCGCACCGCGTTGGCACGGGCGAGCTCCAGCGCGTCGGCGGAAACGTCCACCGCCGTGACCTTCTCCGCCCCCGCTGCGGCGGCGTTCAGAGCGAACGCGCCGGTGTGGGTGAAGCAATCCAGCACCTTCCTCCCCTTCGCCAGTCTTGCCACCGCCTGCCGGTTGTACTTCTGGTCGAGGAAGAAGCCGGTCTTTTGCCCGCCCGCGTAATCCACTTCGTAGCGGATGCCGTTTTCCGTGATCTCCGTTTTTCCGGAAAGATCCGAGGAAAGCCCCTCCATTGGGAAGAAGCCCTTTCCGGTCTCCAGCCCTTCCAGCGTGCGGATGGCGGACTCGTTCCGCTCATAGATCGCCCGTACCGGGCAACCGAATTCGGTTTGCAGCAGGCGTACCAGCAGCCGGAACAGCATCTCTTTCCGCTGTTCCATGCCGTAACAGAGACATTCCGTCACCAAAATGTCCCCGAATCGATCCACGGTCAGCCCGGGGAGCTGGTCCGCTTCCCCGAACACCAACCGGCAGCAGGAGAAGTCCTCCCCCATCACCGTGTGCCGATAGGAGACGGCGTAGCGCAGCCGCCGTTCCCAGAACGCCTCGTCGAATTTGTCGTTGGGGTTATCGGAAAGCAAACGCACCCGGATCTTGGAGCGATCGTTGACGAATCCCGTCCCCAGCCACTTGCCCTTTTGGGTGAACACGTCCACAAGATCGCCGTTTGCATAGGAACCGATGACCTCTGTCACTTCCTCCCCGTATACCCACGGGTGTCCGCCCCGCACGGATCGTTCCGCCTTCGGGCTGACGGTCAGCCTACAATATGTCCGTTCCAAAACTGATCAACCTATCCTATCTTTTGCAAAAGTAACGTCAGATCCCGCGCGTCGAGGATCCCGTTGTTGTTCAGATCCGCCGCCCGGAACGGGGTGCCGATCAGCGTCCGCATCCCCGACAGCGCCTCCATCAGCAGGGTCACATCCGCGTCTGTCACCTTTCCGTCTCCGTTGACGTCCCCCGGCGTGAAGATGGAAGCGTCCCCGAAGCGCTCTTTGGCGTACAGGTAGGTCATGTCGTAGACCGCCCGCTTCTTCGGGTCGGCAGACGCCCACGAGTAGTAGAACGCCCCCGGCACGCCGTTCTGGTAATACATCTTCACCGCGTACATATAGCCATACTCCGCGCCCGCTTCCAGATACTCCCGGTAGCGGGAAAGATCCCCCGGATCGTTCACGTCGCTGATCTCGATCTCCACGCACATCCCCAGCTCTTTGGTCAGATTCGCGGTGATCTCCAGCACCTCCGGGACGTTGCGGTTGCCGAACATATAGTTGGGCTGCATGCAGGCCAGATCCAGCCCGAAATCCTCCCAGCGGTCAAAGCCCGCAGCGCAGTAATAGGGGATCCAGAACAGCTTGACCCCCAACGAATGGGCGTAATCCGCCGCGTACCGCACCAGCTCCAGTTCCTGCTTGTTGTAGAAGGACAGGCTCTCCTCGAACCAGTAGAACCCGCCGAAGGTCAGGTTTTGGTACTCCCCCGCGAGGAAACGGTTGTATTCCTGATCCATCATCCATTTGACCGCCTTTTTGCGGTTTTCCAGCGAGGAGAAGGAATCGTTCTTCCCATCCCCGTCCAGATCCCCGAAGGTGTTGGTCGCGCCGTTGCTGAGGGTGGTCCAAGGGTACAGAACAGACGTGAATACCGTGACCCGGTAGTCTTCCAAGGAAAGCTCCTCCGCCACCCTGCCCACTTCCTTGTTGAGGGCGTCCATGTTGCGATTGGCGTAAAAGACGTCGTCCAGATAATAGTTCCAGCCATCCAGCGTGCGGGCGTAGTTATCGTAATTGAAGGCGGTGTAAGGCAGGAACAGGAAGCCGTCGAAGAAGGTGTCCACCAGATTCCCGTCCGTGTCGTAATACCCCACATAGGGGCGGTACTCCGCCTGCGTGATGAGCCCGCTCTCGGGGTGTGCGCCGCCAAGACCCAGACAGTTGTAGGAAAGCATGACGTTATGCACGCCGAGGAAATCCTCCGGCATGATGTAGCCGCGAACCCCCGGCGCTTCCTCTTCCAGCGGCACCACCGCGGCGGCGTTCGAGGGGATGGCTTTGGTGCCGTAGACCTGTATTTCATCGCAGAACACATGAATGGAAACGTTGAAGGTGATCCGCACGAACCGGGCGGCGTAGACCTTGTCGAAGTTCACCTCCGTACGGCAGAAGGTATCCGTGCGGGGAACGGAAAGATCCCGGCTCTGGTAGACCGTCTGCCAGCCGATCCCGTCGTCGGAAAGGGCGATGTAGATGGCCTCCGGCAGGTTCACCGCGGTGGAATCCTCCTGCAAAAAGCTGAACTTCGCACCGGATACGGCGGAGGTATACCCCAGATCAAAGTACAGCGAGCGGTTGCGCCCGCGGGTGAAATGCACCAGCGCGGGATCGCTGTAAGTGGCGTTGACGGCGTACTTTCCGTCCGTCAGCTGGGGAAGGGTTTCCAAGCTGTTGAAGTATTCCGTCGCCACATCGCCGGTGATGGTCGTCGCGCTTTGCACCAGCGGAGTCTTCCCGGAGATGAGGTTGATGCGGGTGTTATAGTTGGGGGAGTTCTTCGGCCAGTAAACGGGCGTCGTCACTTCGGGGAGCGATCCGCTGCCGTAATACGGGTCCTGAAAGGTAAAGGAAGCGGACAGCGGCTGCGGCGACGTCAGTCCGGAAGGACGGAGCGCCGCCTGGCGATCCGCCGGAAGGTCGGCAGAGGGTTCTTCCGCCGAGGTCCTGCCCGTCCCCTTCGCTCCGCAGGCGGAAAGCAGCATCCCCGCGCAAAGGCAGAGCAGAAGGCCGAGACACAACAGACGCTTTTTCATAGGCAGAACCCTCCCTTATTCGCAAGACACTATTTCCTGCGTAAATTGTAGCACAGTTCGTCCATTTTGTCAAGAAAGCATGCACGATTCCACGCAAATCTCCCCTCCGAAAGGGGAAAAGTTTGCCATTCCTCACGAAAATGGTCTTTTTGACAGAAAAATCCGTCAGGTGTCTTGACAGTTGTCAATTCTTTGTGTAAAATAGAGAGTGGGTACGAAGAATCCCTTCGGTATCCAAAATACCTTCGGTATTTGAAAGGTTATTATTGTTTCCATGCAAAGAATCAAGCGATATGTCGACACGGTGATCGTCGGCACGGGGGTCAGCGGGCTCTACTGCGCCCTGAACCTTCCCGCGGATCGGAAGATCCTCATGATCACCAAATCCAAAACGGAAGAAAGCGATTCCTTCCTCGCCCAAGGGGGCATCTGCGTCCTGCCGGAGGAAGCGGATTACGACTGCTTTTTCGAGGATACCATGCGGGCGGGGCACTACCTCAACAACGTGCGCTCCGTGGATCTCATGATCCGCTCCTCCCGGGAAACCATCCGGGCGCTGACCGCCTGCGGCGTGGAGTTCACCCGGAACGGGGAGGATTTCCTATACACCCGCGAGGGCGGACATTCCCGCCCGCGGATCCTCTTTCATCAGGACGTCACCGGAAAGGAGATCACCGGCAAGTTGCTTGCCCGGGTGCGTCAGCTGCCCAACGTCACCATCTGCGAGGATACGCCGATGCTGGACATCATCGCACGGGACGGGCGCTGCTTCGGTGTGCTGACTGAGCGGGAGGAGATCTACGCCGCCGACACGGTGCTCGCCACCGGCGGCATCGGCGGGCTGTTCGAAAATTCCACCAATTACCCCCATCTCACCGGGGACGCGCTGGCCATTTGCCTGCGGCACGGGATCCCGCTGAAAGATATGGATTATATCCAGATCCATCCCACCACCCTCTATTCCCAAAAGCCGGGCAGACGCTTCCTGATCTCCGAATCCGTCCGCGGCGAGGGCGCAAAGCTCTACGACCGCTCCATGCAGCGGTTCGTCAACGAGCTGCTCCCCCGGGACGAAGTGACCGCCGCCATCCGCAAGCAGATGCGCAAGGACGGCACCAAGCACGTCTGGCTGGATATGTCCCCGCTGGGCAAGGAGACCATCCTGCACCACTTCCCGAATATCTATAACCATTGTTTAGAAGCGGGCTACGACGTCACCGTAAGCCCCATCCCCGTGGTACCCGCCCAGCACTACTTCATGGGAGGCATCGCGGTGGACGAATACAGCCGCACCGGCATGGCACACCTGTACGCGGTGGGCGAAACCGCCTGCAACGGGGTCCACGGCGCCAACCGCCTCGCCAGCAACTCGCTGCTGGAAAGCCTCGTGTTCGCGGGGCGCGCCGCCGGAAAGATCGCCATGGATGAAGACAAACCCTCCATGGAGCTGTACCAACGTCTCCGCCCGCGGGATCCGGAACACATCAACCGCTACGCGGGGGAGATCCTCGCAGAAATAGAAAGGATGAAAAACAGCCGTGAATGAACTGACCATGCTTCTCAATGCCGACCCTTACCTGCTTTCCGCCCTGCGGGAGGATATTTCCAG
>JAFLUP010000032.1 GCA_022508745.1 Oscillospiraceae bacterium | reverse complement strand
CGTCCGCCAGCACCGCCGCGCGGATGCCTCTGTGCTTGTTGGCGGCGATGGACATACCGATCCCCGTGCCGCAGCAGAGGATGCCGAACTCCGCTTCCCCTTGCAGCACCGCCGCGCAGACCTTCTTCGCGTAGACGGGATAATCTACGGAATCCGCCGTAAACGTTCCGTGATCCGTATATTCGATGCCCTGCTCATCCAGCGAGCGCAGGATGGCGTTTTTAATCTCTAACCCACCGTGATCACAGCCGATTGCTATCTTCATTGTCAGAACCATTCCTTTCCTTGTGATTTGGTCCCTGCCGCGAGGCAAGGACCAAATGGGATTTGAAACTGCCCTCGCAAGCGCTTTTGCTCACGTTGATTCCAAACCTTTCTTCTTTTCTTGTCTCTCCCTCTCGGCCTGCGGGACCCGCAGATACACCGGCCGTAACTCCTTGCCGGAGACCGCTTTCCCCGCGCGGAACAACCTTTCCCCGCAGATCGCTGTCGCCAGCGCGTTCTGGTCCCGCACCACGGGATGCACGGTGCGCACGGCGGGGTCGTTCAGCGTTTCCGCAAGCAGGTTCGCCCCGTCCCCGCAGACGGATACGGGTTTCCCCTGCTCGGTAAGCAGTTCCCGAATTTCCTCTGCGGAAAGGCACGCGTCCGGCGTGAGCCGCTCCCCATGGGCAAACAGAGCGCAGTAGAACTGCCCCCGGCGGGCGTCCATGGCGGCGCAGACTACGTTTTCCCCATGGGAAAAGGGTTCCGCCAGCGCTTCCAGCGTGGAGACAGCAGCGCAGGAGATGTCCCGCGCAAACGCCAACCCCTTCACGGTGGCGACGCCGATGCGCACCCCGGTGAAGGAACCTGGTCCCGCGTTGACCGCGAGCAGCTCCAGATCCTCCGGTTTCGCGCCGTAGATCCGCAGCGCCTGCTCCGCCATGGGGAGCAGCGTCTCGCTGTGGGTCAGCTTGTTTTTCACGGTGAACAGACCGTAAGTCTTTACCTCTCCGTCCTGCACGTCCGCGACGGCGGCGGAGGCGGTCAGCGCCGTGGAATCAATCCCCAGAATCAGCATAGCGTCAGCCTCCTTTCCCCGTTCGGCAGGGCTTCCAGCTTCAGCCGGAGCGTCCCTTCCGGGAACACCTCCGGGAAGTTTTCGCTCCATTCCGTCACCACGATGCCCTCCCCGGTCAGGCACTCGAAGAACCCGGTGGAATAGAGATCGTCCTCGTCCTTCAACCGGTACAGGTCAAAGTGATAGACGGTCACCTGTTCCCCCCGATACTCGTTGACGATGGCAAAGGTGGGAGAATGTACCAACGGCAGACACTCCGGACAGAGGGCTTTCACCAGCCCCCGCACGAAGGCGGTCTTGCCCGCCCCCAGATCCCCGTAAAGCGCCAGCACGCTGCCCGCCTGCAAGCGGGTTGCCACTTCCCCGGCGATGGCTTCCGTTTCTTCCACCGACCGGGATACAAATTCCTTCATATCAGAATAACCCGATGACCTTCCCGTCCTCCACGTCGATCTTCTCCGCCGCGGGATGTACCGGCAGACCCGGCATGGTCAGCACTTCGCCCGTGAGCACCACCACAAATCCTGCACCCGCAGAGACCCGCACTTCCCGCACGGTCAGGCGGTAGCCGCTGGGCGCGCCCAGCTTCTTCGGGTCGTCGGAGAGGGAGTACTGGGTCTTGGCGATGCACACCGGCAGGTTGCCGTAGCCCAGCCCTTCGATGGCGGCGATGGACTTCTTCGCCGCCGGGGTGTAGTCAACGCCTGCGGCGTGGTAGATCTTGGTCGCCACCGCCTCGATCTTCTCGGCAATGGAGGCTTCCGAGGGATAGGTGTGCTTGAAATCGGCAGGCTGTTCGCAGAGACGGACCACTTCCTCCGCCAGCTCCACACTGCCCTGACCGCCCTCGGCAAACGCCTTGGAAACAATGGCTTTTACGCCCTTCTTGGCACAGTAATCGCGGATGAGCGCCAGCTCCGCTTCCGTATCCGCATAGAAATGGTTGATGACCACCGCCAGCGGCAGCCCGAACCCTTTCAGGTTGTCGATGTGCGCCCCGAGGTTCTCGATCCCCTTGGAAAGCGCTTCCAGATTTTCCTCCGCCGTGCGATCCTTCGGCACGCCGCCGTTGTATTTCAGCGCCCGCGCCGTGGCGACCAGCACCACCGCGTCCGGATGGAAGCCTGCCGCCCGGCACTTGATGTCAAGGAACTTCTCCGCCCCCAGATCCGCGCCGAAGCCCGCTTCCGTGACGGTGTAATCCGCCAGCTTGCGCGCCGTGCGGGTGGCGATGAGGGAGTTGCAGCCGTGAGCGATGTTGGCAAAAGGTCCGCCGTGGACAAGGCAGGGTGTGTTCTCCAGCGTCTGCACCAGATTGGGCTTGATGGCGTCCTTGAGCAGCACGGTCATGGCGCCCGCAGCGTTCAGCTGCTTGCAGTACACCGGTTCCCCGTCGTAGGTATACGCCACCAGCATATTCCCCAGCCGCTCCTTGAGGTCTTCCAGCGAGGAAGCGAGGCAGAGGATCGCCATGATCTCCGTGGCGACGGTGATCATGAACTTCTCCTGACGGGTCACGCCGTTCTTGGATTCGCCCAGACCCACCGTGATATCCCGCAGGACGCGGTCGTTCACGTCCAGACAGCGGGCGTGCACCACCTTCTTCGGGTCGATGCGGAGCGCGTTCCCCTGCTGAAGATGGTTGTCAAGCATGGCGGAAAGCAGGTTGTTAGCGCTGGTGATGGCGTGGAAATCCCCGGTAAAGTGGAGGTTGATGTCCTCCATGGGCACCACTTGGGCGTATCCGCCGCCCGCAGCGCCGCCCTTCAGCCCGAAAACCGGACCGAGAGAGGGCTCCCGCAGCGCGATGGCGGTCCGCTTGCCGATCCGGCGCAGCGCGTCCCCCAGACCGATGGTCATGGTGGTCTTCCCTTCCCCTGCGGGAGTGGGGGAAATGGCGGTGACGAGGATCAGCTTGCCCTCCGGCTTGTCCGCCAGCCGCTGTTCCGCTTCCGGCATGAGCTTGGCCTTGTAATGCCCGTAGGGTTCGATCTCCGTTTCCTTCAGACCCAATTGTGCGGCGACCTCGCCGATGGGCAGCATTTTTGCTTCTTGCGCGATCTGGATATCCGGTTTCATCATTGTATTTCCTCCTACGCTTTTTTTAGAAAAGAAAAATGGACACTCTCCCGTGCAAGCTATCGAAATAACAAGGGAAACTGCCCAGGCGGTCCGGCAAACGCGCGGTTTACACCGCGAGTATAGGATAGAGCGCACTGTGTGAACGCACATAAACCGCCAGCGCCGTATCCTGTCTTGTATTGTATCTATACTTTAACACATTTTTCGCGAACTGTCAAGAGGATTTTGCAAAACATTACGGGAGGGGATCAACGACCCCCTCCCATCGTGTCAGCCTAAATATCCCTGTCTGTAAAGCAATTCTGCGGAAAGCACCGCGCCGCCCGCTGCGCCGCGCAGCGTGTTGTGCGACAGGCACACGAATTTGTAATCGAAGATCGGATCCTCCCGCAGTCTGCCCACGGAGATCCCCATCCCCCGGTAAAGCCCGCGATCCAGCCCGCTCTGGGGACGGTCAGGTTCCTCGAAGTAGGTCAAGAACTTCTCCGGCGCGGAGGGCAGCTGCAACCGCTGTGCCTCCCCGACGTAGGCATCCCACGCCGCCCGGATCTGCTCCACGGTGGGCTTGCGGTCGAACTTGACGGAAACCACCGCGAGATGCCCGTCCTGAACCGGCACGCGGGTGCAGGTGGCGGAAATGACCGGCGAGGACGCGGGAACGACTTCCCCGTTCACCACGCTGCCCCAGATTTTCAGGGGTTCCTTCTCGCTTTTTTCTTCCTCCCCGCCGATGTAGGGGATCACGTTGTCCAGAATCCCCGGGAAGCTCTCGAACGTCTTGCCCGCGCCGGAAATGGCTTGCAGGGTGGTGACGCTGACTTCACGGATCCCGTAGGAAAGCAACGGCGTGAGCGCCGGAACGTAACTCTGGATGGAGCAGTTGGGCTTGACGGCAATGAAGCCTTTTTGCGTCCCCAACCGCTTGCGCTGGGAGGCGATGACCTCCGTGTGGGAAGCGTTGATTTCCGGCACCAGCATGGGAACGTCCGGCAGACCGCGGCAGGCGGAGTTGTTGGAGACCACCGGGATCTCCGCTTTCGCGTACGCTTCCTCCAACGCGCGGATCTGCTCTTTGGGCATATCCACGGCGCAGAACACAAAGTCCACCAACGGCTTCATGCCCTGAATGTCCGACGCGTCCCGCACCACGATGCGCTTGACACAGTCCGGCACCGGTTCTTGCAGCTTCCAACGCCCTTCCACCGCCTGCTCATAAGGTTTTCCGGCGGAGGAAGCGCTGGCTGCCAGCGCGGTGACGGTAAAGTACGGGTGATCGGCCAGCAGCGTCAGAAAGCGCTGCCCCACCATCCCGGTGGCGCCGATGACGCCGGCACGGAGTTTCGTTTGGCTCATGGAAAATTCTTCTTTCTAATATACTATATGGGAAACGATCAAATCAAATCCTTGTAAATCCCCGGCGTGCTGTCCGGGATGATCTCCGCACCGCAGACCTTGTGGTAGTAGTCCTTCGGACCGGCGGAGCCGATGATGGCGTAGCCGTACCCTTCCTCCCGCAGCGCTTCCAGGCAGTGCAGCAGCAGCGCACCGCCGATGCCCTTCTTGCGGGCGGATTCATCCACCCCGGTGGGGCCGAAGAAATCCGGCGCGGTGCAGTCGTAGGCGGCGAACCCGAGGATCTCCTTGGTCGCCTCGTCCACCGCGATGAAGCAGGAGACGGGGGTATGCGCGAAGGCGGCGGCGGTCTCGTTCGCCCAGCCGATGCCGAAGCGCTGCTCGATCCAGTTCAGGACCTTATCCCGGTTGGGGGTCATGGGGCGGAAGATCCGCACCCCCGCCTTGGCAACGCGCTCGTATACCGGCGCGCTGTCCGGCAGGTCATAAAGTTTAACAAGTAAATCCGCCATACGATCACTTCTTATTCGCGTTGTCGTGCGTCACCTTCATCTCGCTGTACTCATTGAAGATGTCGTAATTCTTGATGTTCAGACAGCCGGTGAGGGTAACGGTCAGCTTGTAATCCTCTTTGAACAGCAGCTTCGCTTCGATCTCCTTGCCTTCCTCGTCCTTTCCGGAGGGCGTACCGAAGGCAGCCTCGATGGACTCGTCGTTCAAACCGGGGCACTTGGAAAGATCCACGCTGGTCAGGGCGGTGATGGTGTGCAGCACGGAGATGTCCGACAGCTTGGAACATTCGCTCAGGTTCAGGGTGGTGATGGACTCGTTGCCCTTCAGCCCCTTGATGGACTCGATTTTCTTCGATTTGGACAGGTTGACGGTGGTGAGCTTTTTCAGACCCTTCAGCTCCGGCAGCTCGGTCAGACCCGTCTCGGAAGCGGTCAGGGTGACCAGAGACTCCAGTTTGGCCAGGCTGGGAACGGTTTCCAGCTTCTTGTTCTTGCTGATGATCAGGGTCTTGACGTTCTTGCAGCCCTCCAGTTCCAGAGACGTCAGCTTGTTGTCGGACAGATCCAAAGACGAAAGCATGGAAGCCTTCAGCGTGACCTCTGTCAGTTTATTCCCGGAAAGGTTCAGCGTGACAGTGGGCATCGTGGGTTCTTCGCCTTCCTTCTCCGGCTCCTTGATCTCGTAATCGGTGGGATCGAAGCCCTTCAGCCCGGAAACGTCGGTCAGCTTATTGGAGGAAAGGTTGACGGAGTTGACCTTGGTCAGCCCGGAAAGATCCGGCGCCGCCGTCAGCTTGTTCGAAGCGAGGTTGAGGGTCAGGATCTCCTTCATGCCGGAAACGCCGGAAGCGTCGGTCAGCAGGTTGTCGGAAGCGTCCAGATACGTGACCTTCGTCGCCTTAGAGAAGGCGTTCAGGTTGGTCAGCTTGTTGCCGGTCAGGTAGACGGATTCCAGTTTTTCAAAACCGGAAACCGCGCTCGCATCTTCCAGCAGGCAGTTGGTGAGATAGAGCATCTCCATGTTCTTCATGTTCTCCAGACCGGAGAGAGAAGTCAGGGGGTTGTTCCCCGCGGAAAGGTACTCCACGTTCTGCAGCGCGGACAGCGCGGACAGATCGGCAATGTTGTTGTTGGTGATATCCAGATACTGCAGGTTGGGCAGCTTGGCGATGATGGCCAGATCCTCCGCAGTAAGCCCGGTCTCGTTGAAGGTGGGATCTTCCTTCTCTTCCTCTTCTTCCTCTTCGTCCTCGTCCTCGTCATCCTCGTCCTCATCGTCGGAGGTCTCTTCGTCTTTGGAAGATTCTTCAGAGGTTTCTTCGGAAGTCTCGTCGGAGCTCTCGTCCTCCTCATCCTCCGAAGGTTCGGGAGGCGTCACATTGATGCTGTTGAGCGCCAGATGGGTCAGCTTGGAAGCGGAGTCCAGCCCGGTCAGCTCCTGCAGAGCGGTGAAGGAGACGTCCAGCTTGTTCAGGTTCGGGAACTGGTCGATCCCCTCCAGGTTGGTGATGCCCGAGAAGCTCAAGGAGAGCTGCTCCAGCTTGGTCAGTTTGGAAAGCTGCTTGAGGCTGGTGAGCTTGTCCATGCCGCTGAGGGCAAGCAGCGCGTTTATGCTGACGGGGGTGCCCATCCCATAGTACATATAGTAGATCTGCGTTTCCTGGCAGCCCTGCTCCATATCGGACAGCTCCGCAGTGTCGAAGGTGCGCAGCATACGCAGGTTGGCAAACAGGTTCAGATCCTCCGGATCGGCGATGGCATAGTAAATCAAGGTGTAGTGATCCTTGTAATTCGGCGCTTCCTCGTCTTCCGGCGCTTCGTAGCCCGGCCGGCTCTGTTCCATGAGCGCGTCGGTGTACTCCTTGTCGCACAGCATGATCACCGGATATGCATAGGAAGAACCACTGGTGTAATCAAACCCTACTTGCCAGAAATACACCAGACCCTCGTACCGGTCCAGATCCGATTGCTTCAGATCGTAGACGGAAGAAAGCCCCAAGGAATCCGCGATGGCCTTGGCGAAGGTCTCGTCCTCAAATTTGGAAGCCAGCGATCTGCGGTGCAGGATGCCCACGATCATGGTCGCCAACAGCATCGCAAATACGAGAACGCTGCACACGATCGCAACGATCAGCTGCCGCTTTTGTTTCTTCTTGTAGATAGGTGCCATATTGATTATCCTCCGGATCTTTTCGATATGATTTTCGAGAATTTTCAGTCTGTTTTGCGCCAATAGGCATATTATAACAGAAATTCCCGCAAAATGCAAGCCCTTTTTTTGCTTCCTCGCAAGGAAGTGCAGGAGAGGGGGTTCAGCCCCGCTGAAACCCGAGATACTGCGTTCCCTGATAGGACAGTCGCGGCGCCCCCGTTCGCAAGCATCCTCATCCTTCTTCCTTCACATATTCATAGTTCACGAGCGCCGTGAACACAGCCTTTGCCCGGTCGTAAGCCTCCTGCGTGCGCCCGTAGCTTTCCGTTTCCGTTTCCGGGCTCCGGCGCAGGCAGAGATAGCTGTTGGAGTACAGTTCGCAGAAGCCCTCCGCCGCGTAAAGATCCAGCGCGAACAGCCGCAGCGCGCAGCCATCCACCGCGTTTTCCCTGCCGGAAAATTCCTCCGGCAGCGGCGCAAGCAGCCCCTTCTCTTTGGCGTAGAGGAAGGCCTCCTCGTCTAAAATCCAGACCATGCTCTCCCCCGTGACCAGCTCCGTGCGCACCTCTTTCGCCCGCACCGCGCGGGACGCCTCCGTGCCGCTCCGCAGGAAGTCCTTCACGGCTCCCACGCGTCTGCCGTCCCCGTTTCCGTCCGCCGTTTTCTCGGAAAGCAGCGCTTCCATGGGGCGGCGGATGCTTCGCAGCACCGGGGTTTCCCCCACCACCAGCAGGGTCACGTCCGGCTCGCACCCCTCGTTGGGGTCCGCCGCGGCTGCATCCGTGTAGTCCAGCAGCCGGCAGAACAGATCCCGGTGATGCTCCCAATCCTCCACGGACCGCCCGTAGGTGATGGAGTCCGCCTCCGGCGAGCGGCGCAGACAGACCACCGTGTGTGACGGCATACGGGAAAATCCGTCCAGAAGATAGCCGTCCAGTTCCCCCAGATATACGCCGTACCCGTCAAAGCTCTTTGCGGCGTAGGATTCTCCCAGCTCCTCCAGCGGTTGCAGGACGCCCTCCGCCTTTGCCTGCCGGTAGTAATAAGGCTCCAGAAAATACAGCAGCGCGTCCCCGGCGCGGATCTCCGTCTGGAAACGGGTCAGGGCGCTGTTCCCGTCGTCATAGAGGTACTGCACCCCCTGGGAATCGGTGAGGTAGTCCACCGTGATATCAAGCAGACTGAACTTGTATTCCCCGTCGCGGTTGTAGTCCCCGGCGGTCTCCTCCCCGCTCAAAAACGCGACCTGCTCCTCCAACTGGGTCTGGTACGACGGCGAAAGATAGAACGGACCCACGTACATGACCGCCAGATCCGGGTTCGCCGCCCGCCGCAATTGGGAGATCCCCGCGCCGATGCCGAAGAGGATCACAAGCCCGATGAGGATGGGCCACTTGTAATATTCATATACGTAGGAAGCCCAGCCGCGAAAGCCCGGCTTGCGCTTCCCGTAACGATCCTTCTCCCGCTCCCCAGAAGTACCCTCCGAAGCGCTTTCCGGATCGCTTTCCGCCTTTGCGGATTCCTCCCGCAGGCGTTGGATCTCCTGCATTTGTTTATAATCCCGCATCGTTCCGCCCGTTCTTTCCTTAATAATACGTCATACGATCTCCATTGCAGCCATTATAGCAGAAAAAGACGGGAAGTGCAAGCCCCTCCCGCATGAATTTTTTGCAAAGATCGTTTCAAAGATGGTTTCGAAGAAAATTTTAAAGAAATTTTCAAAGATTTTCTTTCTCCTCCGCATAAAATCGCCCGCCGCCGCACAAGCTACCCAAAAAAGGAAACGAGGCGTCAAACCCTTATGATAAAAGATCCCTTGCTCGAAAAGATCCACAAGAACGCCCGCACCGGGCTGTTCACCGTCCCGAAAGTGCGGGGCATGGCTTCCGACCGGCGCTTCCGGCAGGAGCTTTCCATTCAGGAGACCGAATACCGCAACCTCTACGCCGCCGCAGAGGAGCTCAACGGCGGACAGGCGGCGCAGATCGGCACCTTCGCCAAGCTGCGCACCTCCATGATGATCCGCATCAGCGGAGACGACACCTCCAAGCTGGCGCAGATGATGCTGCTGGGCAGCACCATGGGCATCGTGGACGTCACCCGCGCACTCAAACAGCACCCGGAGGCGCCCAAAGCCTCCAAGGCCCTCGCCGAAGACTTCCTCGCCGCACAGGAACGCAACGTGGAAGTTCTCAAACAATATCTGTGATTCCCGCAATTCGATCCGCATTGCCTGCGGATCTTTTTTTACATTGAATGTGCGTTGTGCCGAGGGCGTAGCCCTACCGGTTCATATCCAAATCTATCATGTAGGCGATATTCTCCTTCGCGTTCCGTACCCTTGTGCAGGCGTAATCAATCCCGGTCATGGAAGCGTCCGGCCAGATGCCGCGGTTGGCGGTCTGCTCCTCCGTCCAGTCGTACTCCACGCCGTCCCGGGTGACGCGGCAGTTCTTGACCCGCAGGTTGCGCAGGTAGATGCCCCGATCGGTGTTCCCGAGAGTGATGTCGATCCAGTCCTCGCTGGGCTGCCCGTCCGGCCCCTGCATGGTGTCCTCCGGATAGTCCAGAGCGAAATCGGTGAGGTATGCGGTGTTGGAGCCGTCCGCCTTGGCGTATTGCAGGTCAAAGATCACCCGGTCCACCCGGATGTTCGAAGTGATGTCGATGACGCTCAACACCGCCCGTCCGTCCCTCTGGGAGCTGTCCAGCACCAGCCGGTAGTCGTGGTCGTCCCGCAGACGGCGGTCGGACTCGTACCAAGTGGAAGCGTTGGGATCGGCGGTGCTGTACAGATTGTAAAAGACGTGCCAGCCGTCCCTGCCGGAGTAGACCAACCCCGCGTCCGCGCAGTTCTTCCAGTAGCCGGTTTCCGGGTCGTAGACGTCCACGCCCAGGAAGATGTAGGCGTTCACGTGCGCCCCGTCCTCCCGGTAAATCTGGAGCTCCAGTTGGGAAAGTTCTATTTCCATGGACGCCGCCTGTACCCCTTTGGTGGAGTAGACGCAGTAAGCGGGTCCGTCCTGATCCCCCATCTTCCCTTCCCCGTTGGAAAAGGTCAGATTGGAGAAGGACTCCTCCCCGTCGTATTCGTAGCTCACCGGCTCGGACGCGCTTTCGCTTTTGTCCTCCGAAATAATCTCCGAAGCGCTTCCCGAACCGCTCTCCTCCGCCGGCTCCTCTTCCCCGCAGGACGCAAGCAGACAAAGGAGCAGCAGCGCCGACAGACAGCCAAAAACCTTCCGTTTCATATCGTAACCCTTCCTTGCATTTTGTAAAGCTGCCCTTATGATAGCAGATTTTCCTCCCGGATGCAAGTCTTTTTTCCGGTTCACCGCTTGACAAGCCAAAATCTTTGTGCTATAATACATCGAAATCCGGAGGGAAGGGGGCGTCTGCCGTGGCAAAAAAACCGCAGAAGAAACAGCCGAGCTTCAAAAAGGAAGATCGGAGCCTTTCCATCGGCGTGATCGCCGCCATCGTCGGCGTCGTCTTGGCGCTGGTGGTCGTCTGTGCGGTGGTCCTCCTCCAGTCGGGCAATCATGACGACGACCCCGTCTATGTCCAACTGGATATCAAAGAGTTCGGCACCATCGTGCTGGAGCTGGATCCCTCCGCTGCCCCCATCACGGTGCAGAACTTCACGGATCTTGTCAGCTCCGGCTTCTATGACGGGCTTTCCTTCCACCGCATCATCTCCGGCTTTATGATCCAAGGGGGCGACCCGAAGGGAACCGGCACGGGCGGCTCGGGCAAGACCATCAAAGGGGAATTTTCCTCCAACGGCGTGGAAAACCCCATCAGCCATACCCGTGGCACCATCTCCATGGCGCGCAGCAACAATCCGAACTCCGCCAGCAGCCAGTTCTTCATCGTGCATCAGGATTCCACCTTTTTGGACGGCAACTACGCCGCTTTCGGGCACGTGATCCGGGGCATAGACGTGGTGGATACCATCGCCGCCGTAGAGACGGACTCCGAGGACTACCCGCTGGAAAGCGTCATCATCGAACGGGCGCGGGTGCTTCCGGGCGCTCCGTAAGACTTCAGAAAGAGAGGGCAAACGCCTGATGTATACCGCAGAACTGATCATGGAAGACGGCGGCGCCATCCGCCTTGAGTTGGATGAGACCGCTGCCCCCATTACGGTGCAGAACTTCGTGGACCTTGCCGAAAAGCATTTCTACGACGGGCTAATCTTCCACCGCGTCATCCGTGGATTCATGATCCAAGGGGGCGATCCGACGGGCACCGGCATGGGCGGTCCCGGGCATACCATCAAAGGGGAATTCGCCGCCAACGGCGTGCAGAACCCCATCCGGCATACCCGCGGCGTCATTTCCATGGCGCGTTCCATGAACCCCAACTCCGCCGGCAGTCAGTTCTTCATCATGCACGCGGATGCTCCCCATCTGGACGGTCAGTATGCCGCCTTCGGCAGAGTGACGGAAGGCATGGACGTGGTGGATCGCATTGCCTCTACCCGCACAGATATGGCAGACCGCCCGCTGGACGAACAGCGCATCCGTACCCTCCGCGTCGAAAAGGCGTAATATGGAGCGTTTGGAGAAGCTGTACGGCCGCCGCGCACTGTTGCTGAAGGGCGCATATTGCCTCTTCCTGCCCCTGCTGCACGTGCTGGCGACCTCCGGTTCTCTCGCAGAATCCCTGTCCTGGCTGTTCCTTTCCACGGTGCTGCTGGGCTGCCTGTATACCCTGCCGTTCTGGTTCACGGCATCCGCCATCCGCAAGGCGAAAAAACACCTGCACCTGCTTCGGTTCATCGCGCTGGACGCCGGCACCTGCCTGCTTCCCGCCTTTGTCTCCGCGCTGGTGTATGAAACCGTCCTTCACCTGACGGAGAACGGCTCCTCGCTGGACGGTCTGTATACCCTGCTGCTGTTCTTCATTCTTTTGCCGATTTCCGGTTTGTTCTGGCTGCTGTACGCCGCCGTCAACCGAACTTCTCATACCCGCCCTTAGCCCAGTTGGATAGAGCGTCAGATTCCGATTCTGAAGGCCGAGGGTTCGAGTCCCCCAGGGCGGGCCAGAAAACTCCTTGCCGAAAGGCAAGGAGTTTTCAACTCGATTCGTTTCTTCGAAACGAGTTCGATGCGCCTAACGGCGCGTGATATTGCCCTTCGGGCAGTGATATGCGCTTCGCGCGTTCGAAGTTAGAAACGGATCGAATATCACTTCGGCGAAGCCGAAATATCACTGCGAGCTTGCTCGCAATATCACTCTGCCGAAGGCAGAATTTCACTAAAACCTAACGCATCCCGCCGCACTCCCCCATTCGCAGGCGGAACATAGAAAATGTTCCTGCTTCCCTCTTCATCATCCACATCTTAACGAGGTGACGCCCCATGTCCCCCAGCCCCTTGCGCGATAACTCCAAACAATTCGCCAAACAAATCGTGCTGCTCTGCCGCGAGATCAAGACTTCGCACCGCGAATCCGTCCTCACCAATCAGCTTCTCCGCTCCGGCACATCCATCGGCGCGAATATTCACGAGGCACAATACGCACAGGGCGCGAAAGACTTCCTCTCTAAACTTGAAATCTCACTGAAAGAGTGCCACGAAACCGAATACTGGTTGGAGCTTCTCTACGAAACCGGTTATATCCCCGATGATCAGTATAAATCCCTCCTCACCCTCTGCGGCACCATCCGCCGTATGCTGATCGCCTCTATCACCACAAAAAAGCAAAACACTCAAAACACCGATCCGTCTATATAAACCACACACGCCGCGGAGGTTCTAAGCGACCCCTGCGGCGTTCGTACATCTTTATAAAAACAGTTCCAACTTCCCTATTTTCGCTCCGCTTCCATTTGGTTCAAATCCGGCAGCCTTGAACAAAAATATTTTCGGTCGTTCGGATCTTTTCTTCGTTCTTCTGTGTTGTTTTCCCATGTAGAAAGATTGGTCAAACCCGCTTCTATGAAGTAACGCAAATAAATCTCTTTGCATTCCTTCGTTCCGTTGAAAGAATACCCGACGACGGTCGGGGTGCGGCCATCCAAAAATAATTCTCGCAATTGATACACATCCAAAACTGCTTGAGCCCCATCCATAAAATAGCAATGAAAAGAGGGGTCAAACAACGCCCATTTTCTTTCCTCTGGGCAGAAAACATGCACAGCAAAGTGGCACATCCTGCGTTCACCCTCCCCGCTGAGCAACAGGATCGGGTACGCTTTTACGCCATGGGCAAGCAAAAGGTCAGTGAATGCGATCGCCTTGTGGCGGCAGTTGATCGCATTTCCGAATCCCTTTCCAACGGAAAAGGAAAGAATTTGCAAGCTATCATCCGGCAATGCTTCTCCCTGCATACCGTTATACCATGTATTTTCGGTCAGCCAATCCATGATGGCGAATGCCTTCCGAAAAGCGGTTGCGGCAGACGAAAGATCGGGGATCGGATATGTCCGCACCAATTCTTGATATGCTGGTATGGGCACAAATAAATTTTCATATGTGGTTGGGGTGAGATGATCTGTCCCGCCGACCGTCAAAGGCGCGTACCCCTGAACGTGTGCCATGTTTTTCACATATTGCAGATATGCATCCCAGTTTTTATCGTCCATGAAAGTATCCTCTCTTTTTTCTGCCGATGATATTCACACCAAATACGGCTTCGAACGTCCTTCCCAATGATAGTGAAAGGATTGCGGCGGTTGGATCAGTTCGCGGGCGAACAGCAGCATTGCCGGGAAAGACGGTGTCGGTATAAAGGTATACACCACCTGCGTTTCGTCGTCCAGTTCGATCTCCGACGTGCGGAGCATATGGTACTTCTCCAGCCCCTTCAGAATCTCCTGCGCGCGCTCGAACGTGATCCCCAGACGCTTCACCAGCAAATTGGGTGTAAAAGATATGCGGTGATCCCGCTGGTTGAGCAGGACACAGGTATCAAACGCGTCCTTTTCAGCAAGGAACCGAAATAGAGACGGGTAATCCGTTTCATCAAAATACGCAGCCTCTTTGTCCTCCGCTTCCGGCACGAGAAGAAAGTATTCCGCCCGATGCCCAAGTCCCATCTGTGTAAAGCCTGAGTCGATTCGTATACTGGAATGCATTTGTACGTTTTTGCTGTAATTCTTCTTTTGCTCCTCCAGTCCGCCGTCCGAGCGAATCTTTCCCTCGCCGTACAATCCTCGTTCCATCTCCCAGCAATAGGAAAACACCTGTCGCAGCCGCTCCTCCCGCGGCAGCGCGGTGATCGACCAGCGCAGCGCGTCCCGCAAGTCACCGTCAGCGGCGAAATCCCGCCCAAACAGCACGTCGATGGAAATGCCGAAGAAATCCGCGATCCCCGGCAACAACGCCGTGTCCGGCACCCCGCCGTTTTCCCATTTGGAGACCGCCTGCGTGGAAACTCCGACGCTGTTGGCAAGCTCCTCCTGCTTTACACCCCGCTCCTTTCGCAGCCGAGCAATATTTTTTCCGATTTGCTCAGTTTGCATAGCTTTCTCCCCGTTTCTCTCACATTTTCATAGCACCATTGTAACACAAATCAAGGTTGATTGCAATGGATGCGTTTTTGCGAAAAATCAACCCCCGTTTGATTTTCGGTCAAAAGAAAGAGCAGTGTTCCCCGCTCCGCTTCTATCCCCTACTCGCCCTTCCACGTCTCAATTTCGCTCGTGTAATACTTCTCCTGAAACTGCACGGCGCGGGCGATCTCCTCCCGCGTGAACGTCATGCCCTCCGGCGCGGCGACCAGCTTGTCCTCCACGTCGTTTTCCCGGTGGACGATGGCGATCACCCGGGCGGCGTAGCGCTCCACCGGCACGTCCACCCCCAACAGATAGACGTCCTGCTCCTCCCCGTCGCCCCCAAGCACACCGGGCAGATACCCGTAATTGATGGGATACACGATCTCCGCCCGCTTCGGGTGCCCGCTCCCGATGGGACGGTCCATCACGATCTCCACCGTTTTTCCCAGATACGAGCGGACCAGCGCTTTCCGTTCTTCGTATGTCATAAAAAATCACTCCGTTTTTTTCTTTCTGACCTATCCTATCATAAATCCCCGCAAAAAGCAAGGCATGGGTCGTCAAAAACCCATGCCCTATCACGCCAAAAAGTATATCTTGCCAAAGAAGCATAAAAATCATAGCCAACATAATTTACAATAAAATTTATTTGCGGGGCGGAAGATGTGCAAAGCACATCGCGCCGACCCGCAAATTCCTATCGGCTTTGCGATGTGTCAAGACGCTTCGCGTCATGCGCAGCGTTTTGGCGCGAAGGCGCGAGCGCACAAAGCCGCAAAATCGGCGCAATGAACGTAGTGAGTTGCGACGGGAGCGTTAGCGACTTCGGATCATTTCTTTCAGCGCCGCCAGCGCGTCCCCCAGCGAGCCCACCGCGTCGATGAGACCGGTTTCCACCGCTTCGTTGCCGTCCAGCACCGTGCCGATGTCGGTGGTCATCTCGTCCGTGCGCAGCATCAGCTCCCGCAGCTTTTCCTCTTTCGCCCGGGAATTCCGCACGATAAAGGAGAGGATCCTGTCCTGCATACGAGTAAAGGACGCGAAGGACTGAGGCACGCCGATCACCAGCCCGTTGGTGCGCACCGGATGGATGGTCATGGTGGCGCTGGGCACGATGAACGACCGCCGCGCCGATACCGCAAGCGGCACCCCGATGGAATGTCCGCCCCCCAGCACCAGCGAGACCGTGGGCTTGGTCATCCCCGCCACCAGCTCCGCGATGGCAAGCCCCGCTTCCACGTCCCCGCCGATGGTGTTCAGCAGCAGCAACAGCCCGTCGATCTCGTCACTTTCCTCCACCGCCACCAACGTGGGGATGCACTGCTCGTATTTGGTGGATTTGCTTTGAGGCGACGCCGCATAGTGCCCCTCTACCTGCCCTGCGATGATGAGGGCGTGGATAGACGCTCCCTGCCCGTGCATGGTGATCCCGCCGGACTTCTCGATGTCCTCCGCTTTCGCCTCCGGCGCTCGCTCCGCCGCGTCGTCCGCCCCGTCGTCCGTCTCGTTCACGGGAAGGTTCCGCTCCAACAGATCCTTGTTTTCAGATTTTCCCATCCTGTTTCCATGTCCCCTTTCGACCCGGTGTTTCTTTCCCTTTGAGTCTTGCCCGCCTTCCTTCCGGTTATGCACGTCCCCGCCGCGCTTCCGCGCAGGGGGTAGAAAAAATGCCGGAAAATTGCGATTCCCTCTTGCAAAACCCCGCCGACTGTGCTATAATACCCCAGTGTGGTCGAAATGACCTATTATGCAGAGGTATCGAAGCGGGGACGTTTGCGACCGCCGCCGGTGGCGGATAAAGGGAGCAATAAGGAGTGGCAGCGGTCGAAATTTTGCGAAGCGAGTAGCGAGTAAAAAATTTCGAAACCGCAACAGGACATAACGGGGCGCCCCGTTCGGCAATATGGAATCACCTGTTTTGCTTCAGACGAAGCACAACATACAAGCAGAGGTATCGAAGCGGTCATAACGGGGCTGACTCGAAATCATATTCTGCAAAATCCAATTCTAACAGCAACTCCCCTTATTTCATGCGGTTTTTCCCTGCTCGTTAGCGGAAATGGAATTCTATCTTCTAACGAATTTCTAACGACATAAGCGGTCTTTCTCGACCGCATGATTTTCAATCTTTTACTGAATACCCAATTAGGATCATCTCCGATTTTCGGATTTGATATATACGCAGAGGTATCGAAGCGGTCATAACGGGGCTGACTCGAAATCAGTTTGACGTAAGTCACGAGGGTTCGAATCCCTCCCTCTGCGCCATAGCGACAAGACTTTTGGTCTTGTCGCTTTTCTTATTTTTTGGGTTCGAATTGCATTGGCGTCACAAGCTATTCTATTACGCAAATGTGTTGAAAACATATTTCCAGACTGCCGGTTAGGATCCACTTCGTTTGTAAAAGCAAAAGAGCAAAGGACAAGAGTACAACCTCATTTCGGCTGTACCCCTGTCTTTTACTCTTTTACGAACTCTGTGAACAAGGCATAATATTCTTTTGTCACTTTTGGTCTGGCTATCATTCCTTCTTCCGAGCAGAAGGCTATGAAGCTTGGTTTCGTGCATATCCACGCATGCTTTATAATAGCCCCCTGCAGAACTCCTGATTTACACATTTCGCAGATTCGCCTTGAATCGTAACCTATCAGCTTAGCCGCTTGCCGTGCCGGCAGCGCCACAGGGAGCTTCGACCATTTCTTCGCGAGAAACTTTTTGAAGGCCTCGCTGTTTTCCTTGGTTGGTTCTATGGCGATGTCTTTCTTGTATTCACCGTTGCTGCTGAACATACCTTTCAAGTGGTGTAATGATACAGGATCATTCTGCATGGCCTCTCGGAACGCCTCTGCATCCTCTTTTCTTACTTGGTATCGATGTGTCTTTTTTCCTGTATCATACATCGGGATATATCCGTTTTGCAGGAAATACCGCATTTTCCTCTTTGACACATGCAGGAACTTTGCGAGTGCGTCACCGCTCAGATACTCATTCATTTGCTCACCCCGCTTTCCGCTCTCTCTGCGAAGATGTCCGATATCAGCGAGGCGCTTGTTTTCTTACTCGACTTATCCAGATGTGCATAGATATTGACAGTCGTCGAGATGTCCGAATGTCCAAGAAAATCTTTTATTTTGAGCATCGGTACATCTCTGTTTATGAGTATGCTCGCGAATGTATGGCGAAGATCATGAAATCTGATGTGCCGCATTCCCAATTTCTTTAGGAGTTCATTGAAGTGTCGTGTTGCATATCCGGGTGACAGCAGATCGCCGAGTTTTGTCACGCAGACGTAGTCATCGTTTTTCATGTTGTAACTTCCGCGGAACATTGATTTGTAGAGTTCCTGCTGCGCTTTCTGTTCTTGCAGCATTTCCATTACCATATCCGGCAGCGGAAGGGTGCGTCTGCTCGATTGGTTCTTCATTTTCTCTACCGGCTCGACTATCTTTTGACCGGTTCTCTCATCCCTATATTCCACTATTTTGGTATCGAGAAGGATCGTCCCTCCACTCCAATCGATTCGTGACCATCTGGCTCCGAGCGCTTCGCTTCGGCGCAGTCCTAACCCCGCAGCAAGCATGATTGCGGGATACAAGTCATCTGTTTTTACAAGCCTGAGTACGGTTTTCCATTCTTCCTCGGAGTAATGTTCTCCCACGAAGACCTCTTTTTTGGGTCGCTCCACCTTATCGAACGGATTGAACGGAATCTCATCATCGAGGTATGCTTGCTTAAACGCGCCGTGAAGCAATGTGTGGAAGTGCAGCACGCTTGACCCCTTTGCCCCCGTTGCGTACATGCTGTTATAGAATTCGGTGATATCCTTTTTCGTTATGTTTCCTACGGTGATCGCAGGTCTGGCGGTGAAGTAAGTCTTGATTTTGCCATGAATCATAGAACGATAGCTGGTCTGTGTGTTGATCTGTATTCTTGGCTTTTTCCATTCATACCAATCGCACAGATAGTCATACACAGGTGAGTCAGCTACCGTTCTTGATGTCCTTACCGCGCTCCCAAGCAATTCCTGCTCGAACTCATTGAGCACACGGCGATATTCCTTATTTATTTTTGTCTGCGAAGTTCCTTCTTTGAGCTCCAGCGTTCTCCATGCCGTTTTTCTTTGTCCGCTGGTTTTATAGCTTATAACAGCATATAGCCTTCCGCTTTTTGCCTGCACGCTTGCGCTTAATACTTCCGTCTGATTACTCATCTCGCGCCTCCTTATTCTCGTTGACGCGGTCATGTATTCTATGTGCATTATGATAGGGCTTATATGTAGCGAATAATTCCATGACCGCTTTTTGTGGGATACGGTATTCTCTGCCTATCCTCACATACGGGAGTTTCCCGTCATGTAGCATTTTGTACAGGGTCTTTTGGTTGACTTTCATATACTCTGCCGCTTCACCTGCACTTAATGCAATCGAATCCGATCCTGTAGATCGCCGGCGGTTTTGAGCGCGGCGTCTGTTGCCTCCTCCCAATTCCGCTTGTAGTTCCTTTCCGAACCGCTCTACTACTTCACGGAATCTCTTGCTTGCCTTTTGGCGGTTAGCAGTATCGGGCAACCCAAGCGCCCGCCACTTTATCTGCCGTTGCCCATGAAGATAGTAGGTGATAACCGCATACAGATGCTTCTTTTTGGGTTGTATGTATGCGCTTATCTTCACTTCTGTGCCTTGCATGATTCTGCTCCTTTCGTATATTATTTTGCCTACCGTTCGGTGGCAACAACACATATACCGCAAAGCTTTTCAGAAGTCCAGCTATTATTCGAAGATTGTTGTGAAAAATTCGAATTTGGGTTCGATTGAGAGCAGCGCCCCGTCCTGATAAAGCCAATCAGTTCCGTTTTCGGGATCCTTTTTTCCCGACCGACCTTAACGGCCATAAGCTGATTGTCATTGATCATTCGATAAACAAGGCTTGTGCTTATTCTTAATATCTCCGCCACCTCTGTCACCTTCAGCGCCATCGGATAGTGCTTTAACGCTTTGGTATACTCTCTGTTATCCATATTGTATGCCCTCCTGCTACATCCCTTTCAAGGCTGATTCATGTACTGCTGAATAAATCTCGTTCTGTAAAGAAAGAATATCACTCATATATGCCGCCTGCAGGCTTTTGTCTTCCACTTCGATTCTTTGGAGTATTCTCTGGATTTGATTGAGCTTTCTTAATATAGGCGCTATGCTCTGTATGTCCGGACGCTCTGATTTCAGAACGGCCTCAACTATGAACGATGTGATCGTTTTCCCTGCATGATGTGCTCTATTGGTAATCCTGTCTTTTTCCGCATAGGAAACCCGGATGGAAATGGTCGCGTTCCGCTTTCGGTTATATCTGTCACTTACCACAGGAACCCTCCTTGTTGACAGAAAGCAATCCAAGGCTGACAGCCGCCGCTTCATTGACCTTTTTCATTGTCGCCCGATCCAAGCTGCCGAGATAGACGGACAGTCTTTTTTATCGACGGTTCTTATTTGTTCCAGCAAAACCGTTGACTCCGTTTCCAGAAAATCCATATCAACAATTACATGAATCGGTAGCTTATTCTTCTTCGGAACGCTCGTAAGTGCTGCAATAATTGTTGTTGGACTGCATCGATTTCCAATGTCGTTTTGTATGATCAAAACAGGACGCACTCCATTTTGCTCGCATCCGGTCACAGGGCTTAGATCGGCATAGTAGATCTCCCCTCGTTTTATTTCCCTCACATGTACTCTCCATATTTGTGCAAGTGAAAGGCGGCCGCTTTTCCTATTCGGGCAAACGGCCGCCCTATTGTTTTATCAATCGCTTTTAGCTTGTCCGTATTTATCCACGATACCCCCGGACAGAAGAATAAATTCTTCGGGAACACATCTTCCGGTCTATGCAGATGAAAGGCTTCGCCTTTCAGACCTCATTGGAATCTCACCACTCCCAGGATCGCTGCGAGGCGCCCTCTTTTGTTGCGACGGATCACGGTTCTGTTCCACCGCTTCAACGCTCGACATGAGACTGGACGCAAGTATCTTTAATGCTTCTGCCTGTTATCGCCCTCATAGCAGGTGCGCCGCTATGTCTGGACACTATCCATGTGGCTCGCCGGTTTTGCCGACAGCAGAAGGAACGTAAAAGATGTGCTGTGTATTTCATTTTCAATGTTCACGGAGCTCCACAGAAAGGCCCCCTCACTTTCCATGCCGAAAAGTGAGGGGGTTGCACACCCTATAAAATTATTTTTCCAATAATTTTTTTAGTTTGGCAAGAATCCGAACCTTGCGCTTATGGATGGCGTTACGATAAACGCCTTCCTGCTCAGCGTATTGACGCTCTGTCATACCTTCAAAGTATAGCGCACGAATCAGCCGCTGTTCTTTGTCGGTCAGCAATGGAAGAACAGCGCGGAGCTTGTCCAATAGCATCTTTTGTTCCGTCTGCACCGCCACATCCGTGCCGTGATCTACCAATATATCTTCACCATTGAACATATCATAGGAGATGTCCTTATGACTCCTCGAACGCTCATTATATGAGGTATATGAGGTCACGCCCTGGTACACGGTTACCGAATCATCCATTGCATTGAGTTCTTTTCGCTCATCTTCACCCATTATTACATCCAGATCGGCATTTTGGAACATAGAGAGTAACTTCCTCTGGCTCACGTTCGGATCGCAGTTCGGGTTTTCTGATTGCATTCATGCGCTTGAAAGGATCTTTGAAAAATCCTCTCTCGATAGATATGGAGAAGCAAATTTTAGAAAAGCGAGAGCATACGGTTTGTTCACCATCATGTAGATTCCAAACGCGTCACCCGCTTTTTCAATCTGTCGGCTCATCATAATTTGCCATGTGTGCAGATCCTCCTTTTTCTGCACAAGGTTCAACAAGGTCGTCTCGCCATTCTCCTGAATAAACGCTATCCCGGACGAAGTGAACGGGTGCTGGACGACTGCCGGAGAGAATTCGGTTTCATGTAGCTCCATCAGTAGCATCATTTTGGCAATCGATTTTACTTGCGCAAGGTTGGTTTTTTGTAGCATGGTATTTTCTCCTTTCGGTGGAAAATAAAAGAAGCCAACCGTTTTCACGATTGGCTATAATATGAAAAGCGTGCGAAATCTTTCTGCACGCTACTTTTTCTTCGTATTCTGTTATCACATGGATTCAAGCCCTGCCAGAAAGTAAAAAGCGGGCTTTTATATCTACAAAAATGATTATCGGAATTTCGTCTTTTGAAACGCAAAAAGCCTCGTTCTTGACGGAGTTTTTGCAGACAATATCGGTCTGGTTACAGGCCTCGACCTCATGTAAATGGCGAAATATGCACAGTATATCATTTGACAATTCTCCGTTTAGACCCCAACTATCACTGTAGGAGCCGTTATTAAACTTATAACGTCAGATGAAGACTTTAGGATTGGGTTGCTTATTTTGAACTATTTCAAAAAGCATTTAGTTAATTCAAAAAACGCAATAAAGTTACAGTACTACTGCATTTTCAAGGAAAAGCGGCCCCACAACTGAACATATTAGATTCTAATTATAAGGTTTAATCTCGTTTAAAAAGGATATTCAATTCTTTGACAAATTATTATATGCCTCGAATAAAACAACCCATATTCAATACTCTAAAATATACTGCCAATATGCCCTTAATCAGACTTCACGGCACTCCCGCTCACCTCTCGAGATTTTACCAACTCAAAAAGTTCAATAAAAGCATTACACGCGTTTGGATTTGTCCTCATGTCATATCTCTCATTTACAAACTTACCATCATTATTCCTCGTGCCAACTGTTATTTTGGGATTATTTTTTCCATAATCAATAATGGTAAACCTTGATTTAATCTGCCCTTCCGGCAAATTATGAACATATATTTCGGCTCCCAAAGAAGCCAAACGTTTTGTAGTCTCAGTATGTTGATATAAACATATTGAAAGCTCTTTATTTCTAGCCTTTCTTTCAAGTGTCACACGTATATCATCAGATTCATCCGCCCAAGTTAAATCCCTAGTGAAAATAACTGTCCTTGTACCCTTACTCAACCAATTTAATAAATACTTATTTACCGCCTCTTTCGAGTTATGAATCGAAGCGTTTTTAGTCTTGCGAAATGAAAATATATGTATTAGAGCATAAAGAATCGCAAATAAGCCCACAGCAATAGAAATCACAAGACGAGGTCCGGGCTTCAAATCATCCATCTTAATTAATGAAACAACGGAGGAAACCCAACCTATAATTGAGAATATAATATTAACTGTAAGCTTTGCGATTCTCATTTCAATCACTCCTTTTTATTAAACTCATTACAATAGTTAATATCTCGTCAGCCACTACATTAATGGGTCTATTTGCATCAATTACACGTATATTTTCCGTCGTATTAAGCTTTTTAAATACTTCAAAAAATTGCATACGTGTTTGTTCCATCACTTTTTCATCATTTTCAAATATTTCTAAATGAGTTCGTTCGCTATCAACCCTCTTTTTACACTTATGGGGGTCAACATCTAAATAAATACATAAATCGGGTTTAATAATCTGCGGACAATTTAAGTTCATATCGATTATCCATTGCAAATCCGAGCCTAAACCTTGGTAAGCAAATGAAGAATAATAATATCTATCACAAATGATATCCGAACCATCTTTTAATATTTTTTTTATCCCCCAAATAGGATTAACATTATGGGATATACGATCCGTCAAAAACAAACCCGCTAACTCTGATGGCTCTCTTTTATAGTTATTACTTAATGTATCTCTAATTAAACCACCTGTGGCAGAATTAGTGGGTTCGGCAGTAACATATACTTTTCGTCCCATTAATTTCAACTTATCTCTAAGCATACTAATTTGAGTGCTTTTACCCGATCCATCTAAACCCTCAAATACAATAAATAGCGGGACATTAGAATCTTTTAATGGGGCAATTCCACTTTTATGATCATCAAATAATGTCGCATGCGTAAAAAATAAATTAGAAAGAATTTCCATGCTTAAACCAAGTTCTTTTGCCTTGCTCTCAAAAGTACCAATAAATATCTCGGGGTTTTGCGTATCCGCAGCGTACTCTCCATCAGTACAACACCATAAAAAAGTTTCTAAAACCGTGGGGAACTTTTCGGCGATATGCGTAGATCTTTCGTACCAATTCTCCAGGCGACGTTTATCAATAGTGTCAAGACGTTTGAGAACAAACTCAACTGTTGGATTCTCCAAAACTAGTAATAATAAGTTTGACAACATAAAGTAATATCCTCCAGTTTTTCGCCAAATTCGTCATATAGACATTTACACCTAAAGTATAACATATATTATGGTTCTTTTCAAGATGTTTTTATTCTATTTTTCACTTATTTATAAAGTAAATCCTCAAATTACGGGAGCAGTTCATTATCTTAGAACAGTATGTTTTATTTCTACCTTTTTTCATTTAGCTTCGATGCGATTTGAGACACGGAGGCATTGGCAATCGACTTTACTTGCGCAAGGTTTGTTTCTTGTAGCGTGGTGTTCCCAAATCCTGTGGGGTTATATTTGAAATTTTGCGGGGAACCTCGCGCGATGCAATTCGTTCCCAAATCTGTATATGCGTAATCTGATAGCATGATGGGTACGGGAAAACCATCGTTTTTTTGCCATAATCTTTCTAATATGTACTGCCAAAAACGCCCGTTTTCCGAAATTTCTGTGAGTGTTCTAACAGAATCAATTCTAAAACCATTAGAAAACTCAACTTTCGTAACATGACCTTTGGAGCAAGGTTTTTTCTCTCTTTTTTCTCAAAAACCTTGCCCCACTTGCTTTCCGGCTGTGTGGCAAAATGAAATAAAATCTAATAAAATCCACGAGACTCCGAAATTGTTTTTTGCTCGAAATCAGTTTGTGCGAAAGCACACGAGGGTTCGAATCCCTCCCTCTGCGCCAAATCATCACCGCAATTTTGATACAAAGTTGCGGTGATTTTTCGCAAATGGAATAAAAGAGCTTTCAATAAACCAAAAATAGTACATAGTACATGCTATCATGATATCAGTAAAACAAACTGGAGGTATAAAACAATGGAAAACACAGTATGGTTATTGTTTGAAGACAGCAATGTAGCAAGAAAGGATGAGAAAGAATTTTCCGGGGTCAAAAAGGAATTTCGGGTATTTTCAAAATTTGAAGATGCCGTCAGAGCAATGCGCAAGGTGATTCACGCCCACGCCTTCGCCGACAATGCCCTTTTTGACGGTAACGGGCATATTAGAGAGTTCGAAAAATATATTGAACGTAATGCGGCTGCCATTGATGACTTTGATGACGATTTCGAAAACGGCTCCACAAAACCGTTAAAGGCCGTATCAGAAAAGCTGCGGTCGTTTTTCGCTTCGCAAACGGATTATCCTGAAATATCACAGCTGGATGGTTTTTCATGGACGGACTGGCTATGCGGATGCGAGTGTGAAACGCAAAACGGTCACTCACTTCTGACAATAGAGGGCGTCGATGACGGTCCGTGTAACGGGATCAACCCGGATATATACATAAATTCTTTTGTTATGGATGATCCTGAAATAACGAATTATGTATGTCGGATCAGAGATTCTTTTGAAGAGGATTGGGATGAGGAACCACACTATGTTCATATAGAACTGCTAAAAACCGCTCTCGAATAGAATCGAAGATGATATATCGAAAAGTTGTTTGATTCTGTTTTTGCAATTTGCACCCCCTAACGACAAAAGGGGGTCATTTGTATCAAGGTTATGGTTCTTGCTTTATATCCCAAAATCGCCGTGTTTGCAGCACTTTTGTCCCGTGCGGGCTTCACGAAAAACCCGGCCAGGTAGTTTGCCTGGTCGGGTTTGCGCGTTTGTGGAGTCTTTGTGGGCCTCGTGTGGCCCCTGCAATCGTTAAATCAGTGGTAATCGTTGAAT
>JAFLUP010000031.1 GCA_022508745.1 Oscillospiraceae bacterium | reverse complement strand
CCGTTTTCCTCGTTGGTGTAGACCACCTGATCCACGACGCCTTCCAGATAGCCGCCTGCCGTCGCCAACCGTTTTCACCACTTTCTGATGTAGATTTTCCGCTTTTCCCCTTCGGAAAGCCGGCGGATCAGCTCCTCCTCCTGCAATTCCGAGCGGCAGAGGAAGATGACGCTGTATGTCCGCGCGTCCCATTCTGCTTTCGCCTCGTCCCCGAACAGCAGACAGGTAAAGCGCAGACGGCGCTTCCCCAGAAGCCGGTACAGCTCCGCAAAAACGGCCACCAGACCGATCGCAGCGAAGGGACAAAGCAGTAAAAACCATGCCATGATCATCACCTCTATATTATAATATACAGGATATGAAAAATCAAGGCAAAAGAGGAAAACTTTTCCCGTCCGGAAGCAAAAAAAGATTTTGCGGCGGAAAGAAAAACACCCCCGACGCGAATGCATCGGGGGTATCTGTGACGATGGGTTTTTGCTTACTCTGCGGGGGTCTCCTCCACGGGAGCTTCCTCGGCGGGAGCCTCTTCCACAGGGGCTTCCTCCTCTGCCGGCTCGAGCAGCGCTTTGATGGAGAGGTTGATCCGCTTTGCTTCCAGATCAATCCCCACGATCTTGACGGTGACCTTGTCGCCCACGTTGAGAACGGAAGCGGGATTGGTCACGTTCTTATCGGAGATCTGGCTGTTGTGGATCAGACCGTCCAGCTCGGGGATGATCTCCGCAAATGCGCCGAAGGGCATCAGGGAGACGATCTTGACCTCTGCCGTGTCGCCGATGGCATAGTGATCCGTAAAGATCTTCCACGGGTCGTTCTCCGGCGTCTTGTAGCCCAGAGAGATGCGCTTGGTCTCCGGATCAAAGTGCTTGATGAACACGTTGAGCTTCTGACCGATGGTCAAAACCTCTGCCGGCGGACGGAGTCTGCCCCAGGAAAGCTCGGAGATGTGGACCATGCCGTCCACCGGACCGATGTTGACGAAGGCGCCGTAGTTCATGATGGCACGGACGGTGCCGACGAACTTCTGACCGACTTCGATGCTCTTGTAGAACTCTTCCTCTGCCAGCTTCTTTTCTGCGCGCTGTACGGCCTTGATGGAGCCCACCGCACGCTTGCGTTCCTCATTGATGTCGATGACCTTGAAGGAAACGCGCTGTCCCTTCAGCGGCTCCAGCGGCTCGCCCTTGGCGATGCCGGTCTGGGACGCGGGGATAAAGACGCGGGAAGTTCCCTTGGTCACGACGACGCCGGAGTAGGTATCCTCTTTGCGGATGACCTCCTTGATGACGCCGGTGAGGAACTCGCCGGATTCGTGGGCTGCCTTGATGGCCTCCCAGTGCTTTGCGATGTCCAGCCGCTTGCTGGAGAGCTGAACGGTGCCGTCTGCGTCACTAAATTTGATACATACGACGTCGATGGGGTCGCCGACATGGTACTTCTCGGTGAGGTCAATGCCGCTCTCATCGGTGATCTCGTCATAGGCGAGGATACCGGTGTGCTTGGTCCCGAGGTCTACCTTCAGTTCCGTGGCGCTGACCGCGGAAACGGTGCCCGTAACCTTATCTCCTGTATGTAATGTTTTGAATGACGCTTCCAGCAGTTCTGCAAAGCTGGTTTCTTCATTCTGGATTTCTGCCATGATGTTTTTTACCTCCTGAATTATACTACCCGGGGCGGATGCCCCTGCAGTGATCGAAATGGATGCCGCCGCCCGTATCCGGGCGCGTTCTGCGGCGAGATCGGCGGCGCTTTCCGCCAGAATGGCGTCCTTGCCTGCCTCCCGGGCGATCCGGAACAGCTTGACCGTGTTGGAGCTGTTGGGGGAGCCCACCACCACCGTCAGATCGGAGGACGCCGCCAACGCGCGGGCTTCCTTCTGGCGATCTTCGGTGACTGAACATATTGTATCAGATATTTTGAGATTTGTATAGAGCCTTTTTATGAAACTTTGGCACTTTTTCCATTCTTCCGTGTCGAATGTTGTCTGTACCGCGAGGATCACAGGGTCCTCCCGCGGGGCGCAGTCCGGAAACGCTGCTTCCAGCTCCGCAAGTCCGCTGTATACGGCGCTTTCCCCGGGTGCTGCGCTGATGATGCCCTGCACCTCCGGATGGTTCCGGTCCCCGATGATGACAAATTTCGCTCCCACGGCAGTCGCCGCGATCTCGTGCAGCTTGCGCACATAGGGACAGGTGGCGTCCACATACGCGATGTTGTGCTCCCGCAGGATGCGGTAAACCTCTTTCGTGGTCCCGTGGGCGCGGATGAACACCAGCGCGTCCGGCGGCAGGGAGGGAAGCTCCTCCGGCTCTATGAATCGTACGCCGCGACGGCGCAGGGAATCGTTGAAAACGCGGTTGTGGATCAGCTCGCCCAGGCAGTAAATGGGCTTGCTCTGCGTTTGGATGGCTTGCTCGATCAGCTCCACCGCGCGGGAAACGCCGGGGCAAAAGCCGGCGTGCTTGGCGATCCGGATGGTACGCATCTTTTACTTCTCCGTAAACGGGGCACAGACGGCCGCAAAGCAGTGCGCCGCCGCTTGATTCCGTCCGGACGCCTTCTCCACCGCGTGATACGTCTCGTAGGGGATGGGCTCCCCGATGATGACGGTGGTTCGCCGGAACAGACGCGGCTTGTTCCCCTTGGTGACGATACTGACGGGAAGGAGGTCCGCCTTCGCGCCGTTGGCAATGACCATCAGCCCGCCCATGGCCTGTTCGGGCAGCGGATCCTCGTGGGGAACGCGTTTCCCCTGCGGGAAGATCCCGATGCACTTCCCCTCCCGGAGGGTGCCGATGGCGGCACGGAACGCCGCAAGGTTGCTTTCGCCTTCCTGTACGGTCAGCACATCGAATACTCTGAACACCAATCGCAGGGGGGCGTGGGACGCCAACACCTGCTTGGCGATGAAACGCTGTTTTCTGCGCAGCGCGATGGCTACGAAGATGGGATCCAAAAAGGAGATATGGTTGGCGACGGAAAGGTAAGCGCCTTCCTTCGGCTCGTTTTCCCGCCCGACGACGCGGATGCGGTAAAGCACGCGGAACACAGCGCCCACCACCGCTCGTGCGAAGCCGTAAAAGCTCATGCGCTAAACCGGGGAGAGGTGCAGCCGCTCCCGAACAAGCTCCAGCGCTGCGGAGAGGGTCTCCTCCGGAAACAGACCGGAATTGTCCAGAAAAACGGCGTCAGGCGCGGGTTTTGCCGGGGAAAGCTCCCGTTTTTGATCGTTTTCATCCCGCCAGGAAAGCTCCGCAAGCACCTGCGCTTTTGTCATATGCTCGCCTTTTGCGAGCAGCTCCTCGTACCGGCGCATGGCGCGCTGTTCGGGGGAAGCGCAGAGGAAGATCTTCAACTGTGCGTCCGGCAGGACCACCGTCCCGATGTCCCTCCCGTCCATGACCACGTTGTTCTTTTCGGCGATCTCCCGCTGGGTTTTCAGCAGGAACGCGCGGACTTCCGGCAGTTTGGATACCTGCGAAGTATACTGCGAAACGAGGGGGGTACGGATCTCGTCGCCCAGCCGTTTTCCCGCCAGATAGACGGCGCTTCCGCCGTTTTCCAGCCGCATTTCCAGGTTCAGATCCGCAAGCAGGGGGCAGACGCCCTCCGGCGCATCCAGCGGAACGCCGTTCCGGGAAGCCGTAAGACCGATGGCGCGGTAAAGGGAGCCGGTGTCGATATAGACGAACCCAAGCGCTTGCGCGAGGTTGCGCGCCAGCGTGCTCTTGCCCGAGCCGGACGGACCGTCGATCGCGATCCGAATGATCTTTTCTGCTTCCATGCCGCCCTTGCCCTTTCCGCCTTTATCACGAACAACGCAAACTACCCAAGTTTAGCTTGTGTGATAAAGATACGGATATAGTATACACTTTCTTTCCCTACAAAGCAAGTAGTTTTTGAAAAAAAGTGCTTGTGGAATTTCACAAGAACCTATTCATGGTTTTGACATTTGTTACAAAAGGGGCGGAAAAAGAGGCGATTCTTGCGAAATCGCCTCCGAAAAGGGGTTATTCCAGATGAAACGTGACGGTGTGATCGCCGTCCAACAGGGGGACGGGGAACTGTACGGGCATGCCGTCCAGCGAGGTGGTCTCGCCGGAGGAAACGACGATGCGGACGGTGCCGTGATACCGCAGCGTGACCTCGTACGGAACCCGCGGGTGCAGATCCAGAATCCGCCCGGCGGCGGTCAGCCGGATGCCCAGCACCTCCTCGACGAACACCTTGTAATACCACGCGGCGGAGCCGGTGTACCAGCTCCATCCGCCCCGCCCGATGTGCTGTCCGGCGTAAATGTCCGCGCAGAGGGCATACGGCTCCGAACGGTAGACCTCCGCCTCCACCCGGGTGGCGGTGCGGAGGAGCGGATTCGCGCCGGAAAGGATGTCCAGCGCCGTCTCCGTTTTCCCCACCCGCAGGAACGCCAGCGCCCCCCAGACGGCGCCGTGGGTGTACTGCCCGCCGTTTTCCCGGATCCCGGGCGGGTAGCCCCGGATATATCCCGCCGGCAGATCCCCGCCGTCAAACGGCGGGTCAAACAGCTTCAAAATCCGGTGTCCGGGGTCGTAAAGCGTCCGTTCCGCCGTGTCCAGCGCGATCCGGCAGCGGCGTTCGTCCGCCCCCGCGAACAGCGCGAACGCCTGGGACAGAATGTCGATGGCACATTCTGCGTTTCCGTCCTTTCCCAGCACTTCGCCGTTGTCGCAGAAGGCACGCAGATAGCGATCCTTGTCGAACGCCGCCTGCTCCGCGTTTGCGAGCAGCGTGTCCGCCGTGCGCTGCAGCGCTTCCGCCGCCGCGGGATCGTGGGCTTCCAACAGCGGCTGGAACGCCCGCGCCGCCACCACGTACAGGAAGGTGGAAAAGACGCTTTCCCCTTTCCCTTCCGCGCCCACGGCGGAAAAGGCGTCGTTCCAATCGCAGTTGCCCATCAGCAGAAGCCCGTGCGCCCCCCGCCGATCCGCCCGGGAGAAGGCGCGCAGACAGTGCAGCAGTACCGTTTCGCTCAAAAAGCTGCGGGCGGGCAGCTCGTAGCGCTCGTTTTCCCCGGTCAGCGGCGGAGAGGAGAGGTATTCCGCCTGCTCCGTCAGGATCCCGCTGTCGCCGGTTTTGTTGACATAATCCGCCACGACGTAGGGCAGCCAGAGCAGGTCGTCCGAGCAGGTGGTGCGGATGCCGCGGCTCGCGCCGCTCCTGTCCGGGTGCCACCAATGCTGCACGTCCCCTTCCTCGTACTGGTGCGCGCAGCAGCGCAGGATATGCTCCCGCACCTCCTGCGGGCGGGCGTAGACCAGCGCAAGGCAATCCTGTAACTGATCCCGGAATCCGTAAGCCCCGCCGGACTGCCGGAAGGACGCCCGAGCATAAAACCGGCACGCCCCCACCTGATAGGGCAGGAAGTGCCCCAACAACAGATTTTGCGCTTTGCTGCGGGTGTGAAATTCGATGGGAGGGAGCATGGAGGACGCAAAGGCCTCCGCTGCCGTCTGCTCCGTTTCCGGGGAAACCTCCGGCAGGCTGCGGAGGAGATCCTCCAGCTCGTTTTCCTCGCAGCCGCCGAGGATGAAGTTTACATAATTGTAGTTCGCTCGAAGCCCCACAAGGTCGGAAAGCTCCGGCTCGCTTCGATCGGCAAACAGCTCCGTCTGGGAATACAGCGGGGTCGCCCCCTTCGCGTACAGCAGTCCCACGCCGGTTCCGAAGGCGGTGTCGTGCCCGGAACGGAACAGCAGCGCGCCGTTCTGCTCCTTCTTCCAAAGGACGCCCGCGGGAACCGCTCCGCTGCCCATGGCGGGGCGGACGCAGTACAGCAATTCCCCGGAGAGGGAGGAAAACCGGACTCTGACCACCTTGAAGGGCTTTTCCGCGCAGCAGAAGCACAGCACGGAGTAGCTTTCCCCCTCAATCTTCCCCTCCCAGACCGCGATGCCCTTGCCCCAGAAGGCTTTCCCGGCGCAGGCGATGAGGTCATACAGCCGGTCGTTCCTTCGCAGGTAGAGCCTTTCGCCATCCGGCAGGGAGCCGGGGTCGCCGGCAAAGGGGGTCAGCCGCCGCTCGTGGGCGTTGCCGCAGAAGGTGTAGCCCAGCGAGGAGGAGGTGACGACGCTGCCGCAGTTCCTGCCGGACAGCACGAAGGAGCGAGGGGCGGGCTGCGGGACGTCCTTGTAGAGGGTGAAGCCTTCCTCGGTGGCATATCCGCCCGCAACCGCGAAGTAGTCCTCCGGCGTCTGTCGTTCCACGGGGGAAGGGGTCAGGCAGGGAGGCGTGAAGTTTGGCAGGGGGAGCGGCGATCTGCCGCTTTGCACCTTCGCCGGACAACTGTAAAAGGCGCAGATCCGGGGCAGCAGGGAAAGGAACGTCTCCTCCGTTTGCTCCTGCCGCAGCAGGAAGATGCCGCCGCGCACGCCGAGGAAGCCTTGCAGCTCCAGCCGTTCGCAGAGGGCGAGCAGCTTCTTTTCCACCGGGCGGAAGTATTGTCCGTCCCCCTCCGGCAGCAGGAGCAACTCCGTGCGCAGCCCGGCGTGTGCCAGCTCCGCAAAGCTGCGCAGCATGGTTTCCGCCGCCGCCGTGTCCGATTCGCTCACCCGCATGCCGATCAGCGGATAATCGCCGGAGATCCCGTATTTCCAGAGCATTTCCCGCCGGTATACCGGCCATTCGCCGGGGGGCGGCGCTTTGGGAAAGAGCAGGGAGGCCAGCAGGGAGCAGGTCTCCGGACGGGCGCCGCTGACGCATTTCTCTTTCTCATGCCGGGCGGCGAGGATGGCTTTCCGCGCCTCCGCGCGGCTGCCGGAAACGGAAAGCAGCAACGTGGCGCGTCCCCCTTGACAGGGGGCGGTGCGGATGACGCAGAGCGGGTCGATGCAGGCGCCGGTCTTTCCGTCCAGCGGACGGTTGAAATCGGCGGGCGTGTTGAGGCTTTCCGCCGGAAAGCCGTCCTTGGAGGTGCAGAAGGTGAACGCGGTCTCCCGGTCCTTCAACGCCGCCGCCAGCCAGCAGATGGGTCTGCCGGTCTCCCGATCCCGCCGGGCGAAGTAGAGGATGCGGGTCTCCGGCTCGTAGCTGCTTTCGATGAACAGCTTGGAGAACGCCTGATGGGCGTCGTAGGACGCTTCCTCTGCCAGCACCGGCTCGAAGGCGAACAGCACAGGACGGGAACGCCGGTTTTCCGAGCGGGTTTCCGCGCAGAAGCAATCGGCGCGGCGGCTGAAGGAGAACTGCACGCGCCCGGAGAAGCGCTTGCTCCCCGCGATGAGGCTTGCGGAGTCGGCGTTGGTCTCGAAGGAATACGCCCCCTCCCCGAAGAAGGGGGTACAGCCCTCCGTCCGGTGCTCCTCCGGGAAGGAGACCAGCAGGGTGTGGGCGCAGGAGAAGCGCTCCGTGCGGCAATCGTTGACCAGCAGCGGACCCTTGCGCAGGCGGACGTGTCCGAGGGAGGTGATGCAGGCGGAAAAGCCGTCCTTGCAGAGCAGCGCGGCTTTCGGAGCGCAAAAGTCCGTTTCGCTGCTTTCGGTGGGGCGGTCGGTGCGCAGCAGTCTCCGGGTTTTGGTGGGTACCCGCAGCCCTTCCGTCAGCAGGGCGGGATTGGGCGGGAGCTTTTCCTGCAGCAGTCCCGCCGCCGCTTTCATCCGCGGGTCCGCCATGAAGCGGCGCACGAAGACGCGATCCTCCACCGCGTTTGCGATGGCAAGCAGACTCATGCCCATGTGGTGCGCCATATAGCTGCGCACCGCCACGCCGTCCCGACTCCTGCCCGGGGTACGGTCGAAGGCCTCGTACAGCCCGTACTTCCCGTACATGCCGCACTCCTCCAGCGCCCGCAGGTTGCGGACGGCGGCAGTCGGGCAGATCGCCAGCGCCAGATAGGTGGAATAGGGGGAGATGACCGTTTCCCCCGTGACATCCCGCCGCAGGGCGAGGGTCGGGATCCCGTGGGCGTGGTAGCGGTAATGCAGCTCCCCGTCGAAGGCGTAGTAAGCCGATTCGGAGACTCCCCACGGCTTGCCCCGGGCGGCCCTCCGCTGTGCCCAGACGGAGAACAGCAGGGTCTCCTGCAAAAAGGAATTGCGGTAGATAGGCAGGAACAGCTGGGGCATGAAGTATTCAAACATGGTGCCGGACCAGCTGACCATGCCGATATAGCCCTTCTCCGCCGCCACCGTGCGGCAGAGGGTGTACCAGTGCTTTTTCGGGACGATGCCGGCGGCCACCGCGTAGTAGCTGGCGGTACGGGCTTCGCTCATGAGCATATCGTAGCAGCCCGGCTCCCGGCGGTCATGCAGGCTGTCCCATCCCAGAGAAAACAGCGCCTTGCGCTCGTCGTAAAAGACGGAAAGGTCGGTCTCGTCCGCCAATCGGCGGCTCTGTTTCGCCAGTGCGGAGAAGCGTTCCTCCGCGTCCCCGTATTCCGTCAGACCCTTTTCCAGCGTCAGCAGGCAGGTGACGAAGTTGCCGCTGTCCACGAAGGAGACGAACGCCTCCCCCAGGACGGCGAGGGTTTTCAGATCGTACCAGTTGTACAGGTTGCCGTGGAATTTCGGCAGTCCCTCCACCGTCGCCAGCGTACGTTCCAGACGGTCGGCGGCCTCCTTCGCGTCCACCAGCCCCAGATCCAGCGCCGCCAGAACGGAAAGCAGGAACAGTCCGATGTTGGTGGGGGAGGTGCGCATGGCCTTTTCCTCGCTGGGGGAGAGCTGCAGGTTGTCCGGCGGCAGGAAGTGGGAGTCCCGCGTCACCGTGTCCGCAAAGAAGTTCCACTGGTCGGAAGCGTGCTTGCGCAGGAAGCTCGCGTCCTTTTCGGTGAGCGTCACGCTGACTTCCCCGTTTTGCGTATTTCCGCCCCTCGCCAGCGGCAGGGAAAGCAGGTAGGAAAGCATGGGGTCGAGGAAAAACAGGATTCCCAGCAGGCGGTAAACGGAAGCGCCGCCGAACAGGAACAGCAGACAGCCGGTCAGCGCTCCGGGAAGCCCCTGCCGCAGGTAAACCGAGATCCTCCCGGAGCCGGATTCCCCCGCGGCGGCGGTGGTCCATTGCAGCAGACGGCGGTGGGAGACGGTCATGCGCCAGAGGGAACGGGCCACCGCGTCCAGCGAAAGGAACGCGCTGCGGCAGGCGGAGCAGACGTCGTTCCCCAGCCGCAGAACCGCCTCCGCGAAGGCGGAAAGCCCCGCGGTGAAGGCGTGCCGCAGCAGGAAGGGTCCGCCGGAGAGCAGGTCGGAAACACAGCCCACGAGAAAAGGCAATAACAGGTAGCTGTATGCCGCGAAGAATACATACAGCGCTTGCAGCTCCCCGCGGGCAAGAAACGCCCCGACCGCGACGGCGAGCAGTGCGGAGATCGGCGTCAGGTGCCGGAGCAGGTTGCAGAGGATCTGCCGCCGGCTGACGAAGGAGAGGGGGTAGCGGCGCTGGAAGAGCAAGGGCAGGTTCTGCACGTCCCCCCGGATCCAGCGGTGCGCCCGCCGGTACCAGGAGGCGGGGTTGTTCGGCACCGAATCCATCAGCGGCAGGTCGGAGACCAGCAGGGTACGCAGCAGACCGCCTTCCGGCAGGTCGTGGCTGAGGATCTTCCCCTCCGGCAGGTCCAGCGCACACTGACGGAAGCGCTCTACGTCCAACAGCCCCTTGCCGCAGAAGATGCCCTCCCCGTAGAGGCTCATGTTGCGGTCGAACGCGGCGCGTTCATAGAAAGAGATGCCCGCAGATCCCGAGATCAGGCGGGTAAAGTGGGTACGGTAGGAGGAAAGCAGCTCGGTTTGGATGGCGGGCTGGAACACGCCGAAGGAGCGGTTCACCGGGTGCAGCGCCACCCCCAGCAGCTCCCTGACCACCCCGGGGGAGAGCTCCGTGTCCGCGTCCAGCGTCAGCAGATAGCGCACGCCGGAAGGACAGGTTCCGTGCAGCAGCCCCGCCTCCTCGCCGGACAGGCGGCGGATCAGGGCGCCCACGGCGCCGCGTTTGCGCTCCTTCCCGCCGAACCTGCCGCTCTCCAGCTCCTCCCGCTCCCGGTAGAGCAGGAAGAACCGCTCCCCGTGGGCGGCGTTGAGCCGGTCGACGGTCGCCTTCGCCTGCGCCAGCAGTTCCTCGTCCTCCTCGGTATGGGGCGTTTTCGCCTCCGGGAAGTCCGCAAGCAGGCAGAAGGAGAGGTTTTCCTCCCGATTGAGGTAGTAAAAGCGCTCCAACCGTTCGGCGGCGTCGGACTCCCTTTGCAGCAGCGAGGTCACGGCGACCACCGTGCGCGCCCGGTCGGGAATGGAGGGCAGTGCAAGCCGCAGCGCGGCGTGCTCCCGCCGAAACAGAGCGGAAAGGCGGTCGCTGACGGGGGAGATCCCTTCCGCCAGCGGAAGCAGCAGCAAAAGCGTCAGCCAGCCGAAGGCTGCGGCGCAGAGAAAAACCCCGGCGGCAAGCAGCAGCAAAAAGCTGCTCCACCAGACGAGGATGGCGCCGACGGCGGCTTTCCGCGGGAACAAAAGCTCCCCGATGGGAACCCCCTTTTCTTTTGCGTCCGCAGCGAGGCGGAGGGCTTCCTCCGATTCGCCGGTGCGGTGCGCCCGCGCACTGCGGGACAGCGCTTGCCGATAGGAGGCTTTGGTCTCCGGCGAGAACAGCGTATAATCCGTTTCGGACGCGGAAAGGATGGCTTCCGGCTTCCATGCCGCCTCGAACAGCGCAGAAGCCGTTTCAACGGCGGAAAGATCCGACAGGGTGCGCAGAACGCCCACCGCTTCCGGCAGCAGGGAAGCGTTCTTTTTCCCTTCGCAGATCCCGCCGATGCGCAAAATGGCGTTGGCGGCGAGCATGGCGGGAACGGCGCTCAAGGCGGCGTATTCCAGAGGGCTTCGCTGGGATTGCTCCCGGAAGAAGTCCAGCAGGCTTTCCTCCGTCAGCTTCCAGCCGACGCTTGCCAGATAGGCGGCGGCGACCTCCTCCATTTCGGGGGCTTTGCGCAGCCCTTCGTTTTTCCGTGCGGCGTTGTATTGCCGGTCGATCAGGTAGTAGTTGTCCGCCACCCATTCCGGCGCGCCCGCGCGAATCCCGGCGCGGATGGCGCGGATGGCGGAAGAGAGTCTTGCACGAAGAGAGGATCCGTTTTTCATAGGGATCATTCCTTTTCCGTTCGATTGATCTGGTTTAGTGTTGACCGGAACGCTGGAATTTATACCCTTTGAAAAACGGATCCGTCGGTTGTTTCCCGGAACCCGGGAGCGTTTTTTTACGGTTCGATTGTGAGTTCTGCCACGGTGTTATCCACCATGATGTATACCCAATATCTGCAATCCCCCCAACCGCCGAAGGTCAGCTCCACCGTTTCGGCGATCCCTTTCCGCAGGTCGACGATTGTCCCGCCGCCCAATGCCAGGTTGTCGTCGCTTTGTTCGCAGTGCAGCTTGATCGCTGTCGTCTGGTCTACGGAGGAGAGCAGCTCCACGGTGATCCTGTTGTGCGGATCTTCCGTCTGTTCGATCCGGATCTCTTTGATGCGCAGCTCCACCGAGGAGCCGGAAGCGAACACGTTTTTCAGCTCTACCGTGACGTCTCCGCTGTGATAGGTTCCTTTGTAATAATCAAAAGGAGCGTACTGCCAAGCGTCGCGCACGTCGGCTCGGAAGGCGTCGCCCATTTCCAGCACAACGCCTTCTCCGAAATGCGTTTCCACGCGGCAGATTTGGGAAAGATCGGGGGAAAGCCGGTAGATTCTCCCTTCGGTTTCGATCCACATGGTCCCCGGCGGGACGGGGAATTCGCCGGAAAGCCCGTCCCCGGTCTTTTCCAGCACATCGTCCGAGCATTTCGGGGCGGTTTCTCCCGTCTCCGGCATGGCTTTCAGCGCATCCATGATGCGGTATCCTACGTCGATGCAGGAGAGGGTTTTCCTGCCGATCCCGTATCCGTCCCAGTTGTATTGCAGCAGTTCGACGTCGGTCTCATACCCGCTGTGGGACGGTTCTCCTACTTCCAGACGGAACACATCCTCATATTCGGCGGAATATTGCAGCGCGTCCGGATCGCAGTTGCCGGAGATTCTGACGTACACCACCACATAATAGGTGCCCGGATCGAGGGCGGACAGCGCCTCAAACGAGCTTTCGCTCCCGGCGAACCCGTCCGCCCCCTCCGAAAGCAGCCTCACGCGCAGGATCTCCCCGTTCACCGGAACACGGGCGGTCACATCCCCGTCCAGCAGGAGCGTCGGGATCCTCAGCTCCTCCATGGAAATGTGGGTTTTGCCGTTGATCAGATCCACGATGTCATACTTGTCCACCTGGGTTGCCGTGAAAGTGCCGTCCCCGTTGTCCTGTTCGGACCACAGCAGAGAGCAGAAAGCGAAGATTTCCTCCTCGCCGGAGCGGTAGCGGACGGCGCTTTTCGCCGTGCCGATCTCCGTCTTTTCTTCCTCCGGCACCGCCTGGCTTGAAATGCGCCCGTCGTAGAACAGATGCTCATGATCCTCCCCGAGCTCGTTGGGGGAATCAAGATACCGGATGGCTTCGATCATCAGGCAGAGGTAGTCCTGATTGACCTGCAAATAAAAGCCGGAATGGTTGACGAACGCGGCGGCGGCCTGTGCGACCTGGTTCTCCGCTTCCGCCACCAGCTCATCGGTGATATACGGGACAAAGCGGACCTGTTCTGCGGTCAGCTCAAGCGTTTTCCCGCTTTGGGGCAGGGTCAGCGTATAGCCGCCGTCCTTGTATGTCAGGCAGGAGGCAAGCGCGCCTCTCTCCGGCGTCACGCTACTGGCGGTGATTTCGTATTTCGGAGTCCAGCCGCTGGGATATTCTTCGTAGGTGAATTCCTTGCGACCGCTATACTCCACACGGATCCGATCCTTTTCCCGCAGTCCTTCAAAATCCGTCCACAAAACGCGGTAGAGATGCCCTTGGTCGTCGTAAGCGTAAAAACAATACGCCTGTTCCCCCCGGTACTCAAACACAACGCCGCTGGGAAGCGTTTCTGCAATCGTCATAGACAGGATCAGGCGTTCGTCTCCGCCGATTTCGGGGTTTGCGCTCGCCGCCGGATCCTGCTGATCCGCGCAGCCGGACAGGGCCGTCAGCAGCAGGAGAAGCGCGACCGCCGACGCAAAGATTCGTTTCATACGGTTCCCTCCAGTTTGGCTTTCAGTTTGTTCACAAGCTCATTCAGTTTCTTCCATTCGTAGTCGTAGGTGTTCGGCTCGGTGCTTGTCTGCGCTTTGTACTCCAGATCCTCCAGATAGGCGTCCAGATCCTGCAGATAGGCGCTCATTTCCTCCGTCCCTGCCAGTTCCTTCCATTGCGGGTCCTCCATGCGCAGCAGCTCGTACGGATTATACAGGATATCCTCATAAAGCAGCGCCGTGTCCAGCTTTAAGGCCGCTTGGATGGTTCGGACGTCCGCGTCGCTGAACAACCAGTCGATCTCCTCGTCGGTGTACACCTCGCGGAAATGTTCGTCCCTGACCTGAAGAAACGCTTCTTTGTCGATCTTCAGTTCCCGGATGAGCAAATAAAGGGGCGGAAGCTGTGAGACGGAAGCATATGAGGTCTCGACAAACACCTTATCTTTGGCGGCGGAAATTTGCTTCCATGTGACGAGATAGGATAAGCTGTCCAAACGGTAGAATTTATAGTGGAAATAATCGACAAACCGGTCGCGCGACTCACCGCTGCCGACTTCTCCCGGTTCGTTTTCCTCTCCGTTGGATTCCTCCAACGGATCCGAGTCGTCTGGTTCCTCCTGGATGTCCGGGGCGACCGCTTCCGCGCTCCCGGACGTCTGGTCTTTCAGTTCCTCCTGTGCGCCGCCGTTGGGGGACGGTGTGGTGTGCGACGGGTCCTTATCCGTATACCCGCCTCCCCAAGACGCCGGGTCTTCCTGCCCCTCCGGCTGATGAACGGCCGCGGGAAGGAGAATCGCCACGGCGACCACCACCGCAAGGCAGGCGGCGACCATGACGACCCGCCGAACGCTCCGTACGGACCTCCGCGCCTCCCGCGCAGGCGGCTCGGAGGGCGCTTGCAGCTCGCCGTAGGCTTTCAGGTCCTCCGCCGGCGGGACACGGATCGCCTGTTCTTCCGCCGAAAAGTATCTGTTCAGGCTTTCCACAAGCCTTTTCTTTTTCATCCTGTTCACTCCTTGAAATAGCTTTGCAGTTTTTTGATAGCGCGCTGACCTTTCTTATTCACGGCGGCGGCAGTCGTCTCCAACACAAAGGCGATCTCCTTGTAAGAGAACCCGTAATAGTATTTCAATTTTACGATTGCCGTTTCCTCGGGAGAAAGGGTTTTCAGCGCGTCTCGAACGATCACGGCTTCCTCAAGGTCGAGGCTTCCGTCGGCGCAGAGGGCTTTGAGGGACTCGGCTTCTTCGCCGTCGATGGAAAGGCTTCCCCGGGGCGGTCTGTTCGCCGCCATGTCTTTTGCGCAGTTTCTCGCGATGGAAAGCACCCACGCGGCGGGATTGCTGCCCGCACGGTAGTTTTTTGCGTATTTGATCACCCGGAGCATGGTTTCCTGCAAGACGTCCTCAACGTCGTCGGAGCCGGCAAGTATGCTGTTTGCCACGGAGCAGATCATCTTCGCGTAACTGTGATATAGAACCGTCAGGGCGTCTTTGTCGCCCTGCGCAATAGCGGCGATCGCCTGGTCACATGCGCGTTTGGTATCGTCCCCGAAAAGCATCTTTCCTTCTCCTTTCTGCGTCGTTCACTTTATATAACTTCCGTATTTGCGAAAAAAGGACACTTCGCCCGGATTTTTTCGCCAAAAAAATCGTCACAAGCCGCAAATCGTTGCGACGAACTGCAAAAGCAAAGAACGGAACGATCGTCTCGACCGTTCCGTCCCCTGATGTTGTTATCTGAACTTGCGTTTTCTTGCCGCTTCAGACTTCTTCTTGCGCTTTACGCTGGGCTTTTCATAATGCTCGCGCTTGCGAAGCTCTGCCTGAACGCCGCTTCTGAGGTAAGATCTCTTAAATCTGCGGAGAGCACTGTCGATGCTTTCGTTCTCCTTCACATGGATCTCAGCCATCCCGTTTTTCACTCCCTATCCGAGGCGAAAGTCGCCTTTCTTACTACAACAAAGCTATTATACCAAATAATTCGACGGCTGTCAACAGGTTTCCCCGAAAATGCGCAAAAATTTCATCGGAAGGACAACCTGCTATGAAAAACGCGGGAACTTACAGCGCTGCTTTTGCCTTTTCGACAAGCTGCGCGAACGCGTCCTTGTCGTGGATGGCGAGCTCGGAGAGCATCTTGCGGTTGAGCTGGACGCCGCACTTCTTCAGACCGTTCATGAAACGGGAGTAGTTGATGCCGCAAACCTTGCACTGCGCGGAAATGCGGGTGATCCAGAGGGAACGGAAGTCGCGCTTCTTCTGCTTACGGCCGATATACGCATACTGGCCGCTCTTCATGACGGCTTCTTTTGCCATCTTAAAGTGTTTGCTCTTTGCGCCCCAGTAGCCTTTTGCCAGCTTTAATGTTTTATTTCTTCTCTTTTTGGTGGAGATAGCACCCTTGATTCTTGCCATTTGTCAACGATTCCTTTCTACGTTTTTATCCGGCGCTTAGCCGTAAGGAAGCTGCCGCTTCAGATCGTGCATGCGGGTTTCGGAAACATAGGACGCCTTGCGGAGCGCACGCATCCGCTTGGAAGTCTTCAGACCGGTGTTGTGGCGGGTGCTCATGTGCCCCCTCTTGAGTTTTCCGTTGGCAGTAAAGCTGAAACGCTTTGCAGATGCCTTGTGTGTCTTCATCTTGCCCATAATGGTTCAATTCCTTTCCGTTTTATCCGTTTTGTCGGTTTTGGTTTTGGTTTCCTTCTTCGGAGAAAGCATCATGATCATGTTATGCCCGTCCAGCAGCGGGGGGCGGTCCACCATGACCACGTCGCCGCAGCCGGCGGCGAAGCGGGTCAGCAGTTCCTGCCCGATCTCCGTGTGCGCCATTTCGCGCCCGCGGAACCGAACGATCACCTTGACCTTGTTGCCCTTTTGCAGGAACTCAATGCAATGCCGAAGCTTGGTGTTGAAATCGTGCGTGTCGATCCGGCAGCGAAGCTGGATCTCCTTGAGCTCGACGGAAGGCTTCTTCCGGCGCTGCTCCTTTTCCTTTTTTTCCTTCTCGAAATGGTACTTGCCGTAGTCCATGATCTTACAGACCGGCGGTTTGGAATCCGGCGCGACCTCTACCAGGTCCAGCCCGAGTTCTTCCGCGGCGCGGAGCGCGTCGGCACGTTTCATGATGCCGAGCTGCCCCTCCGGCCCGATGACGCGAACTTCGGGGGCGCGAATCGCTTCGTTGATCAGGGTTTTGTCTGTGGCTGCTATGATAAGCACCTCCAAAAAATGGTTGACGGCGAAACGAATAAAGAAAGCCGCGACCCGTGCGTTTTCGCACATCGCGGCAGAAGGATCAACAACCGGCATTGCCCCCGTTGGAGGACCATGCAGTGGAAGTATGAACCGAGCCGACTGATGCGCCGCAGGGTGAGAGCGGAAACCGCTCTGCTTCTTTTTGCTGGTGCAGTATACCACACTTTTTTCGGTTTGTCAACCCCTGTTGGCAAAATTTTTCCTTCTCACCGTGTTTTTCTTTCCGGCATAAACTGGAATTACAAAAGGAAGAAAGGCATGGATATCCCGATGGCAGAACTGTTTTTAAGCCCCTCGACGCAGGAGTACAACCTCTACTATGATGGAAGCGGCAGCGAGGAGTATTACATGAACCTGATCGCGGACGCCATGGAGCCGTATCTTGTGGCGTCCGGCATCCCCTTCACCCGCAACGATCCGAACGGCACGGTGGGGAACTCCGTGCGGCAATCCAACGCGGGCAACTACGCGCTGCATTTGGCACTCCACTCCAACGCCTCCGGCAGCGCCAATCCCGGCGCCCAGCGGGGGACGGACGTTTACTACTACGCCACCAGCACCCGGGGCAAGCAGGCGGCGGAGCTGTTCGCGCAGAATCTGCGGGACATTTACCCCGATCCCTCCCGCGTCCGGGCGCTGCCCACCACTTCGCTGTATGAGCTGCGCAACACCCGGGCGCCGGCCATCCTCATCGAGTTGGCGTACCACGACAACGCCGCCGACGCGGAATGGATCAAATCCAACATCCGGCGTATCGCGCGGAACCTCGCCCTTTCCGTTGCGGAGTATTTCGGCGTGCCCTTCGTGGATCCGGAGCCCCTGCGCACCGGCGTGGTCCGTACCGAGGGAGGCAGGCTCAACATCCGAAGCCAGCCCAGCACCTCCGCCCAGATCCTCGGGCAGATCCCCAACGGCACGGAAGTGACCGTCACCGGGCAGGACGGCAACTGGTACGTCATCCAGTACAACGGGATCACCGGCTACGTGTTCGGGCAATACCTGTCCTTGCAATAAGATAGAAAACAAGCGGCTGCCGCAAACCGGAAAACGCGGCAGCCGCGTACTTTTTGACCGGATTTTTACATCTTTTTTACCTTTTTGGTCGATTTTTGCCTCATCGGGCGTTGACACCTTGCGGGAAGGTATGGTATACTTGTTATGCTGTCGAAAAATAGCAAAACCGATGAGGAGGCGAATCCGGGTGAAGAAGCGAGTTCTCTGTTTCTTTCTGGCGGCGGTCCTGCTGGCGGCGACGCTGGCGCTTTCCGTGTCCGCGCACGGGCATGTGGCGACCGAGCCGCTGCCCGAAGGCCTATACAAATATTGGAAGCAGACGGACGAGCGCTGGAAGGATATCGTCATCGGCAAGGATCCGTGGTGGGACGCTGCCGGCGTCCGTCATGAGGACGAGACCATGGGTCACGCCGGATGCCTCATCACCGCCATGGCGATCCTCACCCGTGCCTACGGTTTGACGCTGAACGGCGGGCAGGAGATCACCCCCGGCACACTGGCGGTGGCTATGTATGACGGCGGGAGCTGCAAATACCTCAACGAGCGGGGCGGCTCGAGATACGACACCGCCTTCAATGCGCTGATCCCCGGCGTGAAGTTTATCGCATATGAGCAGCCGGATAACTACGTTTCCCGTATCGAGACACTGCTTTCCAATCAAGAAAAAGAGTACATCATCATGGTCGGGGTCAAGGGGAATACCCATTACGTCGCGGCGGACTACGTGAAAGACGGCAAGGTGTATATCTGTGATCCCGGTTACACCGGTCGCACGCAGCTTTCCGATTATACGCCCTCCTGCCTGATCGTGTATACGGTGGACGAGCAGTATGTGGACCCCGGCACGCCCCCCGCGGAATCCACCCTCTGGGTGGTGACGGACGCGGACGGCGTCAGGGTTCGTACCGGTCCGGGGCTGAATTACGAGCGCTTATTCGTCTATCCCCGGAACACGCAGATCGAAGTGTTTGAAACGGCGGAAGCGGACGGATATCTTTGGGCGAAAACGCCGGACGGCTGGTGCGCGCTGCGCACGCTGGACGGTTCCGAGATCTATTGCGAGCCGGTGAATCCGACCACCTATACCGTCACCTATCATACCAACGGCGGCGAAGGCGCCCCGGCGGCGCAGACCAAGACCGCAGGGGTGGATCTGCAGCTCTCCTCCGTGGTGCCCACCAAAGCGGGCTTCCGGTTCCTCGGCTGGTCGCCGGACCCCTCCGCGGTTTCCGCGGACTATGTGCCGGGGGGCTGGTACCGGCAGGATGCGTCCATGGCGCTGTACGCGGTTTGGATGGCGGAAAGCGATATTTTCGGCTTCGGCATCGACGTCTCCTCCTATCAGGGGGACGTGGATTGGAACGCGGTGGCGAAGGACGGGATCCGCTTCGTGATCCTGCGCGCCGGAACCTCTAAAGGCAAGGACACGAAGTTCGAAGAAAATTATCAGGGCGCGAAGGCGGCGGGGCTGCACGTGGGCAGCTACTTCTACTCCTACGCGCTGACCGACGCGGAAGCGGAGCGGGACGCGAACCTGTTCCGGGAATGGCTGGACGGCAAGACCTTTGATATGCCGGTGTATCTGGATCTGGAAACGGACGAGCAGGCGAAGCTCTCCTCCGAACGGCTGGTGCAGCTTGCGCTGCATTTCCAGAAGGCGATGGAGGGCACCGGGCTGCTTTGCGGGGTTTACAGCAGCGAATCCTGGTTCCTGTCTAAACTGGACAGCGACCGTCTCGGCGGTCGGGAAGCGCTGTGGGTGGCAAAATGGACGTCCAGCGGTACCTTCTCCCAGAACATGAGCGAAGCGTACGGGATCCATCAGTATTCGGAGACCGGCAGGGTCGCCGGGATCGACGGGGACGTGGATCTGGACGTTTGCTTCATCGACTATCCCACGCTGTTGTCGAAGCCGTGGCAGGGCGGTCAGGAGGAGCTTCCTCTGCTGCCGGATTCCGGCTTGCAGCAGCAGGAGGGCGTGGTCTTCGGCGGCAGACCCGGCATGACCGTGCTGGAGTGGTCCAAACTGTTCGGCGGGGACGTGGTCTTCCGGCGCAAGGACGGAACGCTGATGGAAGCGGACGAGATCATCGTCACCGGGTGCGCGGTGGAAAGCGGCAACCGGAAGTATCCCATCGGCGTGCGCGGGGACGTGACCGGCGACGGCGCGACGAACGCGGTGGATTACATGATGGTCAAGCGGCATGTGCTGGGTACCCTCACGCTGGAGGGCGCCGCCTACTATGCCGGCTGCGTGACCTCCCAGAAGGTGACCGCGGTGGATTATGCCATGCTGAAACGGTATGTGCTGGGCACCTTTGACCTGTACGGCAACGCGAAGCAGGAGTGAACCGAATCAATCAAAAATGGGCGTTTCCGTCATGACGGAGCAACGCCCATTTTTTGTTATGCGTTTTGCAGCCTGCGATGCGTCTTATGCAGGCGACATGACCGCGCCGCTTCCCGCGACGGTTTTGTTTTTCAGCCGGAGGTTGTCGGCGATCATGGCGATGAATTCGCTGTTGGTGGGTTTCCCGCGGGAGTTTTGCACGGTATAGCCGAAAAAGGAGTTGAGCACGTCCAGATCGCCCCGGTCCCACGCGACCTCGATGGCGTGGCGGATGGCGCGTTCCACGCGGGAGGAGGTGGTGCCGTACATCTTTGCCACCGAAGGATAAAGGATCTTGGTGACGGAGTTGATGATGTCCGTGTTCTGCACCACCATGATGATGGCGGTGCGGAGGTACTGGTACCCTTTGATGTGGGCGGGGACGCCGATCTGGTGGATGATCTTGGTCACCTGCGTCTCCAGATCTCCGTCCGAGCGGGAGGGAGCTTGTCCGCCGATCCTCGGCCGTCCTTTCTCCGCGATGCGCTGGATGCGCGTGCTGAGGGTATCGTAGTCCAGCGGCGCCAGCATACAGTGGACGGCGCCCGCCTCCGAACATTCCTCGAACGCGTCGGGGCTGCTGAAGGAGGAGATCATAATAAAAGACGGATACGCGTCGCCCAATTGCTTTTTGGACTCGCGGATGAGTCGGTTCCCATCAATTTTGCTGAGGTATACGTTCGCAACCACCACGGTCGGGCGCAGACGGGCGATCTTTTGCAGCGCCTCCTGCCCGTCGCTGGCTTCTCCGATCACATTGTGCCCCAGCTTGCGCAGGTGCATCGCGCATTGGTTGCGCAGTTCGTCGTTGCTTTCCGCAATGAGGACTTTTGCTTTTTCCATACTGCTGTCAAACTCCCTTGTCGTTATCATTTTATCCATGTTTTTCGCTTTGGCTCTTTCACGGTGACTCTATTCTAACACGTTCTATCACAAATTGCAAGGTTTTACTGGAAAAAATATCCACTTTATGTAAACTTTTGTATCCTATTATTCGACATCGATTTGCGGCAATCCAATAAAATTGCGAAAATACGGGGGAAATCGACAGGATTTTTCGATTTGGTGTCGAATTTTGCAAACGGTTTGCGCCTTTCGGAGGGCGAGCCCGGCGGGAAGTTTGCCAAATGAAAAAAAGTATTGACAAACGCCGAAAGCTTTGCTATAATGCGATTTGTATCAGTTTGCTGTCATATCCGGGCAGTTTTGCGATATAAATTTACAGATAGGAAGGAAAAGGAGGGATCCGCATATGCCGGTCAAACGGAAGTCGTTCCGCAGTTGCACGGCGGCTGTTGTTTTTGCGCTTCTTTTCTCCTTTCTGACCGCCCTTCCCGTTCTGGCGGAGGAGGACGCCTGCGTGTACGCGTCCATCGCAGACGGGGACGGCAAAACGGTGCTGGCCTTCCAGGAGGTCCTCTTACAGGATGCGGATGGGGACGGTGCGCTGACCGTTCATGACGCGCTGCTCGCCGCGCACGATGCGCGGTTTGACGGCGGTGCGGCGGCGGGATTTTCGTCCGAACAGACAGAGAACGGTCGAATCGCGACGATGCTTTGGGGGCAGCAGGATTGCTGCTTCGGGATATATGTCAACCACCTTCCCGTGGACGACCTGCTTGCGCCTCTGCAGGACGGGGACGCGCTTTATGCCTTTGCGTGCGGGGATCCGTCGGAGGTGCAGTATTGCCATTTTGATGTTTCCCGCGCTTCCGTGGGAGGCGAGGAAACGCTGACCCTGACGCTCACCGGGCTGGCCCCTGACGGGGAGGAACAGCCCGTCGCCGACGCGGTGATCCGGATCGACGGGAAGGACACCGCCTTCCGGACGGACGGGGACGGAAAGGTGACGCTGCAGTTTGACGGCTCCGGTTCCTGCGTTGTCAGTGCGCGGAAGGACGGCGTGGCGCTTGTTCCTCCGGTGTGCGCGGTTTCCGTCAGCGAGGAGCAACCCTTTGCCGGGGATCGCTTCGCACCCCTTCGGTGGGTCCTGCTTTCCGTGGGCGCTCTGGCGGGGATCGTCCTTGCGCTGCGTTGGCGCATCCGCCGGACGAATCCGCTGTAACTTCTTGAAAAACAAAAAGATGCGCAAGGCGCTGTTGCAGGCGCCTTGCGCATGTTCTTTTTGTCAGTGCTTTTTCTCATCCAGCAGGCGGGTCAGCTCGTCCATGAATGCGCCGATGTCCTTGAACTGGCGATAGACGGAGGCGAACCGGACATAAGCTACTTCGTCCAGCGCACGCAGCCGCTGCATGACCATCTCCCCGATGGCGGTGGAGTTGACTTCCTTTTGCAGGGAGTTTTGCAGGGTGCTTTCGATCTCCGTCACCACGCCCTCCATTTGCTCCATGGTCACATGGCGCTTGTCGCAGGCGCGGATGATGCTGCGCAGGATCTTGCTGCGGTCGAAGGATTCCCGGGTGCGGTCCTTCTTGATGACGATGAGGGGGAGAGATTCCACGGTCTCATAGGTGGTAAAGCGCCTCCCGCAGGCGAGACATTCCCGGCGGCGGCGGATGGAGCTGCCGTCGGAAGCGGGGCGGGAATCCACCACCTTACTTTCAGGATGAGAACAGATGGGGCATTGCATAAGGGATCTCCTTCCTTATAATAAGTCAATCAATATCCTGCAAGATACGCTCCGGGCGCTCGTCCAGCGGCGCGGGGTTTTGAATGAGCCGCTTGAGGGAGTGGAAGACGTCGGCATACCCGTAACCGTCGGTGATGCGTTCGTCCAGAGTGAACTTCAGGTCCACATATTTTTTCTTGACGACCCCGCCGTTGGATTGCAGGATATTGACGGGATACGAGCTGCCGAAGGCGCAAAAGACGGGAATATTCCCGAAGTTATACAGGTGATGGTAGATGGGGTGCAGGCGCAGGGAGCCCATGGAGGTGATGGCCATGGAGCCGTGGAAGGGGGAGAGTTTGGTCAGCCGCCGGGGCAGCCAACCGAAGTAATCCAGAAAATTCAGGGACCCCACGCCGACGCGCAGAAGGACGCGCGGGATGTGCCCCAAAAAGCGGGCGACGCCGTCAAAGTCCGTATTTCCGCCGGAACGGGCCTTTTGGATCTCACTGTTTAGGATGGTGTAAACCTCCGTGGCGGTGGCGTCCGGCGGGAAGATCACCTTCAACACCGTTTCCGGCGCGTTGACCGTCATCTCGTTTTTGATGGTCAGCATGACCTCAATGCAGTTGCGGGCGTAAATCCGCTGCCCGCGGATGAAACGGTTGATGTGGGGATGCTGTGCCACCGTGCGCACGTACGCTGCGAGAATGACGTACATGAGGCTGAAGTCCGCGAGCCCTTCTTCCTTTTTGCCGCGGATATACTGCTCCGTACGCGTGATGTCCATGCGGTCGGCATAGTAGTTGGTCGCGTCCCCGCGGGTCTTCATGATAAACGGCGCGACCTGATTCATCGGGCAAAGCCCTTTGATCCGCCGCCCCTCTTTTTGGCGAACGCCCATGGGATGGATCACCTGCTTCCTGATCAGTGCGCAGCGGGATCCGCTGCTTTTCACTGTTTTTCGATACAACACTCCTAATCATATCATATTTGCGCCCGTTTCGCAACCGTTTTTGCGGATTTTTTTCGCGGAAGTGAAAAAACGTCTTGCAATCGGCGGGAATTTCTGCTATACTGTCCACAAGAAAAAAGGAAAAGGGGCTTCGGTCCGCGTTCCGGCGGGCGCGAACCCCCACTTCAAAAGGAGGTACTTTTTATGAAAACCCGCGCACTTCTTCGTGCCTGCTGTCTGGCGCTGGTGCTGCTGTTGAGCATCGGTCTGTTTGCCGCCTGTGGGGACGATGAACCGGATACGAGCGCTACGCCTTCCAATTCCGGCTCCTCGAACAATTCTTCGGGCGCTTCGGAGGATCCCGGCGACACCAGCGGTCCTCGCAGCGAATACGAGGATGAAAACGGAAGATACGTCGCAAGCACTTCCGGCAACACCTACGGCGGCTCGACCATCACGTTCCTTGTTTGCAGCGTGAACGCTACTTACGAATCGGAAATCGTGAAAAACGATTACTCCCTCCCCGAGCATGCGGTGGACGAAGCCAACCGGATGCTCAGCACCCTCAACGACGCCATCGGCGACCGGACGGACCTGGTAGAGGAACTGTTGGGCGTCACCGTCGAGGAGGAATTTGTCCATGACACCGGCGGACGTCCCGGCGGCGCTATGGCGACGCGCATCCGGCAGGACGCCATGGCGTTCACGTCGGATTACCAGATCGTCGTTCCCTGTCTGTACGACGGCGCGCTCCTTTCGCAGGAAAACGTGCTTCTCGACCTGAACTCCCTGAACGGGCTGCAGATCAAGGCGCCCTGGTGGGATCAGGTGTTCAACGCGGAAATGACCATCGACGGCAAGCTGTTCTTCACCATCGGTGATATCGGTATCGGCAATAAGTCCAGCACTGCGGCGCTGACCTGGAACAAGGATCTGTACAAGCGGTACAACCTGGATACCAAGTATGACGGCACCCCCTACGATTATGTCCGCAACGGGACCTGGACCATCGACGTCGCTCTGGAAATGACCAGAGAGTTCAGTGAAGACCTCAACACCGACGGCGTGATCGACTATCAGGACCGCGTGGGCTGGGAAGGTCAGCTGGATGATATGTGGAGCCTGTTCTACGGCGCCGGCGCCCGCATCGCGACTTCCGTCGGGACCGCCAGCGGCTATCCGGAACTGACCATGTATTCCGAGCGCAACTCCAGCATCATGGATAAGATCCAGGATCTGGTATTGGATAAAGCGCACTACGTGAGCGCAAACGACTACTTCGGCGTGGTGCAGTGGCCCTCCGAGCTGACGCGTGACAACTTCATCGCGGGCAACGCGCTGTTCTACAACGGCAGCATGGCTACCCCGCTGGAGCTGGGCGACATGGAGGACAACTACGGTCTGCTTCCCATTCCGAAGGGGGATAAAGAGCAGGAAATGTACAACAGCCTGGTCAACCCCTGGACCTCCACCTGCTTCGCAGTGCCCAGATGGATCTCCGACGAGGACCAGCAGATGGTCGCGGACGTGCTCAACGTGATGGGCGCCGCCAGCGCGAATCTGCTTGCGCCGGTGTATCTGGATCAGTGTCTGGAGAACATGAAGAGCCGCGACGCGGACACCAAGGACATGATCGAGAACTACATCCTGCCCGGCCGTAGTACGGACATCGGTCTGGTGTTCCGTTGGGGCGGTCTGGATACCATGCTCCACGATATGGCGACGGAGACCAATAGAGGGCAGTTCACCTCTACCTGGCAGTCGAAGGAATCCGCCGCGCAATCCGCGCTGGAGGAGACCATCGCGGCGTTCCGCGCAGCGTCGGACTAACCCCGCAACAAACGTAAAAGAGAGGCGAAAGCCTCTCTTTTTGTTGCCAAAACCTTCAACTGACGCTATCGGGCGGGGCGCCTTTCTCCCCGAACTGGCAGCGCAAAAGCGCCTCCACTTCCTCCTCCGACGCGTCAAAGAAATTGGTGTAGAGCTCCGTGCCGTTCTGCATCCGGTCGCACAGGATCTCACAGCTGTCGGAGATCTCGTACAGCCGGCAGCAGACCAACTGGGTCTCTTCGTTGACGTAGTCACATTCGTATTCCAGCGCCAGCTCCTCCGCTTTGCGGTAGGAATCCTCCAGATCCGCAGCGCGCAGGTAGAACATCCTTTCCACCCAGCTCACCCGCGGGAGCTGCTTGCCGCCCATGGCGTAATAGGTGGTCTGAAACATACATTTGACGCTGTAGCGTTTCTGTTCCATGCACTTCTCCTTTTCTCTTTTCGAAAGCAGTATAACACGGTACGCGGGAAAAGTCAAGCATGGGGCGGAGAAAGCGATCAAAACGCGGAAAAATGTGCAAAAAAGTTTGCAAAAATTTCCGCTACCCCCTTGCAATCCCGCAGAAAATGTGTTACAATACTTCGGTACGCTCGAAAGGGGCGTGCACAGTTCACACACCGTTCTGCGCCTGCGGTTCGGGTCCGGGAAAACCGGGAAACGGGGCGTAAATTCCAAAACGGTGGCGGGGAAAACCCGAAAGAAGGAGAAAACC
>JAFLUP010000030.1 GCA_022508745.1 Oscillospiraceae bacterium | reverse complement strand
GCATGATCGCGTTTGCGGCTCTTGCAGTGCTCGCACTGGCAGGCACCTTCGTGGCAATCCGTGTAAGACACTAAACCGACAGAACACAACAGCATAAGCAACGGGGGAACCGCATCAAGCGGTTCCCCCGATCTTTTTTCTTTCGGAAACGTCCGGTCACTCCACCACTTCGGCTTTCACAAGCAGTTCGCCCTCATACACCAGCCGCAGCCGGAAGAACGGAGCGTTTTCCCGCAAAAGGCGCAGGAATACCCGGTCGCCCTCCCACATGGGAAGGGATTCCATCCGCTCCTTCGGGATCCATTGCAGCACACCTTCGTCGCAGTCCTGCTGTGTGCCCTCCCACGCGGTCACGGTGAACAGGTGCATCCGCTCCGCAGGCCACACATCGGAAAGGAACTCCACGATCCCGCGGTAGGCGTGTTCCGTCACCCGCAGACCGGTTTCCTCCCGGATCTCCCGGCGCATACAGGCTTCCGGCGTTTCCCCCGGCTCGAGTTTGCCGCCGACGCCGATCCACTTCCCCTCATTTGGGTCAGATGGCTTTTTCGTCCGGTGCAGAAGCAGTACTTCCTCTCCCCGCTCCAGATAGCAAAGCGTCGTTTCTATCATACTTCAATCCAAACCACAGAGCAAGGCGGAAGCGTCAGGGAGGTTTTCCCGTCTTTCAGGCAAAGCTCGCCGTCCAGATCACCGTGGAGGGCATACATACCGTCCGGCAGTTCCGCTTCACAGGACACATTCGCTTGCGCCGCCGACGCATTGACCAGCAGGAGGTATTTCTTCCCTTCGCGATCCTTCCAGAGAGCGCCCTGTACCGCCGGATAGTCCACGAGGTTGAAGTACGCCTGGGAGCAGCGCTCACAACGCAAACGGGGCGCATCGTCGGAAAGGACCGGCGGGCGGAGCATAACGCCGCCGTGGAAAACGTGATGCAGCTGCGCGCGAACGCCTACCAGCTTGCGGAAGAAATCCTTTTCCGGCAGGTTGCGGTAAAGTTTGGGGGAGAGCCAACCCATCTGCTCGCCGTAGAGCAGAGACTGGGCATAGAAGATCACCATACCATCCCGTTCCGCTCCCTGTATGCTGTGGTAGCTGATGCCGAAGGTGACTACCCGATCCGCATACAGCACCGGGAACACCGGCACCTGTTGGTTTTTGATCCACAGCCAGGAAAGGTACGCCTGGATGTGCCGCATAAACGGCTCGCCGGTACATTCGGTCGCGAGGATCGAAGGATCCCCGGCGCGGGAAACGTGCCCAAGCAGATCGTTATACCGTTCCATCCACCAGCTTCCGCCGCCGGGCAGGTGATTGTGGGTCCGATCCGCACAGGGCTGCGGTTTCGCGGCGGCGATCTGGTCGAGATACACGCCGTCGAAGCGGATATCGTTCACCAGACGGTCGCAGACGCCCTTCACAGTCTCCTGCCAAAGCGCGGTGGAAGGACACATGACCGCAAGGACGGTATGTTCCCCGTTTTCCTCCTTGGCGGAGTAGCTCTCGGTAAACACCTTGCCGGTGCGATCCTTGGTCGCCATAGGCTTGGCGACGGAGGTATACTGCCAATCCTCGATGCCCCGGTCGCGGGTGTCCCACAGACGACCGTTGATGTAGGGGATCACGCGGATGCCCGCGTCTTGCAGCTTCTTCAGTTCCCGGCGAACAGTGGGTTTTTCCGGAAAATAGTGGGGATAGTCGTTGTCGAAGGGGTTATTGTGCCACAGGTAGAGATGCACGGCACAGCGCACGCCCAGATCTTTGGCGGATTCGATGATCTCATCGGCAAAGTCATCCTTGTCGATATGAACCAGGAACCACGCATCCACGTCGTTCAGCCAGCCGCCGTCGGGACGACCGACCTCCGGCACCCAGCTCGCGTTTTGCTCCATCCATGCGCGGTAGATCAGCGCCGCGTCGTACCAATCGCCGTCGGTCAGCTGCCAGACACACGCGCCATATAGGGTCTGTCCGTTGCAGGGGCGATCCGTTTCGCAAAGCGGTTGAGACGCCTTGACGCACATGGTCGGGGCGTTGACCTCCCGTATGAAGTGGAATTTCTTTGCGGCAGGCGCCGGGTCGTGGATGCCGTAGTACAGGCAACGACGGGTCTGATCGTTCCACGTCGCCATGAACTGGAAGGACGCGCCGTAGGAGGGATAGTCCTGCGCGGAACGGTAGCCGTGTCCAAACAGCTCGCTGTCCGAATCCATGGCTTCCCCACAGCCGTAGGGGGAAAGGAAATGCACGCCCTTGCCCACGTCAAACCAGAGGCTCGGATAATCGCAGGAAACAAGCGTATACGCGGGGTTAGTGGATTGCAGCACCGTCTGAAAGGTGATGCGGTTCTGTTCCGGTTGGGCAGTCAGCAGCAACGTCACCGTAAGCCCCGGGATCGCTTCGCAGCCGGAACAGGAAATCGTACAGCAATCCCCTTCCACGGTCACGGAGGACACGGAAAAATCCGCGTCGGAAGCGACCGTGCGGGATTCCCCATCGGATAAACGTTCAGCCGTCAAGGTGAAAAGTGCTTGCGGCGCAGAAAGCAGAGCGCGGTCCTGTTTGCGGTCGCGGATGGATGCCAAAGAGACACCGCGATCAGTAGGCTGAAAGACCAGCTCCAGCTCGCCGGAAACCAACGAAATGGGAATTTCCATGGTGCAGCTCCTTTCCGGATCAACCGTTATTCGGCAGAAATTGCTTCAAGATCTGCGCCAAAATCTCCACGGTGCGATCCATATCCTCCGCCACCGCGTGCTCATAGGGGCCATGGAAGCCGTAACAGCCAGTACCGAGGTTCGGGCAGGGAACGCCCATTTCGGTCAATACAGCGCCGTCCGTGCCGCCGCGGATGGGAACCACAATGGGGGTCACCCCTGCTTCTTCCGTGGCTTTCATCGCAGCATCCACGATCTCCATGCGCTTACGGATCTTTTCCGCCATGTTGCGGTATCCGTCCTTGATCTCCACCTCGACGGTGCCAGCGCCGTATTTTTCGTTGAGGCATTTCTCGATATGGCGCATGGTCTCCACGCGGTAGCCCAGCTTTTGCAAGTCGTGGTCCCGCACGATGTACGCCAGCGATGCGGTCTCCACTCCGCCGGACATCTGCATCAGGTGGAAGAAGCCCTCATACCCTTCGGTACGGGCGGGCGTATCCCCCGCGGGCAGCATAGCGTTGAACTCCATCGCCACCAGCGAGGCGTTCAGCATCACATCCTTTGCGCTGCCGGGATGCACGTTCTTGCCGTGTACAGTCACTTTCGCGGAAGCGGCGTTGAAGGTTTCGCAAATCACTTCCCCCACCGCGCTGCCATCCAGCGTGTAGGCGAACTCCGCGCCGAAGCGCTCCGTATCGAACCGGGAAACCCCAAGCCCTACCTCTTCGTCCGGCGTGAAGGCGATACAGACCGTTCCGTGGGGCTCGCCGGAGGCGATCAGCCGCTCGCACAGGGAGATGATCTCCGCGATGCCCGCCTTATCGTCCGCGCCAAGCAGCGTGTCACCGGAGGCTGTCACCAGCGTTTTGCCCTTCATGGCAGGCAAATGGGGGAAATCGGAGACGCGGATGGCACGCCCGCCCTTCGGCAGCGGAATGTCCTTGCCGTCGTAGTTTTCGATGACCAGCGGTTGGACGTCTACGCCGGAAAAATCCGGCACGGTGTCCACGTGTGCCAGAAAGCCGATGGCGGGAAGATGCTCCAGCCCTTCCGTGGCGGGCAGCTTGCCATAGACCACGCAGGCGTCATCCAGATACACGTCCTGCACGCCGATGGCGATCAGCTCCTGTTCCAGCAGGCGCGCCAGATCGAATTGGCACTGGGTCGTAGGCGACGTGGGAACCGTGTCGTCCGACATGGTGTTGACTTTACAGTAACGAATCAGTTTTTCATAGGGTCGTTCCATAGTGAATTCCTTTCTATGGGGCATATTCTCTTACTTTCAACAACTTTTTTCGCGCCCGGTAGTCGGGCAGGTAGCTTTCCACCGCCTGCCAGAACGCAGCGCTGTGATCATGGTGCAGGATGTGGCACAGCTCATGCACCACCACGTACTCGATGGCCTCCGGCGGATATTGCAGCAGAAACAGCGAAAAACACAACCCGTTCCGCCCGGAACAGGAGCCGAACCGCGTTCGCGCGGAGGTGATGCGCAGAGACGTGGGGGTCACGCCGATGATCTTCGCCCAGTGTTCCACCAGCGGAGGAAGGAGCTGCTTTGCCTTCCGGCGCAGGGCTTCCTGTTCCTGTTCGCCCGGCAATTCCGGCAGACGCTTGCTGGCTTCGATGGCGTTTTGCAGCCATGCACGGTGATCCTCCACCACTTGGCGCACGTCGGCAAGGCGCATCCGCTTGGGAGCGCGGATGATGACTTCCCCGCCCCGCTTCACCGTGATGCCCACCGTCTTTCGGTCGCTGCGTATGATGGGAAACCCATCGACGGTTTCTTTCATGGTAATCTGCGGAGGATGTAGGATTCCTTTTCGGCGTGTTCCTCCGGTTGTGCATCAAACGATGTTCCCGACAGGACGGCTTCCACGGAAAAGCCCGTCTCCGCGGCGAGAGAACGGAGGGTACGGGGGGCATGGACGTATTCCACCTGCGTCTCGCTGAAACGGAGATAACTCCCGTCCTCCTGCTCCTCAAACCAATCCAGCACAAAGCGGCAGGAACGCTTCCCCGGCTCATTGCGCCAGAGCAGAAGCCCGTCCCCGAACTCGTAGGAGAAGGTGTTCTCCCCGAACACGGTTTCCAGCCGATAGCGGGTGTTGACGTCAAAGACGAACACGCCGCCCGGCTCTAAATAGAGATGCACCAGGGAAAACACCTTGCGCAACTCCTCTGTGGTGCGCAGGTAGTTGAGGCAATCAAAGGAGGAATAGACCGCCTGTACGGTGCCGTACAGTTCAAAAGAACGCATATCCTGACAAAGGAGCAGCGTGTTCTTCCCCGCGTTATGCTCCCGCGCGATGTTCAGCATCTCCGGCGAATTGTCCAGCGCCACGAGGTCGTATCCCGCATCGGCGAGCAGAGCGGCGATTCGTCCGGTGCCGCAGCCCATGTCCAGCACCTCACACACGGGGATCTGCGCATAACGCCGAAATGCATCCTGCAAAAAAGAAGCGTAAGCCGGGTATTGATCCCCGTTGATACGGTCGTACAACGGGGCAATGACGGAATAGGACATGACGTTATGCTTGCGGCGTTTCGTCTTCTTGATCGAAGCCGTCCGCAGGATAGGTACCCTTGATGAAGCGATAGGTGTCGTCATACATGGAGTGCAGGACGGGATCGGCGGAATGGTACGCCTTGTAGAAGGCACCGGGCATCCCTTCCTGATAGTACATATGCGCCGCTTCCTTCATGTAGCCGGTTTTCGCGCCCGCAGCGTAGTAGTTGCGGGTATGCCCCACGTTCCAACGCTCTGTGCCGCCCACTTCCAGCTCGATGCACATGCCCAGCAGCTTGGCGGTCTCCGCCGCGTCGAACAGACGCTGCTCGGGGATGTCCTGCCGGAAGGCGTAGTTGGGCTGGTAGCAAGCCATATCGAACCCCAGCCGCCGCCAATCGTTGTAGCCGGAAGCGAGGTAGTACGGGATCCATGTGGTGATCATGTTCTTTTCGCGGATATAATCCGTGGTGAAGCGCAGCATCGCAAGAAGCTGTTCGTCGTTGTAGTCGATCTCCTCGGTGAACCAGTAGTAGCCGGAAAGCTCCAGATGCTCGTACTTCTTTTCCCGGAAGCGGGTCTCCTGCTCGTCAATGAGCCATTTCAACGCCGCAAGGCGATCCTCAAGGACGGCGAAATCCCGCATTTTTCCGTCGATCTCACCGAAGGCGTGCTGCTCCACCACCGGGTAGAGGATGGAGAAGAACACCTTCACCTTCAATTCCGGCAGACCGAGGTCCTTCTGCACCTGCGCCACGGCAAGCTCCAGCGCGTCCAGATTTTTCCCCGGCAGGAACTGCTGATCCATGTAGTATTGCCACTTCGCCTTGTCCAGCGGGCGTTTTTTGTACCCCTCGTAGAGGAACGCCACAAAAGGCAGGAACAGGTACCCGTCGAACAGCGTGTCCGTCGCCTTACCGTTTTCATCCAGATAGCCCACATAGGGCAGGAAGTGCTCCACCTCCAGCGGTTGGCGCTGTTCATGGCAGAAGTATGCCAGCAGCACGTCCTTCGCGCCGCCCAGCTGCTCCGCCGTGCAGTATTTGTTGGGGTAGATGGTCTCATTATGCTTGTCCGGGACCACGGGACGGGCGCCGGTGGCGTCCTTTTTGCCGATGGCCTCGATCTGGTCGATATAGATATGCACCGGGCAGCAGAAGGTCACGCGGAGAAAACGCGCCCGCACCGCCGGCTCCAAACGGGCAAGAGAGGAGACGATCTCCGCCTCCCGGTCGGAACGGAGGCCGTCCAGAAGAGCGACATTCTCGAAATCTACGCCGTTTTCCGAAACGTCGAAGGAAATGTTGTTCGGCAGTCTAACCGCCGTCTGCTTTTCCCAAAGGCAGCGGATGCGGAATTCCTTCACCGCCGCGATCCCGCCCAGATCGAACAGGATGCTGCGGGCCACCCCGCGGGAGAACCGTGCCCACGCCGGATCGTTCATGGTGGCGCGCTCCGCGTAAACGCCGTCGGTCAGACGCGTATCCGTGTCCGGCGTGTTGTACTGCGGGTCGTCAAAAGGCGCTTCCAGCGCACCGTAGCAGACGATGGAATACTTCTTGCCGGAAAGCAGGTTCTTTTCCTGCCGATAGTCCGGCTCGTTGCGGGTGAACAGCTTCTCCGGCACCTTTTTGTATGTGTAGGGCGCGTAGTAACGGTTGGTCGATTGCAGTTCCATAGATCGAGGAAATCCTTTCCGTTTTTTGTACCCCCATTGTACCACCTTTGGGTACATTTTGCAAGAGAAACGGGCAATTTTCCCAAGAAAAAAGCCCGCCGGAAACCGACGGGCGGAGAGGTTTGTCAAGCGAGAGCCTTTGACTTGCGCAACAATCGGGAGCGCACGATCAGGAAGCAGACCAGCAATGCGGCGAAGGTCAGCACCCAGGAGATGGGATAGGAGATGTAAAGCCATTTCAGCATATCATCCGCTTTTTCCACGCAGGTCCCGGCGGCAATCATTCCGCCATCAAATTGCGCTTTGAGCGCGTCGAAGGGCGGACGGAAGATGGCATAGATCCAGAACAGACGCATGCCGCAAACGCCGACGACGGTGATGATCATCGGGGAAAGCGAAGCGCCTAGCCCTCGCAAGGCGCCGGACATCACGTCCATCAACCCGCAGGTGAAGTACGGCAGGCAGACGAACGTCAATCGGAGCACGCCGTAAGCGATGGCAGCCGGATCGTCGCGCAGGTAAATGGCAAGCAGCGTATCTGCGAACACGCGGCATCCGCCGCCGAACACAAAGCCCACGATGCCGACGGTGAGCAGGCAGTGCCGCAGGATCACGCCCAGATTCTCATACCGGCGTGCGCCTAGATTCTGCCCCATGAAATTCATGGCGGTCTGGTGGAAGGCGTTCATGGAAACGTAAACGAATCCCTCGATATTCGCCGCGGCGGTGTTGCCGTCGATCACCAGATTGATCTCCATCCCCTGCGCACCCTTTACCAGATTGCCGATGGAGTTCATGGAAGACTGGATGATCACGTTGGAGATGGAAAACAGCGACCCCTGTATGCCGGCGGGCAGACCGATGCGGACGATCCTCGCCAGCGTGGAGGGGTAAATGTGCAGCTTACGGAAAAAAAGCTTGCAATCGTCCGAGCGCTTACAGAGGGCGCGCAGCACCAGCGCGCAGGAGACCACCTGCGACAGAACCGTCGCAAGGGCGACGCCTGCCACGTTCAGGTCGAGAACGATTACGAAAAACAGGTTCAGCAGGACGTTCAGCACACCGGCGATGGAAAGAAAGATCAGCGGGCTGCGGGTATCCCCTGCCGCGCGCAGGATAGACGCGCCGAAGTTATACAGCAGGATCGGGATGCTGCCGGCGAAATAAATCTGCAGATAGAGGGACGCGTCTCCCAGAATGTCCGCGTCCGTATTCATCAGGATCAGCATCTGCGGCGCCAGAAAGATGCCCACCACGGTCAGGATCGTGCCGGCGATGGCGGCAGCGGGAATGGCGGTATGGACGGTGCGGTGTACCATCTCCTTGTCCCGTGCGCCGATACCCTGCGCCACGAACACGCCCGCGCCCACGGAAAGCCCCATAAACAGGTTGACGATCAGGTTGATGAGCGCCCCCGTCACGCCCACGGCGCCGATGGCGTTGGCATGCCCGTACCGCCCGACGACCACCAGATCCGCCGCGTTGAACAGCAGTTGCAGCAGTCCCGTCAGGATGATCGGAATGGCATAGAGGAGGATTTTACGAAGGAAAGGCCCTTCACAAAGGTTCATGCTCCTTTTTGAAGCAGAAGGGGCCTTCGCGGCAGTCGACATGGAAAAAGTACCGTCCTTTTGGAGGGATTTTCAACCCTATTATCTTACTCCTTTTGACACAGAAAAGCAACCCTTTTTTTATTTCTTCCGAAAAAAGTTTTCTCTTGGGACAAAAAAAGAGAAAAAAGGGGTTGACAAACGGAGGATTTTCGTGTATACTATGCGAGCAATGTGGGTGTAGCTCAGTTGGTTAGAGCACTTGCTTGACATGCAAGGGGTCGTTGGTTCAAGTCCATTCATCCACACCATTGAAAAAGCCATCCGCAAGGATGGCTTTTTTCGAACGAAGTGTATAGTCGAAGCGTAGTTTCTCACTCGCTGCAATGCGATCAATTCAAACTGGAGGCAGATTTATGGATTCCAAATTTGGAACAAAGGTTAGAAAAATCATCGCGTGCTTTCTTTTGCTGTGCAGCCTTTCCATGCTTCTTGCAGGATGCGATTATACAACATATCCCCCCTCCATTACCGCAAGATGGAAATCTACAGACCCCGACTTTACTTTAGAATACTGGAAAGGAACAAGTACCCGCCCTTATAAGTCAAATGAGTACCTGATATTGAATGATGAACAACTGTTCATCGAGGTTATATATTTTCCAGGAGATTTTGCTATCGTGCCTGCCAATTCGACTGATATGGAAAAAGTATATTTGCGTGGGACTTGGAAGCTGTCCAAAAATGAGTTAGTCTTTCATATCACAGAGGATCATCTCTTTGGCGGTATATACAAAGAAATTCATTTCTCTCGAGAGAACCTTGAATAGCAATTGTAAGCTATACAAAAAGTAAAATTGTTGTCCGGAGAATAATATGATTATTTTAGATCCCGATAAATCCAATGATCTGCGCCAAAAATATGTAGATACTTTTATAGATAGGAATATTGATCTTTACGTTGAGCGCATACTTCGGCTGATAGAGTTTAGTGATGGGCTATGTTATACTGGATATTTGTGGGATTGTTTTCAGTCCCCTAATGTCATTCCAGAAATCGAGATCATGCAGAAGTTAAAAGGCAAAAAGAATGTTTATATTATGTGGGATATCCATTCGGTCGATAACATCCACATTCCAAACTACTGGAAGTACCCTAAAAATCGCGTTCTTTTTGTAGATGAATGGTCGGAAGAACTGCGCAACGACTTGCCGGAAGATATCTATATATTTGACGATTCGTTCACTTGGAGTGCCGTTTACACACACGAAACCGATATAAACGAGGAGCCATATTGTCTGTTTCAAAGTAATCGAGAGAATATTGACTAGCAACTGTAAGCTATACATGTGATTGATTTTTTCACTTTGAAAATCGAGAGGCGGCTTATTAAGTCCGCCTCTCAATTTTTGATATGTTGATAACTACTTTCCAAGCGAGCCGTTCTAAAAAGACCTTTAGGATAGCCAAAACAAAAAGAAAAGCGGAGGGTAGCTGCAGTGCAGCGCCTTCCGCTTTGCGTTTGCCTATACCGCGATATATATTTTGTCAATAGGAATGTGCCGATATTCTCTCTAAAAATGAAAAAAGGGACACGACGTCAGAGATCAGACGCATGTCCCCTTCTTTTTTGTTTATAGCTTTGCCGTTGCCTTGACCTCCGGCACAGTCTGCGGTTTGAGCGCGAAATCAAGGGGGCATGTGCCGAAATATAATATCTTTTACGCCGCCCATAGAGATATATACGCCCGGCGCATTGGTCAGGCAGCACAGGGAGATCGCATCGATCGCAGATTCGCAGATGAACAGCTTTGTCTCTTTGGTGATCTCTGAAACGTGATTGCTGATCTTCCATCCGTATCGCGTATCGGATTCTGCCACGACGTGTTTATACTTCATTTCGCTGTATGTACCGCAGCAGTCCGAACCGATAGTCTCCCCTTTCTCGTTTCGGATCGGATTGACATTGAAACAATATTGTAGTATACTATACACACAAAAAAAGGCACAAGAGATTAAAATAGCACCAAGTAAAAAGGAGAAGTCAAATATGAAAAAAGCGTTGCGTTTCCTTTCAATCCTGATGTGTCTCACAATAGTATTTTGCGCGATTCCACAAAGCGTCTTTGCCGAACTCGCAAGTACTCTGGCACAGGAATCAGTAGAGTCTGAAAGCCCTGTAGAAGATGATTCCGAGACGTATGTTCTTGGTGAAATGATCGATCTGCGAACAGAGACAAGCAAGACTTTCCGAATGTCAGATGGCAGTTATGTGCTGACAGATTACGCGCAGACAGTACACTACCAAGCTGGAGAAGATATCTGGCTGGATTACGATAATACGCTCATATCCTCTGCTGCAGCAATTGATGAAGACGATTTTGCGGGCATGGAGAACATGAGCAGCGATGTGCGCGTAAAATTTGCAAATAACTCAAATTCTTCAAATCTCGTAAAAATCACATTTGGCGATTACAAAATCAGTCTGCACCTTATTGACGCGGCAAAGAGCACGGTCGCAGAGATTCAACAGCCGATTGGTGATGTGGAACGGGATGGAAGTATTGATCAAGCATCTGCGCTTGGGAAATATACTTCCGGCGTAGTTTATCATGATATTCTTGCCAATACCGATCTGGAGTATCGTCTTTTCGGCGGATCGGTCAAAGAAAATATCATTGTCAAAGAGCGGCAAGGCAAATACAGCTATACTTTCGAGTTGAAGCTGAATGGACTTATTCCGGCAGTAACAGCGAAGGGCAGTATTGCACTGAACGATGAGAAATCTGGCGAAACGGTTCTGATCATTCCCGCTGGGTATATGTATGACGCAAATGGCGAGGCATCCGATGCTGTCGCCTACTCTGTCGTGTCGCAAAACGGCAAAAAATACACTTTGACCGTGACAGCAGATGCCGGTTGGATGAACGCGGACGATCGTGCCTTTCCGGTTATAATCGATCCATCTGTGGAGGCTTTTAAAGGAGTTGAAAATACAGGCGATACATATATTTCGCAGAATTCTCCCAACGACATCAATTATGGCAAGTGGGAAACGGTCGTAGGGTATTACTATAACAATACTGCTGTCGAATGGCATGGACTAATTGAACCATTGACACCGCCGGCACTACCGGCATCTGCAACAGTAACTTCCGCAACAATGCGTCTTTTCCACATGGACACGGGATACACCAGCGTTACGATAGCGGCAAGCGCTATTCAGAGCAATTGGGATTCCAAAACAGTGACATGGAATACACGGCCGAGCTACAGCAGCGAAATCCTTGATTACAAAACATTGAGCAGTAAAACGCAAAATGCATTTGTCGATTGGGATATTACCAGATTAGTGCAGGAATGGTACGCTGGCACAACCACATGCTGGGGAGTTGCGCTGTATCCAATTTCCGGTGGTGGGAGCGGACATGTTTACCTCGGATCGTCAGAATTTAAGATAAGCCCCTTATTAATCGTCTCCTATCGCGATACAAAGGGGTTGGAGGGCATTTGGCAGTATTCAGCTCAAAGCGCGGGGAGTGCGGGAACCGGTTACGTCAACGGTTTTAACGGCAACCTTGTTTTCGTACATGACGATATGACGACGCAAGGTTCGATTCTTCCTATTGCGGTCAGTCATGTATACAACCAGTATCAGGTCGGAGAAGAGTTCTCTGATATCATGAAGGTTGGCAAGGGCTGGAAGCTGTCCGTGCAAGAGACATTAAGAGGAAAAACTCTGGATGGTGTCACTTGGTACGTGTATACCGATGCAGACGGCACAGATCTGTATTTTTACTGGGAAGACGTAAACAAATATGTCAGCGAGGATGGGAACGGCTTAACTCTTTCGACCGAGAGCACACCCTACATAACTGATACCTACGGAAATAAAAAGCTTTTTAATTCTTCCGGAAATATCAGCGAAATCCGCGATGTGTTAGGAAACAAGAAGACGTTTGTTTATAACACATCCAATCAACTGACATCAATTACGTATACCCCATCGGATTCAACTGCGAAAAAACAGCTCACGTTCGCTTACAATGCCTCCGGCGCACTGTACCGTATCACCAATGCGTATGATACGACGGATTACGTGACTTTCTACTACTCCACAACGTATAACGGCGATACCTCTACGTCCAACAATGGCTATTTGCGTCAGATAAGCTACAGCAAGGGCGGCTCCTGCATATATAAATATACCCCCGATGGAAAACTTCAAGATGCGCAGGATGGCGATACGCAGTACAGTTTATATTATGCATACAAAAATGGACGCGTAGCATCCGTGTTAGAGAATGGATACTCCGCGGGCAGATCAATTCCCGGTCAAAAGCTCGGCTTCTATTACAGCGATAAGAAGTTTACTATCCAAAGCAGTGGAAGCGATGATCTTTATGCAACTGCGGACGATCTGCGGACGACCTATATATTCGATGATTATGGACGGACGATCTGCTCCTATACTACGAACAATACAGAAACAGAGGTGTACGGAGCCGCCTACGCTGCGTATACAACGACTTCAAAAGGCAGCAGGCAAAACAATAAAATCACGGCCGATTCAATCAAGGGAACAACAGTTGCCAATCTGCTGCTGAATGGAAATGCGGAATCCACATCGAACTGGAGCGGCGCGACCTCTGGTAGCGGATACTCCAGCGGCTATTATACAACAAACAAGTTCCTCGGCAACGGATCGCTTCAATTCACAGCAACCACTTCCGCGAACAACACAGGCTATGCAAGACGGTATCAAACGGTTACGATCCCGTCCGCGGGCACCTATACGTTAAGCGCATATATCAAAACAAGTAATGTAAAAACGCTTTCCGCCAGCGGCGGCGCTTATTTGATCCTTGACGGCGCAGAAAGCGAAAAACTGACCGGCACGACAAATACCAGTATTCAAAATGGCTGGCAACGAGTCAGCGTAACAAAGACTTTCACGTCCGCCGGCAGTTATCAGGTGCAGCTGCGGCTGGGTGGCGCCACCGGCACGGCATATTTTGATTGCATCCAGCTGGAAAAGGCGGAGGTGCCGTCTAACTTCAACCTGATCCAAAACAGCGATATATCGCTGTCCTCCGGATGGTCATCTTTTGAGACTTCGAATGTTTCCGGGCGCGGAAAGGTCATGAGAGTTGCGGGAAATGCCAACTCGTACAACTACAAGAGTCAGACTATCCAGATGTATATCCCGAAGGACACGACGCTCATGCTCTCCGGCTGGGGGAAAGCAGCGTCAACGCCGACCGGGGTCGATGGCGAGGGGCACAACCGCACGTTCCGTTTGGTGGCCAATATCCTGTATACAGACGGCACACGAGAAGATCAGGCAGCAGATTTCAACCCGGACTATACGGATTGGCAATACAGCGCTGCCGCGATCATCCCGAAAGAGGACGTCGCGTCGATCACCATTTATTTGAGTTACGATTTCAACGTAAACACGGCGTATTTCGATGATATCTGCCTCACGGTCGAACCTGCGCAGACATATACATACGACGAAAACGGCAATATGGAATCCTTGATCGATGAAAACGGCAAGGAAAATAGTATGATTTATGCGGCGAACGGTGTAGATCTCGCCAGCTTCACCAACACCGTCGGCGAAAAGTACGAATACACTTACAAAACAGCAAACGGCACCGATACACATCTGGTGCAGACAATTAAAAAGAGCACCCTAGTCAATACGCAAACGCTGGAATACGATTACGACGCTTATGGCAACATAACGAGCAGCACATTGACCGCGAACGGCACGACAGAACAGGTTAAAAGTACGGCAACCTACAGCGATTACGGCAACTATCTGTCCACTGTGACCGACAGCCTGGGCAAAACGACCAGATATAACTACTTGAACGACCTGCTCAACTATGTCACCAACGCCAACAAACACCGCACGGCGTATCAATACGACAGCCGGAAGCGCATGACGACAGTCTATCTGGACAGTGACAAAGACGGTACGTTAGATTCCAACGAAGCGGCGGTATATTATACCTATTTGAAAAATCGTCTCTCCGGGATCAACACCGCCACGACGTTGTATACCCTGACCTATGATATGTACGGAAATACCGAGCAAATCAAAGCGGGAAACAATATCCTTGCAAGTTATTCCTACGGCGATTCGAACGGGAAATTGAAAACCATGACCCTCGGCAACGGGAATCATGAGGAATATTTCTACGATCTCCTTGACAGGCTGATCGAGGTACAGTATAATGGGAATACCACGTACAAACTGACATACGATGCAAACGGGAGGTTGTATCGGTGTGTGGATGCCAAGAGCGGCATCACCCATCAGTACGAATATGATTCGCTGGGACGTTTGATCCGCGCATGGCAGAAAAAGACCTCTACCGGCGAGACGCTTCTTGCGGTGGAAAACAGCTACGACGAATACGGCAGGGCAAAAGACTCAGCATATGTAATCGATGGGAAAACAAAGGAGCAGCGCGTATACTATAAGACGAACTCGAATTTGGTTTCTTCCGTCCATTGGTCGCATTTGACTTCAACTCCGCAATTTACGTATAAATACGATTCGTTTGATCGCTTGATCTCAAAAAGTGTGGATTCGTGGTATATTCCGGATATTTATACAGACTACACGTATGAAACGCGAACAATCGGTGGTGTAAAATATACATCGACACTGGTCGCCGAGGAAAAGCTGCGCGCAGGATCAAACACTACGGTCTATACCTATTTCTACGATTCGCTGGGGAATATCACGGAGGTCGAGAAGAACAAGCAGCTTGCTGAACTCTATGTATATGACGCATTGAACCGTTTGGTGCAAGCGTACGATGTCGAGGCGGGGATTTCGTATGAGTATACATACGATCATGCCGGCAATATTCTCTCAAAGGGCGAGAATGGGATCAATACTACCTATACGTACAGTTCGTCTGCATGGGGCGACTTGCTGACGAATTATGACGGCACGTCGATCAGTTACGATACGATCGGAAATCCCTTGAACTGGCGAAACGATTCAAATTTAACGTGGAACGGTAGGACGTTAACTCGGGTCATTTCGAACAATGGATTCCGCGGGGTGCAATTCGCATACAACGCGGATGGCATACGGACATACAAATCCCACTATAATCATAGCGATATAAATATGTATCATATTAGCTATGTGTTAGATGGGACGAAAATACTGAAAGAAACGTATACGCATGAGATCACCGGTGAAGTTCACACATTGGATTACTTCTACGACGAGAAGGGAGAAGTCGCCGGGTTTGAATACAACGGGAGTGCGTATTTTTACCAAAAGAATATACAGGGCGATGTTCTGCGCATTTGCGATGAATATGGCTATATTGTCGCCGAGTATACCTATGACGCATGGGGAAAGATTCTTTCCGTCACTGATGCGAAGGGCAACGCGATTACGGACGGGACGCACGTCGCGAACCTGAACCCGTTCCGCTATCGCAGTTACTACTACGATTCTGAGACAGGTTTCTACTACCTCAATAGCCGGTATTATGACCCCGAGGTTGGTAGGTTCTTGAATGCGGATACTTTCGTGAGTACGGGCACAGGCATTGTGGGTTACAATATGTTTGCATATTGTAATAATAACCCGGTAATATATAAAGATCCGTCGGGAAATGCATCTTTTTATTTCCAAAAGGATTCTCTAAACGATCTCATTAAAGCTATCTCGGATGGCGGCGGTGGCAGTGGCGGCGGACATTTGCCGCCCAAAAAAGAATTAGAGGAATTAGATGAATCTATATACGATTCTAATAGACACCAAGTTCATGGACATCCATTTAGAGAACGATTGTTTGGAGTGAGTTGGAGTGCGCCGGATATAGTTGTAGATGATTGTACGCGTATCCTTTTAGAATTAGGTGAGGCAGGTTTTTACGGCTATAAGATAAAGTGGGATTATCCACACTTGGAATTGGAAGGAACACTTGGAAGCGCATACGTTTTTGCCTCAATAGGAGGGGATAGTGTATTTAGCATAGGTGCTCAAACATCTGCAGTTTCTGGAAGTTTTTGTATTAAAATTGGTCGTTTTGAGATATGCTTTGCAGGATATGTTGGAGGCGTTGGAGGCACATTTAAACTATTTTCTAGCGAAGGAACAGGCGGTTCATTATGTGTAGGAATTGGAGGAGGAATTTTCGTTAAATGGAATTAAAGAGAAAATTATTTCGGTATACAGGATTTGATTTATTTGAACCGAAGGATCTACTATTTCTTATTCCAGGTTCAGTTGCTATACCGTTTTTTCTGCTTTTGTCTCTTTTCGTAAGGCGTAAATGGGAAGGAAAATTGGCAATTTCGTTCTTCGCAGTTTTATTTGTATATTCATTGTTTTTCGAGGTGCTTAACGGTGTTTTGACTGATATTGTTCCGAGCGTGGCATCAGGCATTGTTCATTTTGTTATATTTTCTTTAGCAAATTTCCTTTTTTCTGTTGTGTGGTTGGGCTTTTACAGACAACTCAAGTAGTCGGAGCAGAGGAAATGGTGCACGAGACCACGACAGTCGTTATATAATGAGACTATCTTAAAACAAAAAGAAAAAGCGGAGGGTGTCTGCGATGCAGCGCCTTCCGCTTTGCGTTTGCCTATACCGTTCGCCCTCTGTGTGTGGACAGGGTTTGTTTTTGCACGGGGCTGTTTACACCGTCAAGGCAGTGATCGTACAGCCATTGTTTCAAATCGTCCATCTGACCGCTCTCATAGAAGGCGACCAGCCGCTCCGGATTCGGCAGCTCCGGACGCCAGCTCGTCCTCGGGTAGGTCTCCCCTGTTTCTATCCCGTCGCATTTTTCCTTTTTTTAGTTGACAACCGGCAATTTTTGCTATATAATACATTCAAACAAACCCATAAGCGGGCAGACAGTATGCAAGGAAGTCGGGTGAGAATCCCGCGCGGTCCCGCCACCGTGATGCGTGCCGCAAGGTACGCTAAGTCGGGTCGTTGCGTCTGTCCGGTACAAGTCCACGATCGATGGAGTTGTGCACCCGATTGCGCTGCGGAAACGCATTTTCCGCAGGGCTTTCTTGTGTTGCACAACCCACCCGTTCTTCGAAGGAACAGGTGGGTTTCTTTCCGTTCGTTCGAATGAGGACTGTTTTCATCGAAAACAAAAGAAAAATATTCCAAACGAAACGGAAAGGAAACACAAACATGAAAAAAACAATCGCACTTTTCCTCCTCTTTTCTCTGCTGTTTACGCTCTGCGCCTGCGGCAAAGAGGACAACTCCCCCGCAACGCAAACCAGCGGAGAGGCATCGGACTCCGGGACGCTTACGCCCCTCCCCACGGTGGACCCCAGCGGAAACGCCATCTCTGTCCCCGAGACCATCAAATCCGTGATCGTGCTGGCGCCGTCCATCGCAGAAACGTTGGTGGCGCTGGGGCAAGGGGATAAAATCATCGGTTACGACCTTTACAGCGTAGGGATCGAGGGCCTGCCGGAAGGCGTTCCCACCTTCGACACCGTGAACCCCGATGTGGAGCAGCTCATGGCGCTTGCTCCCGACGTACTGTTGGTCTCCAGCCTTTCCCTTTACGATCAGGAAGCGCCCTATCAGCCTTTGATCTCCGCGGGAATCTGCGTCATCTGCGTGCCCACCTGCGAGAGCATCGAGGGTGTGAAGAGCGATATCAAGTTCCTCGCCGACGTGTTCCGCGTTCCTGAAGCGGGAGAATCTGTCCTGACCGCGCTCAACACCGAGCTGGACCGGCTGGCTTCCATCGCGGCGACCATCCCGGAAAACGAGCGTAAGAGCGTCTATTTCGAGATCTCCGCCGCCCCCTATCTGTACAGCAGCGGCGGCGACACTTACCTCAACGAAATGATCGAATGGATCGGCGCGAAAAATGTTTTCGCAGACCAAAAAGGCTGGCTCAGCGTCGAAACGGAGACGGTGGTCGCTGCCAACCCGGACGTGATCTTCACCAACGTCAACTATTTGGAGGACCCGGTGCAGGAGATCCTCTCCCGCGAAGGCTGGGCGGGCATAACCGCCATCGCAAACGGGAACGTTTACTCCATTGACAATTCGTCCTCCTCCCTGCCCAACCAGAACATCGTCGTAGCGATGCGGCAGATGGCGGAAGCCCTGTATCCGGACTATTTCGGCGCGCAATGAAAGCAAAAATGATCCTGCTCGGCTGTATCGCGCTGGCGGCACTGCTGTTTGGCATCGGCGTGGGCAGCGTCTTCGTTTCGCCGGGGGACATTCTCTCCATCCTCGGGAACCGCCTGTTCGGCACGTCCCTGCCGGAAGCCATGCCCGCGGGATATCCCGCCATGATCCTGAATCTGCGGCTCCCCCGGGTGCTACTGGCGTTCTTCACCGGGGCAACGCTGGCGGTCTGCGGCACGGTGATGCAGTCCATCCTGCAAAATCCGCTTGCTTCTCCCTTCGCGCTGGGGGTCTCCTCCGGCGCGGGGCTGGGGGCGGCTATCGTCATCGTTTCCGGGCTGTCGGTGGCAGGGCTCGGCGCCTTTCTGTTGCCCTCCGTAAGCCTGCTGTTCGCGTTGGGAACCGTCTTTTTGGTGGTTTTTGTCGCCGCAAGGCTGGATCGCAGGATGTCCAACGTCACCATCATTCTGGTGGGTATGGTGCTTTCCCTGTTCTGCAACGCCGTCATGAACCTGTTGGCGACCACCTCGCCGGGAAACGCCCAACGCCTACAGCTCTGGCAGTTGGGCAGCTTTTCCATGAAGGAATGGAGCGCCGTGTGGGTTCTCCTTCCTGTGTTGCTTATCGGACTGCTGATTTTCCTGTGCTACGGGCGGCAGATGGACGTGATGAGCTTCGGTGAGGAGCAGGCGCAGACCATGGGAGTGGATCTGCGGAAAACCAAGTGGATCCTGATGACCGTCATTGCCGTCCTGACGGGCACGGCAGTGGCATTGGCGGGGATCATCGGCTTTGTGGATCTCATCGCGCCCCATGTGGTGCGGCGCTGGTTCGGCGCGTCCCATCGCCGCGTCCTGCCCGCGTCTGCGCTGTTCGGCGGCACCTTCCTGGTGCTGTGCGATCTGGCTGCCCGCACGCTGACGCCCCCGCGGGAGATCCCCATCGGCGCCATCACCGCGCTGTTGGGCGCACCGTTTTTCCTGTACGTATTCTTTTCGGGAAGGAAAAAAAGGAGGGGCTGATATGTTACAAATCGACCGTCTATCCTGCGGATACGGGGGTTCTCCTGTAGTGAAGGACGTGTCCTTCCGGGTGCGCGAAGGGGAACGGCTCTGCATCCTCGGTCCCAACGGATGCGGAAAAACGACGCTGCTCCGGGCAATCGCGGGACTATTGCCGAGCAGCGGCAAAGTTGAACTGGACGGAAGCGACTTGCGGCGTCTGTCTGCCCGACAACGGGCAAAGAGGCTGGCGCTGATGAGCCAGCTTTCCCCGGCGGCATTCGGCTACACCGTGCAGGAAACCGTCATGATGGGGCGCTACGCCCACCGGACGGGAGGTCCTTTGGCGGGAGAAAGCGCGGAGGATCGCCGCATGGTGCGGGAAAGCATGACCCTCACCGGCACATGGGAGTTGCGCGACCGACTGATCACCGAGCTGTCCGGCGGACAGCTACAGCGGGTATATCTGGCACGCACCTTTGCGCAGGAGCCTCGGGTGATCCTGTTGGACGAGCCCACCAACCATCTGGACCTGCGGTATCAGGTGGAGCTGATGGAAAGTCTGCGGACATGGGTGCAAACCGCCGGACGCTGTGTGGTGGGCGTGCTGCATGACATCAATCTGGCACTTTCCTTCGCGGACACGGTGCTGCTCATGGAAGAAGGCGCCGTCTTGGCACAGGAGCCGGTAGAAAAGTTGGATCCTTCCCTGCTGGACCGCCTGTACGGGATGGACGTCCGCGGACACATGAAAACGACGTTGGAAAGATGGAAATAACGGTCCTCCCGAAAATTTTCCCAGTTTTTCTCGGAAAAGGGCTTGCAAAAGCAAACGGAATGTGTTATAATGCGTTTGTTGATTCGTTCACGACGAAAGGCGGGGCTTGCAAATGAGCTATGCGGATACCCTGTTCATCCAAATGTGCGAGGATATTCTCGCGAACGGGACGGATACCCGCGGTGAACGCGTTCGCCCCCATTGGGAGGACGGCTCCCCTGCCTACACCATCAAGAAGTTCTGCGTAGTCAATCGCTACGACCTGCGCAAAGAATTCCCTGCGATGACCCTGCGCAAAACCAATCTTCGCAATTGCGTGGACGAGCTGCTCTGGATCTGGCAAAAGAAGTCCAACAACATCCACGACCTGCACTCCCATATATGGGATTCCTGGGCGGATGAAACCGGCTCCATCGGCACCGCTTACGGCTATCAGTTGGGGGTTCGCCACCAATACAAAGAGGGCGAATTTGACCAGGTGGATAGGGTGCTGTACGATCTCAAGCACAACCCCTTTTCCCGCCGGATCCTGACCAACCTGTATAATCACGAGGATCTGCACTCCATGCACCTCTACCCCTGCGCTTACAGCATGACCTTCAACGTCACGCAAGAGGACGGTAAGCTGGTGCTCAACGCGATACTCAACCAGCGTTCACAGGATGTTTTGACGGCGAATAACTGGAATGTCTGCCAGTATGCGGTGCTGCTGCATATGTTCGCGCAGGTGTCCGGCATGGTCGCCGGTGAACTGGTGCATGTGATCGCAGATGCGCACATTTATGATCGGCACGTGGATCTGGTGCGGGAGCTGATCTCCCGCGAGCCTCTGCCGGCGCCGCGGTTCTGGATGAACCCGGACGTTCACGATTTCTATGAATTCACGCCGGAGGATTTCCGGCTGGAGAATTACGAGACCCATCCGCAGATCAAGATTCCGGTGGCGATCTGACCGTAGGTCAGACCCGACGCCGCAGCACAGGAGGGCGGAAGATGCAGATGATCCTATTGGCAGCGATCGACCGCAACCGGGCGATCGGCAAGAACGGTTCCCTGCTGTACCGCGTTCCCGAAGATCTGCGCAGGTTCCGTCAGATGACCGTGGGCAACATCGTCATCTGCGGGCGCAAAACGCTGGAGAGCTTTCCGGGCGGAAAGCCGCTCCCGGACCGGGAAACCGTCGTGCTCTCGCATCAATACGAGAACCGCGAAGGATACGAACATCTGACCGTCGCGCGCACACCGGAGGAGGCATTGGAAGTTGCCGCTTCCCTGCGTAAAGGCGAACAAAGCGTATTTGTGATCGGCGGCGAAAGCGTGTATAAGCTCTTTCTGGACCGCTGCGACACGGCGATTTTGACAGAGATTGATGCGGAAACGCCGGATGCGGATGCGTTCTTCCCCGAACTGCGCGTACAGGACGGGTGGAAAGCGGTGGAAAGCTCGCCGGTGCAGGTCTCCTATTCCGGGTTGTCTTTTCGGTATGTCACTTACAAAAAAGAGAACGGATAAACGTTCCTCTTTATATGCGGGCGTAGTTTAGTGGTAGAATCTCAGCTTCCCAAGCTGATCGTGCGGGTCCGATTCCCGTCGCCCGCTCCAGCAAAAAAGCATCCGAAAGGATGCTTTTTTGCAATGATGTTTGCCCTGACGGGCAAATGATGCCGCTTCGCTCATGATATCGGCTTCGCCTAATGATGTGTGCCTTCGGCACATGATGGCAAACATCGCATCATTGCGAAGCAACATCATGACGCCGATAGGCGTCACATCATATCGCCGCAAGGCGATGCCCCATGAAAAATCGGGAGGCGAAAATCGCCTCCCGATAATTTGTTTTGTTTGTGCGAATTTAGTTCTTCGCCAGAGCGAGGATCTTGTTGCTGACGAGAAGGACAACAACTTCCAGAATCAGAGCGAAGATGATCGCAAAGAAGATCAGCCAGCCGCAGAAAGAAAGCGTAAAGCTGGTGCTGGCCCAACCCACAGAAACATCGCAGGTCCAAGCATAGATAAACCAGGCGAGAGTCCAAACACTGGAAACCAGCGGGAGGATCATCTTTCTACCCTTCTTGACGGTGTTCATCATAATGGGCATAACGCAGTAAACGATCGTAGCGACGCCCAGAAGGACAACAAAGACGGTGGCAAAAGCCTTGCTATCATTAGAGAGCAAGAGAGAAGCCGATGCAGATGCTTTAGCCCCATCCATGCCGGAAACCTTAAAGGACAAAATGGTCCAGAAAACCAACTGGAACAGATGGAGAGCTGCAACGATCATGTACATGATCGCCAACGGGCTCTTCACATGCTGGGGAAGGCTAATGGAGACCTGTTTTCCCTGGCTCTGGGAGGGTGCCGCAGCGACCGGCGTGCCGCACTTGCTGCAGAACTTTTCGGACGGACTCAGTTCGTTTCCGCATTTCTTACAAAACATACTTGTTTCTCCTTGGGTAATATGTATTTTTTCTTTTTTTACGGAATTGAAGTTGCAGGGGTAATCCCTCACGGAGCCTCTACATTTTTCACACACACATTATACTGCAAGATTTCAGGATTTACAACAGTTTTTCACAAATGTCACATTTTATTTACATTTAATGTTATTTTTATTCACATAATTTTCTTTTCATATTCACACCTGCAAAACCGTGAAAAAAGCCGCGCGAGGGTCCCTCGCACGGCTTTTATTGGACACAATTTACTTGCGACCGCGATTGAGCATCTCGATGATGTCCTTAATGTCAGCTTCCTCGCTGGGCTCCTCCGCACTGGTCTCTGCCTTGGGAGCTTCCGACGCAGCGGCGGCAGCCATCATACGGCGACGGTCCGCGGACTTCTTGTTCGCCTCGAAGCCGGTGGCGACGAGGGTGATCTTCATCTCATCCTCCAGGGACGGATCCAACGCGACACCGAAGATGATGGTGGCATCCGGCTGTGCCTCGCTGGTGATCATGGCGACACCGTCGTTGATCTCATCCAGCCCGACGTCGGGGGACGCGGTGATGTTGACCACGATACCCTTTGCGCCGCTGATGTTGGTTTCCAGCAGCGGAGAGGACATTGCCATCTTCGCGGCCATTTCCGCCTTGTCCTTGCCCTTCGCTTCGCCCACGCCCATGTGCGCGAGACCTGCGTTCGCCATAACGGCGCACACGTCTGCAAAGTCCAGGTTGATGAATCCATCCACGGTGATCAGCTCAACGATGCTCAGCACACCCTTGAGCAGCACATCGTCCGCTTCCGCAAACGCGTTGAGGAAGGTGATCCGCTTATCGGTCAGCAGTTTGAGACGCTCGTTGGGGATGACAATGAGGCTGTCCACGATGTCCGCCAGTTTGGCGATGCCGCTTTCCGCCTGCGCCATACGCTTTGCGCCCTCGAACTGGAAGGGCTTGGTGACGATGGCGACCGTCAGGATCCCCATCTCTTTGGCAAGACGCGCCACGATGGGTGCAGCGCCCGTACCGGTACCGCCGCCCATGCCCGCGGTGATGAACACCATATCCGCGCCGGTCAGCGCTTCCTTGATCTGCTCTACGGATTCATCCGCAGCCTTTTCCCCGATCTCCGGGTTGCTGCCTGCGCCCTTCCCCTTGGTGATCTTTTCACCGATCTCGATCTTCGTCGGCGCGCAGGACTTGAGAAGCACCTGTGCATCGGTGTTGATGTTGATGAACTCAACATCGGAAGAATCAAAGGAAGAGATCATCCGGTTGACGGCATTTCCGCCGCCGCCGCCCACGCCGACGACTTTGATCACGACGGCATTGGGATTTGCACTGTAGCTTGACATAATTTGACCCTCCGAAAACATTCGTGTCTTTTTTACAAATACTATAATACCTTTTTTTTTACAATATTGCAAGGGTTTTTCGATTTTTTCTTGCGGAAAATTGATACTTTTTTTGCCCAATCCTCATATTTTATTCGGATTTATGCCGAAAGGCACCGATCTGCGTGAAAAAATTGAAGAAAAGCTCTCGGGATTTCCCGGTTTCACGCACGTTAGGAAACGGGCACATTTTCCAATCTGACCGCCGCCTCGTGGCAATCTGCGAGATCGATATACCCGCGATCGACGGAAGAAAGCTGCTCGATGATCCCCGCAAGGAAGCGGATCTTGATGTCCATATTATCGATATCTGCCAGATACACGGAGAAGCGTCCTTCGTAATCCATGGTGATGTCGAAGCGGCTGGTCATATCAATGGAGCGGATATGCTCCATCATCCCGTTTGCCGACAGACAGCGGTACAGTTCTTCCAAATCCGACGCGGTACGCGCGTCGCTGAACGTGACTTTTTCCCCAACGATGCACCGTTCCACGGCGCCGGTCTTCAGAAGCACCACGCCGTCCGTGATGTCTCCCCCGCCGATGCGTTCCAGCACCTGCAGATCGCCGGAGAGCAGGTACGCGTCATCTCCCACCGCCAGCGAGAGCTCCATGTGCCGTTCGCTGATCTCCACAGTGATCACGGAAGGAAGGGAGCGTTTGATCTTCACGTCCCCAATAAAGGGAAGCGCCTTCCGCAGGTTGTTTTCCGCTTCCTCCACGCGGAAGGAGAACAGGTTCTCCCCCACGGAGAACGGGAGCTGTTCGAGGATCTGTTCCTCGGTATAAATCTCGTTTCCCACCAGTTGGATCTCCGAAACGCGGAAAAACAGAAAGAAACAGACCGCAAGAAAGATCACCGTCGCGCCGAGGAACAGAAAGAAGTAGAACACAGAACGGCGATGCCGCTTTTTGTCCTGCCGGCTGCGAAGCTCGTCCATATGCACGTTGTTGCGCACACGGGTAAACCGCTGGGAGGCTGCCTGCCGCTCGGTTTGCTGTTCGGGATTCGCCTGTTCCAGGTCTTTTTCGCTTTTTTTGTTCCTCATCGGCGGAATCCCCTTCCTTTCTTTTTTCGTCCTCGAGATTTATTCCTGTTCCGCCAGCTGGATCACCTCTCCGGCGATCCGGTCCGCAGAATCCGGCATGGCAAAATTCTTGATGCTTTCTTCGATGCGCTTGCGTTTGTTGCAGTTGACCAGCAGATCGTCCACCGTGTCCCGCAAGATATCGGGCGTCAGTTCTTCCTCACGGAACACCATCCCCGCCCCCGCATCCGCAAGCAGACGGGCGTTTTTGTACTGGTGATCCTCCGCCACATGGGGGCTGGGAATGAAGATGGCGGCTTTTCCGCGTACCGAAAGCTCCGCAAGCGTCATGGCGCCCGCGCGGCAGATGATCACGTCCGCCGCCGCCTGCCGGTAGGGCATATCGTAAAAATATTCCGCCAGTTGCAGCTTCTCCTGCCCGTCAAATCCCTTTTGCTTTGCCAATTCGGAGAATCGGGCAAACTCCACCCGACCGATGGCGTGGTCGTGGCGGATCCCCCGGGGAACGCTGTACTGCTCCATCAGATCGAAGCACAGCTCGTTGACCCGCAGAGCGCCCATGCTTCCGCCGAAGGAAAGGATGTACGGCTCCGATTCGGAAAGCCCGAGCCAGCGCCGCGCTTCCTCGCGGGAGATGTTATCCACATGGATGGGGTTGCCGGTAAGCAGCAGCTTTTTTTGCTCCGCGGCGGTGAAGTAGCGTTCGCTACCCTCAAAGCTGGTGCAGATCACGGTGGCGTCCTTCGCCAGACGGCGGGTGGTGA
>JAFLUP010000003.1:52391-58079 GCA_022508745.1 Oscillospiraceae bacterium | reverse complement strand
TCAGCCGCTTGCCGGACAGCGACGGCGTCATCCACGTCACGCTGACCAATAAGCACGAGCCGGAAAAGATCAGCATCCCCGTCACAAAGATCTGGCTGGACGATGAGAACGACCGCTATCACACGAGACCCGCGTCCATCGTCGTGCGCCTGTATGCCAACGGAACGTATACCGGCAAGACCCTGACCATCCGCCCGGATGCGGAAGGGAATTGGTACGGCGAGTTCACCGATCTGAATAAATATTACGATCACGGCAAATTGGTCCAATATACCGTCACCGAGGACATCGTCTATGACTATGTGGGCGAGGTGGACGGCTTCACACTGACGAACCGGTATTATCCCTACGGCGATCTGATCATCACAAAGACCGTGCTGGATATGACGCCGCAGGCTGCCGGCAACGAGTTCACGTTTACGCTGCTGTTGACGAATGAAGACGGAAGTGACGTCGTCAACAAGTTCAACTATGCCATTTACGACGCCAAGGGGAACCCCACCGGGCGGAGCGGACAGATCGGCAACGGCGACGACTTCGTCCTCAAGGACGGCGAGCGGATCGTCATCAAAGACATCGACTCCCACACCCGCTACAAGGTGACGGAGAGCAGCACGCGAGGCTTTGAGCTGACCGGCACCGTAAATACCGAGGGCGAGATCCAATCCTGGGCGCCTGCGGAGGTGGAATTTACCAACACCTATACGACCAACGGCTATGCCCAGCTGGAGGCGCAGAAGTTCCTGAGCGGCCGCGAGATCAAGGCGTATCAGTTCCGCTTCGACCTGAAGGACGAGGACGGCAATCTGCTGCGAACAGCATATAACGACCGCAACGGAAAGGTGACGTTCGGGCAGATCGTTTATACCAACGCGGATAACGGCAAGACCTATACCTATTACCTCTCCGAGTATTTGGTGGACCGTCCCGGCTATACCTATGATAAACGGGTGTACAAAATCACGGTCACACCCAAAGATAACGGCGACGGAACCATGGACTGCGAGATCACCTATTATGACGATAAGGGCAACGTGGTGGATCTCACGGTCGGCGGGGACCGTTACCAGATCCCGGTGTTCGAAAACAGCTATCACGCCGAGGGCAAGCTGTCCTTCCGGGCGTGGAAGGTTCTGGACGGGCGCGAGCTGAAGGACGGGGAGTTCACCTTCAACCTTTACGACCGCTACTTCCGGGTCATCACCTTCGATCTGCCCGTCACCAATCAGGCGGGCGGCGTCATCACCTTCCCGGAGATCGCATACGACGAAACGGACGCCGGCAAAACCTATTGGTATTACCTCCGCGAGGTGGCAGGAAAGGATCCGACGGTCGTTTATTCCGAGATCATTCTCGGTTTCCAAGTGACCGTCGTGGATAACGGGGACGGTACGCTCAGCTTCCAGCAGAGTTCCTACGACATGACGGAGGTTTTCGCTCCCTGCGGGACTTGCAACGGAGCGGGCGGCGCCTGCGCCGTCTGCAACGGGTTCGGCTACGTGCTTCCCACCTGCGAGACCTGCGGCGGAACGGGCGCCGGGGAAGAGGATGCGGCGTGCGAGACCTGTCAGGGCTCCGGCCGTGGCTGGATCCCGCCGGAGAAGGGCGACGTGCCGGTGTTCTACAACGGTCTGAAAGACGGCGCCTTCTCCGTCAGCAAGTATATTCTGGGCGAAGGGGCGGATCCGTCAAAGGTTTTCAAATTCCGGGTGAAGCTGATCGGGGACAAGGTGAAGGACGGCGTGTACGAGTTTGAGCTGTCTCCCGCCGACGATCCCGAAGATCCCGCGGAGCAATTTGCTTCCGGCAAGAGCGGCGGGTATGCCGCCATGGTCAGCTCTCTGGCGTTGGCGTACAAAGCTGTCGCCGCCATGCCGATGGCGGAGGGGGACATCGCTTCCGGAACCAGCGGCGGCGTCGCATGGCGGATCACCGCGGCCGGTACCCTGATCCTCGAGCCGAGAAACGGCGAATCCGGTACGTTTGCAAGCATCAATAACGATACTTCCACGCCGTGGTACGATCACCGCGCCGATATCACCTCCCTTGTGATCCGGAAAGGCGTTAAATTGAGCTCCGGCGCCGTCGGACTGTTCGTCAACTGTAGCAATCTTGCGTCCGTCGAGGGCGTGGAGAATCTGGACACCGGCGACGTGACCAACATGTACAAGATGTTCTACGGCTGCAATTCCTTGCTTCAATTGGATGTAAGCAGCTGGAATACCGACAAAGTGTCGGATTTCCGCTATATGTTCGCCTACTGTCGCGGCATGACCAAAGTGAATGTGCGCGGATTGGTTACAAGCACCGCTAAGAACATCGGCGATATGTTCCGCAGCTGCGAAAGCCTGCCGCAATTGGATTTGAGCAGCTGGGACGTCAGCAACGTGACGGACATCAGCTATATGTTCTACGGCAGCTATCTTCTGAAAGACATTGATTTCAGCGGCTGGCGCACCGGCAGCGTGAAGAACATGAGCGGAATGTTCATGTATTGCTACGCTGTGGAAAAACTGAATCTGGGGCACTGGGACACAAGCAATATGACCGATATACACTCTGCCTTCTACGGATGCAAAGCCTTGGCGGATCTGGATTTGAGCGGTTGGAATACCGGCAAAGCGACGAATGTAGCCACCGTATTCTACGGCTGTCCCTTGCTGTCGAGAGTGACGCTGGGCGCCGGCCTCTTCGCGTCTTCGAAGGAGATCCTGCTGCCCGTACCTCCTGCCCCGCCGTCGACGGGCAAGTGGGTCTTTGAGCCTTCCATCGACGAGTTCGAGCAGGCATATACTCCGGAGGAAATGCGCGAGGCCTTCCTCGAAGGCACTGCGCCGGAGGGCGCCTACGTCTGGCAGATTCACTCCTACACCGTCCGCTTTGAAGCGGGCGCAGAGGATTACAGCGGCGCCATGACCTCGGTCAGCGCCTCCGCCGGCGAGAACTTCGTGCTTCCCGACAACGGATTCACCCGTTTCGGATATGTCTTCACGGGCTGGAAGGACGAAGCGACCGGCAAAGTATACGAACCGGTGGACGGCGTGATCACCATCCCCGCCGGCACCTATGAAGCGGATCAGACGGTCACGCTGACGGCGCAGTGGGAGAAAGTGGATACCCACTTCACCATCAAGGACGGCGAGTTCGAATTCACTCTGCGCGGCGGCGAAAAGGCGACCTTCTATGACATTCCCGCCGGCACCGCTTACCAGATCTGGGAAGAAACGCCCGCCGGCTGGGTGCTGGTGAAGCAGGTGAACGCTTCCGGCGTGATCCAACCGTTGGAGATCTCCGAAGCGCAGTTCTACAACCTGTATCAGCCCGGCACCACGAGCGCGTCGTTCAGCGGCTCGAAGTATCTCGACGAAGGCGCAGCCGAAGCCGACGAATTCTACTTTGTCCTGCTGGACAAAAACGGCAAAGAGCTGCAGCGCGTGGGGAATCAGGCGGGAGGTCTGATCCAGTTCGCGCCGATCAACTATCGGGAAAAAGACGTGGGGACCCATACCTACACCATCCGCGAGGTGAAGGGCGGAAACGGCGGGATCCATTACGACGGACATGACGAAATCGTCACCGTCGTGGTTTCCAAGGACGCGGAAAGCGGCGAGCTGCGCGCGGAGGTCCGCTATGACGCGGACGGCGTGGTGTTCCAAAACCGCACCATCCCCGGTAGCCTGGAGATCAGCAAGAACGCCACCGGCTTGAGCGACGCTAACAAAAATACGAAGTTCACGTTCAGCGTGAAACTGAACAACGCCAACGGCGTGCCGGCGGCGGGACAGTCTTTTGCGTGGTACGTGAAGGACAGCAAGACCGGCGCCAAGCTGACGGATGAGAAACAGGTAGAGACGTCCGACGAAGGCGAAATGATCGTTTCCTGCATGGCAGGGCAGACCATCGTGATCCCGAACCTGTCCGACGGGATGACCTATGAGATCCGGGAGATCGAAGTGCCCTACGGCTGGGAGGTCAAGAAAGAGGAAAATGTGTCCGGCACCATCCATGCCAACACGGTTTCCGCAGCGGCGCTGACCAACGCATACAGCGCCAGCGGCGTGGCGTCCATCCTGGCGCACAAGCGGTTCGAGGGCGCTACGCTGGAGCCGGGTACGTTCCTGTTCGAGCTTCTGGACGCCAACATGAAGGTGCTTCAAACCGCATGGAACGGTGCGGTCGACGGCACTCCGGAGTATCACGATGACGATCTGGGTACGACGGTTCCCAACCCGTGGTACGGCACTGCTCCCGCGGTGTTCGATAATCTGGAATTCACCCAACCGGGGGAATACACCTTCTATATCCGCGAGAAGGCGGGGACCGATCCCAAGGTCATCTACGACGGACATGTGGAAACGGTGGTCATCGTCGTAACCGATAACGGCGACGGTACGCTGAACACCGTGGTGAACTATGACAAAGACGGCGCACTGTTTACCAATGCCATGAAGCCCGGCTGGCTAACGGTGACCAAGAGCGTTCAGAACGTGACGGAGGCTTCTGCGAAGATCTCCTTCAAGTTCCTCATCAGCCTCAAGGACGCCTCCGGCAACCCGCTGACCGGCGTGTACGAAGTGACCAAGTCCGACGGCACGACCACCACCGTGAAAGACGGTGGGACCGTGTCTATCAAGGGCGGGCAGTGGTTCACCGTGACCGGGTTGCCCCATGACGCCCGGTACGAGGTGACGGAGCAGAACGCACAGGGCTTCGCGCTTGTGGATTCCGACGGCACCGACGGTGTGATCACCGGCGGCGCAGGGTCCGAAGCGACCTTTACCAACGTTTACTCCGCGCTGGGCGAGATCCAGCTGGCGGCGAAGAAGATCTTCCGCGGCGGCGAGATCAAGGACGAAATGTTCGCCTTCCAGCTGCTTGACGGGCTGGGCAATGTGCTGCAGACCGTGTATGCCGATGCGAAAGGCAACGTGCTATTTGCGCCCATCGACTACACGGAGGCGGACGCGGGCAAGGATTTCCTGTACAGGATTCAGGAGGTGGACAGCGGCGACGCGTCCATCGAATTCGACGGGCACTCCGAGACGGTCAAGGTTCATGTGGAGGATAACGGCGACGGTACGATGACCGTGACGGCGGAATACGACGAGGACGGCGCGGAATTCACCAACGTGAGAAAGACCGGCTGGCTGACGGTGACCAAGAGCGTGCAGAACGTGACAGAAGTCTCCGCAGAAATCTCTTTCGAGTTCCTGATCCGCCTGAAAGACGCCTCCGGAAAGCCGCTGACCGGCGTGTATGAGGTAACAAAGTCCGACGGCACGACGACTACCGTGAAAGACGGCGGAACCGTGTCCGTCAAGGGCGGGCAGTGGTTCACCGTCACCGGGCTGCCCCACGGCACCCGGTACGAGGTGACGGAGCAGAACGCAAAGGGCTTTACGCTTGTCGCTTCTGACGGCGCCGAAGGCGAAATCACCGGCGGCAGCACCTCTACGGCGGCCTTCTCCAACAGCTACGCCGCTTCCGGCGAGGTACAGCTGACAGCGAAGAAATTCTTCCTCGGCGGCGAGATCGGAGACAGGATGTTCGCCTTCCGTCTGGTCAACGGGGAGGGCAAGGTTCTGCAAATCGTGTATGCCGACGCGAAAGGCAACGTGGTGTTTGCACCCATTGCCTACACGGAGGCGGACGCGGGCAAAGAGTTCCAGTACAGGATCCAAGAAGTGG
>JAFLUP010000003.1:33322-52291 GCA_022508745.1 Oscillospiraceae bacterium | reverse complement strand
GTTCCAGTACAGGATCCAAGAAGTGGACGGCGGCGACGCCACCATCGTGTACGACGAACACACCGAAACCGTCAAGGTTCATGTGACCGACAACGGTAACGGCACGCTGACCGTGACCGCGGAGTATGACGAGGACGGCGCGGAATTCACCAACGAGAGAAAATCCGGCTGGCTGACGGTGTCCAAGAGCCTGCAGAACGCGACAGAGGTCTCCGCAGAGACCCTGTTCGAGTTCCTGCTCAGCCTGAAGGACGCTTCCGGCGAACCCCTGACCGGCACGTACGAGGTGGTCAAGTCCGACGGCACGACCACCACCGTGACGGACGGCGGCATCGTCAGCATCAAGGGCGGGCAGTGGTTCACCGTGTACGGTCTGCCCCACGAGGCCAGCTACGAAGTGACGGAGCAGTATGCGCAAGGCTTTGAGATTGTGACCTCTGACGGGATCAGCGGTGTGATCACCGGCGGTTCGGAATCCAAGGTGTCCTTCACCAACGGATACGCCGCTTCCGGCGAGGTACAGCTGACGGCGAAGAAGATCTTCCTCGGCGGCAAGATCGGAGACGGGATGTTCGCCTTCCTGCTGCTTGACGAGGCGGGAGAAGTGCTGCAAACCGTATATGCCGACGAAGAAGGCAACATCCTGTTCGCCTCCATCCTCTTTACGGAGGCAGACGCGGGCAAGGACTTCCTGTACGAGATCCGGGAACTTGACGGCGGCGACGCCACCATCGCATACGACGAACATACCGAAACCGTCAAAGTTCATGTGGAGGACAACGGCGACGGCACGCTGACCGTGACGGCGGAATACGACGAAGACGGCGCGGTGTTCACCAACGTCGTGCTGTCTGAACTGGAGATCGGCAAGACGGTCACGGGCACCGGCGGCGACCGGGAGAAGGAATTCCGTTTCACCGTCACGCTGAAGGATCGGGACGGCGCTCCGATGCACGGCGAGATCCGCTATATCGGCGTTGGTGGCAAGGCGGACGGCACCCTGACGCTGGATGCAAACGGGCAAGCTGAATTCACCTTGAAGCACGGGGAATCCATCCGCCTGACGGACCTTCCCACCGGAACGCAGTACACCGTCGAGGAGCTTGACGCGGACAAGGATGGCTACGCCACCACCGTCAAGCAGACCGCAGACGGCAAGGAGGAGTCCGCTTCCGCCGCGGAAGGAAGCATCTCGCCGGACGGCGGGAACAAGGTGGCGTTCACCAACCATAAGGACGCTCCGGAGCCCGACGCGCCCACGACCGGCGACAACAGCGCAATGCCGCTTTGGGTGATGCTCGCGATCCTCTCCCTGTTTGGGCTGATCGCACTGATCCTTCACTGGAAGAAGCAGAGTAACCGCAAATACGAATAATAGGTAAGCAAAGACAGCCGCTCGTCGGGAGAGCGGCTGTCTTTTTGTCTGCGTCGTATCGTACAATGCTCTTGACAAGTCGATGGGGAATTTGGTACAATACAGAAAAGAACACGATTTGCAGTCAGGCGGGAAAAGCACATGGGTATGAGAAAAAAATGGACGCATCTTCTACTGGCTTTGGCGCTCCTGTTGCCTTGCATGGTCTCCGCCTGTCAACCCTCGGAGGAGCCGGAGGAGCCCGCGGCGGAGGAATCCACATCGGAGGTCTCCGTCATCGAGGAGCCGGAAGCGCCCAAAGCGACGGTGAAGCAGAACTGTATCTATCTGGTCGCCGGCGATAGCTGGGAGCTGCCCTACACCCTCGAGGACAGCGACGCGGACCCGGAGGCTGTGGTGTGGACTTCTTCGGACGATTGCGTGACGGTGGAAAAGGGGAGCGTCACCGCCGTGAAGGAGGGGTATGCCTACGTCAGCGCGGGCAACGAGTCCTCCTGCCTTGTGTATGTGCTTCCGGGGAAAATGCCGGTTCTGTCCATCGACACCGGCGGCAGCCAGATCGCTTCCAAAACGGAGTACACTTCGTGCCGGGTCAGCCTTTCCACCGAAAACGAGCAGTACAATCTGGAAGGCGTTTCCGCCGGGGTCCGGATCCGGGGGAATTCCACCTCGACGTGTCCGAAAAAGCCCTACCGGATCAAATTTGAGAAAAAACAAAATCTGCTGGGCATGAATGAAGGCGCCGAGTGTAAAAGCTGGGTGCTGCTTGCGGATTATCTGGATGACAGCAAGCTCCGCAATGCTTCCGCGTTCGCCTTCGCCTCGGTGATGCTGGAGGAATACAGCTCTGACTGGAGATACGTGTCCGTGGAAGTCAACGGAGCGTATCAAGGAGTCTATCTCCTTTGCGAGCAAAACCAGATCAACAAGAACCGAATCGACATCGAGGAAGCGGGCGCGGACACCGAGGAGCTTCTCTCCGGCTACTTGCTGGAGATCGACGCTTCGGGGGACGATTCCCCGCGTTTCGAGATCGACTACGGCGGGCTGAACATTTTGAAGTTCAACGGGGAGCCGTACACGAGGACGTGCAACGACATCGGGGTGCGCAAACTGTTCGTCTCCGTGAAAAACGACGGGCTGTCGGATGCGCAGTTCCGCTTTATCCAAAAGGCGATCAATAACATTTTCACCATCCTGTACGCGGCGACCTACGAGGACACCCGGTATATCTTTGATGAAAATTACGATCTGGTGGAGGTTTCCGACATGAGTGCCGAGGAGGTCATCTCCCGTGTGATCGATGTGGACTCCATGATCCGGATGTATTTGTTCTGCGAGCTGATGTGCAACAGCGACGACTACAAAAAGAGTTTTTACCTTTGGATCGATTTTTCCGATGACGGAAAGCTGACCTTCGGATGCCCATGGGATTTCGACGGGGCGACGGTGGAATGGAGCAGCTACAACTACCATCCGACGGACAGCTATTTTGCTGCGAGGAGAAACCTATGGTTTGTCATGGCAATGAATCATAGATGGTTCCGCAATCGGGCAAAGATATGCTGGCGGGAGATCTATGAAAACACCGACGGCTTCGCTTCCACCCTGCAAACGCTCACCCGCGTTTCGAGGGTCTATAAGAAGGAATTCGATAAGGACCTGCAAAAATGGGGAAGACGGGCGTACGATGATAAAAATCACATCGTCCTGACGCGGCAATGGTTCAGGGACCGCATCAAATGGCTCAACAACAAAGCGCAATTCGGGACGGGTTAAACAGGACGGCACCGGCAAAAAATCCTCCGGGAATTCACTCCCCGGAGGATTTTTCATGTTTCTATTTGGGCTTCGCTCTCCAGCTCCTCCGGCGCGACTCGACACTGCAGGAACAGCACCTCTACGCCTGCCGCTTGCGCTTCTTCCAACGCCAGAGCAAATTCCGGGTGGATGTTCGCGCTGGCGCGCACTTCCGTGACATCTGTCATCTGGATGACGAAGGCGACGGTCGCGCGGAACCCCTCCCGCTCCGCCGGATCAGTTCCCGAATTAAGCCGTTGCCGATTGATACTGTTCCGCTTGCAGGTTGAACATCTGCGCGTACTTGCCGTTCTGTTCAAGTAATTGCCTGTGCGAACCCATCTCCAAAACTTTGCCGCCGTCTATGAGAAGGATGCAGTCCGCATTTACGACTGTAGAAAGCCTGTGCGCGATCATAACAACCGTCTTATCCTTTGCGATGTTCATCATCAAGTTGTTTATTTCATACTCGGCAATCGGATCGAGCGCAGACGACGGTTCGTCCATGATATAAACGCCGCCGTCCTTATAGCGCATACGGGCAATAAACAGCTTTTGCAATTCGCCGCCGGAAAGCATCACGCCGTCCACATCGAACATCTTGGAGTATTCGCTCTTGATCTTTTTAGGAGCCGCGTTGATCCTGTCGGTCAAACCGACTTCTCCCAGAACGCGCTCGACTTTCTGCTCGTCAGTCGTTTCGCTGCAGGCGATCATCTCATCTATAGGCACATTGTAGGGCTGGAACTCCTGCAAGAGCGTTGCCATTTTGTCACGAAGGGAGTTTACATTGTATTCTTTCATGTCTACTCCGTTCACCAATACTCTGCCCTCGCATGGGTCATAGTATCTCATCAGGAGCTTGACAAATGTCGTCTTGCCGGCGCCATTTATGCCAACGATAGCAATCTTCTGCCCCTTTTTGATGGTAATGCTGAGATTTTCGAGGACATAGTGATCGCTATGCGGGTACTTGAACGATACGTTTTCAAATTCGATTGTGTCAATATCGCCGATCTCCCGTCCGCCGTCGCGCTCGATCTTAGGCTCGTATTCAAGAACTTCTTTCAGATGCGCGATATAGAGGCAGCTTTCTTTCAAATTAGAAATCTCGCGGGAAGTATCTGAGAATCCATTGACAGCCAAGTTAAAAGCGTTGAACATTGCGGGGATGTCTGCCACTGAAATGACTGCTCTGAAACACTGTACTGCCAAATGCACATACGGAAATAAGATATATACGGTTGACACTAAAACTTGACTTTTGATCATATGAGAAGTTTCTTTGTTCGCAAGTTTTATAGACATCGAAATCTGCTCGTCTGCCGACTTGTTATACTTGCTTATAAGATATTTGCCAAATCCTTTATATTGCTTTACATCGGATACCGTTTTTCTATCGTGCATCAAACCATGGAAATAGTCAACTTTTCTGTTGATAGGAACCATTGCTTCTCGTGTCTGATATTTTGTTTTCACAAAAACAAAATCTAACAGGAAAAATGCAATGCCTGTAACTATGGAAACGATTATCATCAGCGGATCAAGTGTGACTATGATTACGAAACCCGTGACTAAATAGATTACATTTGAAATAAACCTCTGAACTTGATAGAATACATCCATTGCTCTGTTGTTGACTTGCCCGAGCGCTTTCGATATCTTGTCGTAAAACTCTGTATTGTCATAGCATTCCATATCTAAAACGGAACACTTTTTGAGCAACAAATTATTGGAATATTTTTTTACATTGAGACTCAAACGGTTGAATCGATTCTGGAACACATAATTACTGAAGATTCGCGCCACAAGTTCTACGAGAGCATATAAAACTACGATAGTAATAATATAGCTCAACGGCCTTTGCTCTGTAATAGCGTCAATGATGAATTTGTATATCAGCGCACGGTAAATAGTGGGTATGATATTCCATGTTAACCAAGCGATCAGCCAAACGAAACCCTTTTTATCTGCTTTCCATATATAGCCGAGCATATAAGTTATTAGCTTTACATTTTTCATAGTTACCCCCTGAGGTTATACCATGTATTTTTGGTGTTGATTATCTGATACGCAAGACGCATCATCGGGAACAGCAGCATAGGTAGCAAGTACATATTAATGGGCTTAAACACCAAGACAGTTTTGCCCTCGCCATCGTCAATTTCAGTTTCGAGTGCAAATCCGAATTTTGTAATGTTAAGAAGCGCGTTAAGAGCCTCGTCCTCAGAAATGCCGAATTTTGCGGCGGCGAACGCAGGGGTGAGAGAGCGTCCATTTTCAAATAGGTATTCTAACATGCTGCGGAAAGCGCTGTTAGACAGTGCTACGAAAAACTCGGCAATGCGGTCATCTTCCAAAAGCTGAACAGCAGTGCCCTTTTCAGCGAGATATGCTACCGCGAGACTGTCTGTCACATAAACGGCGTCATCGCTGTTTGCGCTTCTGATACCCGACTGGGCTCCGCGCTGGTCTTTGAGATCCTGCAAGAATTGTTCAGCCTTGTACCCTCTCGACTGCTTAAAAGACTTGCATAATACATCCAAAACCGACATATACGCAGCTTTAGGTGCAAGGTCAATGTCTCGCTCGTTCATCACAGCGGCCTTATTCTCCGAAAACAACTCATCGATGGTAATGTCAAGAATATCCGCTAAAACGGGCAACAGCATAATGTCAGGCATCGTTGCGTTGTTCTCCCATCGCGAAATTGCCTGCGGAGATACCCCTATGCGAGTGGCAAGCTCCTCCTGTGTCATTGACTTGGACTTTCTTAATTCTGCTATTTTTTCTCCCATTGTGTTCATAGAAATTCTCCTCATCGTTTTTTATTCCACTTCTGTGGTTCAAGCACATTATATCATCGTAAAAGCCGATTGTCCATGTCGTAACATGAGAGTAGGTTAACGCGTAGTTTAGTTGGATCGCGCAAAGTGATAGTTGGGAAATCGGCTCAAGGCGGTTGCACTTACTTGTTGATATAGTTGATATAAATATAAGAATCGGCACATGGGAGTGAAATCTTGTGCCGATTTATCTTGCTGAATTATTATATTTTATCTCAGCCGATATGTCAGCAGAAATGCTTCAACACGTTTGATCACCAATCAAAAACGCAATGGTTAAACCTTCTTCATGAGCAACGCTCTAAACGGGAGAGGGATTTTTAATTTACGCTATATTTGCAATAGATCCCGCAGGGAGCAGCCGCAGGCGGCGAGGTCTACTCTGCCGTCCGGCAGGAAGGTCACGCCCTCCGCTTCCAGCAGGTCTCGCTGGACGTTGGGACCGCCGAAGGCAAATCCCGGCGCCACGGAGCCGTCCTTCTTGACCACCCGGTGACAAGGGATCTCCCCCGGGCGGGGATTGACGTGCAGCGCGTAGCCCACCACCCGCGCCCAGCGAGGGTTGCCCGCTGCTCCCGCGATCAGCCCGTAGCTTGCGACTTTTCCTTTGGGGATGCGTTCCACTTGTTGATAAATGCGTTCAAAAACGGAGGATTTGCCGGTTTTTTCTTCCATAAAAGCGGTTCTTCCTTTTCTATATAGCATGCTTTTCCTTATTATATACGATTTTTCTGCCGTTTACAAGTCTTTGGCAATCGGTTTTTGGTTTTGCTAACCGCCGGGAAGCCCGGCGCGGCGGTTTTCCCTGCTTTTTCGGTGCGATAGACCGTTTCGAAACAATTTGTTTACAAATTAAATTTGGCAATCCCTATTGACAAGTCGGAAAAAAAGGGTATAATAAAGACAAGATTGGCACTTGAAACGCATGAGTGCTAACGCGAAGCGAGAAGGAGAAAGGAGACGGTGCGCATATGGAGCTTTCCGAACGGAAGAAAGCGATCTTGAAATCCGTCATCGACGCATACATCCGCACCGGCGATCCGGTGGGGTCCAAATCCCTGACGGAATCGCGCCAGTTCAACCTTTCCAGCGCCACCATCCGCAGCGAGATGAACGATCTGGAGAACATGGGCTACCTGGAGCAGCCCCACACCTCCGCCGGTCGTGTGCCCACGCCGCAGGGCTACCGCACCTATGTGGACAGTCTGATGGAGCGCTACTTCCTCGGCATGGAAGAGCTGGAAGTGCTGGACGAGGTGATGAGCAACAAGCTCGTCGAGGTGGGCAGGATGATGGACGAAGCCGCCCGCGCCATCGGCAGCATCACCAATTACGCCACCTTTGCTTTTTTGGGCGGCGGCAACAGCGCCGTGGATCGGTACGAAACGGTCTATGTGGATGAAACCAGCTTCCTGCTGATCATGATCTGCAAGGACGGCACCATCCGCAACCGGCACGTCAAGCTGATGGAAGCCATCACGCCGGAGCTGCTGGCGCACACGAAGGAAGCGCTCAACGCCACCCTTGCCGGGCTTTCCGCGGAGCAGATCAACCTTTCGGTGATCCTCTCCTTTGAGGAACATATGGGGGAGAGCCGCGCGTTTGCCACCACGGTCCTGCGGGTGGTCCACGAGATGCTGGGCTCCTATGACCGGGAAAAGGTGCATATCGACGGCGTCAACAAGCTGCTTTCCTATCCGGAATTCATGGACGCCGCCAAGTTCCAAAGCATCCTGAACCTGTTCGAGCAGCGGCAGCGCTTTGCGGAGCTGATGCAGCGGGCGATTCCCGGGCAGACCAGCGTCATTCTGGGGGATGAGGAAAAGGACGAGTTCGCTCCGCCGGACACCGGGTTCGTGTTCCACCCCATCACCGTCAACGGGCAGGTGGTGGGCGCCATCGGCGTCATCGGACCGCAGCGAATGGATTATAAAAAGGTAGTTGCCTCGCTGGATTACTTCGCGTCCGGCCTGTCCGAGCAGATCGGACCGTCGGAACTGCCGGCAGCGAGCGAGTCGCCGGGAACGGCCAAGCCGCGCGTATTACAAGAAAGGAATGGTGAGCATCATGCAGCAGACGACGGAAAATAAAGAGGAACTGACCCCGGAGGAAACCGCCGCAGAGGAAACGGCGGAAACCGCGGAAACCGCAGAGGCGCCCGGCGGAAAAGAGGAAAAGAGCAAAAAGGAAAAGAAGCTCTTTCACCGGGATCAGAAGGAAATTGAGGCGCTCAAAGCGCAGCTGGAAGAAAAGAACGATCAATACCTGCGCCTGTACGCGGAGTACGAAAACTTCCGCAAGCGCAGTGAAAAGGAAAAGACGGAGTGCTACACCTCCGCCTATGCGGACGCGCTGACGGCGTTCCTGCCGCTGCTGGACAGCATGGCGCAGGCGCAGCAGTTTTCCCCGGAGGACGAGGGCATCCGCGCGCTCATCAAGCAGCAGAACGACATTCTTGCAAAGCTGGGTATCACGGAGATCGAGAGCGACGGCGCTCCCTTCGATCCCAACTTCCACAACGCCATCATGCACGAAGAAAACCCGGATGTGGGCGAAAACGTGGTGGTACAGACCTTCCAGAAGGGATACATGCGCGGGGACAGGGTTCTTCGCCATGCCATGGTGAAGGTAGCCAACTGATCGAAAATCGGATCTTCTGATAGATAGAAATTTTGACAAACCGCATTTTACAGAAAGAAGGAACAAGAGTATGGGAAAAATTATCGGAATCGACCTCGGCACCACCAATAGCTGTGTCGCGGTATATGAGGGCGGCGAGCCGTCGGTCATCGCCAACGCGGAAGGCAACCGCACCACCCCCTCCGTCGTAGCGTTTGCAAAGAACGGCGAGCGCATGGTGGGTCAGGTGGCGAAACGGCAGGCCATCACCAACCCGGACCGCACCATCAGCTCCATCAAGCGCTCCATGGGCACCACCAAAAAGGTGGAGATCGACGGCAAGGGCTACACCCCGCAGGAGATCAGCGCCATGATCCTGCAAAAGCTCAAGGCGGATGCGGAGAGCTTTTTGGGTACGAAGGTCACGGAGGCGGTCATCACCGTTCCCGCGTACTTCTCCGACGCACAGCGGCAGGCGACCAAGGACGCGGGCAAGATCGCAGGGCTTGAAGTCAAGCGGATCATCAACGAGCCCACGGCGGCGGCGCTGGCGTACGGTCTTGACAAAGACAACGTGGATCAGAAGATCCTCATCTACGATCTGGGCGGCGGCACCTTCGACGTTTCGCTGCTGGAGATCTCGGACGGCGTGTTCGAGGTGCTCGCCACCAACGGCGACACGCATCTGGGCGGCGACGACTTCGACGACCGCGTCATGGAATGGATCGCGAGCAGCTTCAAGTCCGAAACCGGCATTGACATTCACAGCGACAACATGGCCATGCAGCGCCTCAAGGAAGCGGCGGAAAAGGCAAAAATCGAGCTTTCCGGCGTGATGAGCACGGAGATCAACCTGCCCTTCCTGACGGCGGACGCTTCCGGTCCGAAGCATTTCTCCGCCACGCTGACCCGCGCGAAGTTCAACGAGCTGACCGCGGATCTGGTCCGGCGTACCATCGAACCCATGCGCAAGGCGCTTGCCGACGCGGGTCTGAACGTGAAGCAGATCAACAAGGTGCTGCTGGTGGGCGGTTCCACCCGTATCCCCGCCGTGGTGGATGCGGTCAAGGACTTCACCGGCGCAGAACCCTTCAAGGGCATCAACCCGGACGAATGTGTCGCGGTGGGCGCTGCCATTCAGGGCGGCGTGCTGGGCGGCGACGTCAAGGACCTGCTCCTGCTGGACGTCACCCCGCTGTCCCTGGGCATCGAGACGCTGGGCGGCGTGTTCAACAAGATCATCGAGCGCAACACCACCATCCCCGTCTCCAAGAGTCAGGTGTATTCCACCGCTGCTGACGGGCAGACCTCCGTTGAGATCCACGTCCTGCAGGGCGAGCGCGAAATGGCGGCGAGCAACACCACCCTCGGGCGGTTCATGCTGGACGGCATCGCTCCCGCGCCCCGCGGCGTTCCGCAGATCGAAGTCACCTTCGACATCGACGCCAACGGTATCGTCAACGTCACCGCGAAGGATAAAGGCACCGGCAAGGAGCAGCATATCACCATCCAGTCCTCCACCAATATGTCCAAAGAGGATATCGACCGCGCCGTGAAGGATGCGGAGATGCACGCGGAGGAGGATCGCAAGCAGAAGGAAGCCGTGGAGATCCGCAACCGGGCGGAAAGCGCGGTCTTCCAGTGCAAGAAGACCATGGAAGACGCCGGCGACAAGCTGAACGACGGCGACAAAGCCCCCGTGCAGGAAGCCATCGCCAAACTGGAGGAGACCCTGAAGAGCGGCTCTGCTGACCAGATCAAGGCGGATACCGAATCGCTGGAAAAGGCAATGTACACCCTGTCCTCCAAGCTCTACCAGCAGTCGGGCGGGGATCCGAACATGGGTGACATGGGCGGCAACGGCGGGAACGATCCCGGCAACGACGATACCGTCTATGACGCAGACTTCACGGATAAATCCAACTAAAACGGGAAACGGGGACTGCATGCGGGAGCAAACCTTCCGCATGCAGTTTTCCGCGGTAAAATTTCCGTAGGAAATGAGATAGGATCATGGCAGAACAGAAACGGGATTGTTACGAGGTACTCGGCTTACAGAAGGGCGCCTCGGACAGTGAAATCAAAAAAGCGTTCTATAAGCTGGCGAAACAGTACCATCCGGACGCGAATCCCGGCGATAAGGCGGCGGAGGAGCGGTTCAAGGAGGTCAACGAGGCGTACTCCGTCCTTTCCGATTCCGAAAAACGCGCTCGCTACGACCAGTTCGGCTGGGCGGGGTTAGATCCGTCTGCCGGCGGGGGCGGCTTCGGCGGCTTTTCCGAGGGGTTCGACATGGGGGACATCTTCGGCGACCTGTTCGGCGGGATCTTCGGCGGAGGCGGCGGAGCCCGCCGGAACGCCAACGGTCCGCGGCGAGGAGAGGATGTTTCCGTCCGTCTGACGCTCACCTTTGAGGAAGCGGCGTTCGGCTGTAAAAAGGAGATCAACTACGCCCGGGTGGACGCTTGCCCCACCTGCTCCGGCAGCGGCGGCACGGGCGTGGAAACCTGTACGAAGTGCGGCGGGCGCGGGCAGGTCACCGTGCAGCAGCGCACCCCCTTCGGTTACATGCAGTCCTCCCAGGCCTGCGACGCCTGCCGGGGAAAAGGGAAGATCATCAAAAACCCCTGCAAGGATTGCAAGGGAACCGGCAGACTGCGGCGCAACAAGGTGATCGAGGTGAAGGTTCCGGGCGGGATCGACAACGGGCAGCGCATCTCTCTGCGGGGACAGGGGAACGCCGGTATCAACGGCGGGAGCGCGGGCGACCTCTATGTGGCGGTCACCGTCCGTCCCCATGAGGTGTTCACCCGGGATGGATTCGACCTGCTTTGCGACCTGCCCATCACCTTCGTGGAAGCGGCACTGGGGGCGAAGGTCATTGTTCCCACGCTGGAAGGGCAGGGCGAGCTGACCATTCCCGAGGGCACTCAATCCGGCACCACCTTCTGTATCAAGGGGAAGGGCGTGCAGCAGCTCAACGGCAAGGGCAGGGGCGACCTGCTTGTCACCGTGGAGGTGGAGGTTCCGAAAGGGCTGGGCAAAAAGCAAAAGGACGCCCTCACCGCCTTCGGTGAGCTCTGCGAGGACAAACATTACGCGAAGAAACATTCATTTTTCTCGAAATTCAAGAAGAAATAAGAGCAAGGGCACCTCCCACAAGGAAGTGCCCTTTCGATTATGTTTCTATTACAGCGCGTAATTGCCTTCTACATAGAACACGCCGTCCGTTAACGGCTTTTCCGGATCGGGTTTCCGCAGGACGCCCCGGCGGATCAGTTCATCCGTCACGTAACCGATGATCTGGCACCAATAGTTGGATACCCATTGGTTGATCTGATCGTCCAATCTTGCCGGGACAAATTTGCCAAAGCTGTTTCGCACTGCCATGAGCCACGTTGCCAGAGAATCGTCCAGCCCTCCGTCGTCCAGCTTGAACAAGGACACAAGCGCTGTGAACTGCGCTTCGGTGAAGCAGGCGAACTGCAATTGATACCCGCCGTCCGCTTTTCGGATCAGATTCTTTTGCAGAAGTCTTGCTGCGTCTTCCTCCGATAGCGCGTCCTTTTCGATGAACCCGTTTTTGCTGTTCTGCGGAATCCCGTGGGCGCACATCCAGCGCGTACCTCCGTTGTGGTAGATGCCGTTATGGAAATACTTCCCGATCCAGTAGTAATAGATATGCGACGGAAATGCATATTTGCTTCCGTCGTCATCTCCCGCACCGTTGCAGCCAGTGCTGTACTCGGAGAGAAATTCGTTCGCATCGGGCGTTTCCTCCACGAGAAACCATCCATATCCGCCGTCCTTTCTCTGGGGGTACGGACCGTTCTCCAAATGCAGCCGTTCCTGCTTGATCGAGCGGACCTTCTGCCGGAGCAGATAGGGGATCAGGATATATCCCAGCCGTTCCATCCCGAAGTCGTGCCCGTAAAAGTCGAGCCTTTTGACCGCTTCCGCGTTTTGCCGCAGAAGTGCTTCCAGTTTGTCGGCGACTTCCGTCACCAGCGAGGCGGAAACTGTCTCGATCGCCTTGCGATCCTGTAAGCGAAAGACAATAAAGTTGGTCGCATACTTATTTCCCACTTTGCAGATTGCGTCTCCGTATTCCAGACGAGGCAGCTCGTCCTCGATATACATGGCGGGAATTCCCGTGCAAAGGCTGATTTCCTCTACCGTCAGCGGTTTTTCATACGCCGCCTGACAGATCGCGCGGGCAATCTGTGTGTGCAGATATTGGTTCGGATTCATCGACCCGTTGCAGGTCGACGTATTCCAGTTGATGCGGTTATACACCTTTTCCATACCGTTTTCTCCTATTCGTGTTCTGATTTTCTCGCGCCCCACGTGCAAGCGCCACTTGACTGTGGTTTCAGGCAGGGCGTACTTCACCGCCAAGGCGCGGATATCCAGCTCGCCGAGGTAGTGGTCGATGAAGATATTCCGATAAGAGGACGAAAGCGTATGGAGATACCGAAAAACCTCCTCGTAATCCCGCTCCGGCTCATCCGTGACCGTAAACGGATCGGCATCCGGGACGGAAAGCAGCATCTCGTCGCCTGTCAGGAACGATTGCTCCTGATTTCGTGCATGGATCAACCGCGCATAGCGGTTGTGGGCGATGCGCCAGACCCAGGCGTCCAGAGATTCGATGTGATACTTCTTCATTCCCTCCAGCGCGTGACAAACGATTTCGCTCGCCAGATCTTCCGCATCATGCCGGTTGCTTAAGCGCTTGCAGCAGAAGCGGAAGATCGGTTCCACATAGGGAAGAATCTCGTTCGAGTCCATGTGAGCAGCCATTCCTTTCGTTGTATTTTTTCTCCTTATCGGAATTTGGCAATCATGATTTCCACCCTTATAGTGTCCCTTCCGCAGAATGGATAGGTGTTTTTTGAAAAAATCTTCTGTCGGTATGAAAAGACAGCCGCACGTGAGCGGCTGCCTGTAATGGGAATACGGTGTCAAACTCCAGAACTACGCCTTTTTGCCGTTTCTTCACGAAAACTGGGAATGGTACAGGGAGGCGTAGAAACCGCCCTGCTTCAGCAGCTCCTCGTGGGTGCCGCGCTCGATGACGTCCCCGTCCCGCACCACGAGGATGAGATCGGCGTTCTGGATGGTGGAAAGGCGGTGCGCGATGACAAAGCAGGTGCGCCCCTGCATCAGCGCCGCCATGGCTTCCTGGATCTTTTTCTCCGTGCGGGAGTCCACATTGGAGGTGGCTTCGTCAAGAATCAGCATCCGGCTCGCCGGAAGCATGGCGCGGGCGATGGTCAGCAGTTGCTTCTGCCCTTTGGAGATGTTTACGCCGTCGTCGGAAAGGATGGTCTGGTACCCCTCCGGCAGGCGCTCGATGAAGGTATGGATGCCCGCGGTCTTGGCGGCGGCGACCACTTCCTCCATGGTCGCGCCCTCCCGCCCGTAGGTGATGTTCTCGAAGATGGTGCCGTAGAACAGCCAAGTGTCCTGCAACACCATGGTGTAGGCGAGCCGCAGGCTATCCCGGGTGAGGTCGCGAACTTCTGTGCCGTCCACGGTGATCTCTCCTGCGTCCGCGTCATAGAAGCGCATGAGCAGGTTGATGATGGTGGTCTTGCCCGCGCCGGTGGGACCGACGATGGCCACCGTCTGCCCCGGTCTTGCGGCGAAGGAAAGGTCGTGCAGGATGGTTTTTTCCGGCGTGTAGCCGAAGAAGACGTTCCGCAGCGCCACATCTCCCCGGGGATCGGTCAGGGCGGAAGCGTTTTCCCGGTCCGGCGCTTCCGGCGTTTCGTCGATGATGCGGAAGATGCGCTCCGCGGCGGTAAAAGCGGATTGGAACTCGCTGATGATGTTGGCAAATTCGTTGATAGGACCGGCGAATTTGCGGGAATACATCACGAACTGGGCGATACCGCCGGGGGTCAGAAACCAGATGGAGGCTTCCGAAACGGTGCCGTTCCGGGAAAGCAGGAACAGGATGCCCCCGAAGATCATCACCAGCGAAAGGGAGAGATTGTTGATGAAGTTTACCGACGGACCGATGATGGAGCCAAAGTAGTCCGCGTCGTAGTAGGCGTTCACCGCGTCGCTGTTGCGCTCGTCAAATTGCCCGGTCACGGTTTCTGCACGGTGATAAGCGCCGATGGTCTTCGCGCCGGAAAGCATCTCCTCCGCGTATCCGTTCAGTTCTCCCAGCTTGCGGGAGCGCTTACGGAACAGGGGTTGGAGCTTTTTTGCCTTCAGGCGGGTGAACAGGATGGAAATGGGCACGGTGACGGCGAATACCAGCAGCATGGGCGGGGAAATGCGCACCATGAAGTACAAAGAGCCGATGACCGTGTAAAGGCTGGTCAGAATTTGTACCAGATCGGTGGAAAGGGTGGAGTTGACCGTGTCGATGTCGTAGGAAATGCGGCTGACGATGTCGCCGGTGGGGTGGGTGTCGAAGTAGGAAACCGGCAGGGTGGTCAGGGTTTCGAACAGCTGCTTGCGCATCCGGTAGGTGATCCGCTGGCTGATGTGCACCATGAGGAAGGTCAGCAGATAAGCAAGGACGGCGGAACAGCCGTAACAGAGCAGCATACGCCAGAAACAGTCCCAGACGACGTTCAGCTGCACGCCCCCCGCGGCGTCGATGGCGTCGATGGCCTCCCCGAGGTAACGGGGTCCCAACAGGGCGAGATAGTTGGACACCAGTGAGCAGGCAAGCGCGGGAACGGCAAGCTGCCAGTTGCGCAGGATATAGCCGAGCAGCCGGGGGAGCAGTTTTGCCCCGGATTTCTTTTTTTCCGTTGCGGGTGCGTCAGTCAAGGATGGCACCTCCCATCTGCGAATCGCTGATCTCTTTGTAGACCTCGCAGTGCTCCAGCAGCTCCGCGTGGGTGCCCGCGCCGATGAGCCTGCCTTCCTCCAGTACGAGGATCAGGTCGGCGTTCATCACCGAGCTGACCCGCTGCGCCACGATGACGGAGGTGACGCCGGTGACTTCTTTTGCGATGGCTAAACGGAGGTTTGCGTCCGTGCGGTAGTCCAGCGCGGAGGAGGAGTCGTCCAGAATGAGGATCTCCGGGTTCGCCGCCAGCGCGCGGGCGATGAGCAATCGCTGCTTCTGCCCGCCGGAAAGGTTGGCGCCCTTCTGCGCCAGCACATGGTCATACCCGTCCGGCAGGGCGGAGATGAAGCTGTCCGCCTGTGCGATGCGGGCGGCGCGGACGATGGCCTCGTCCGTCAGGTCGCGCCCGAAGCGGATATTCTCGCGGATGGTATCCGCATAAAGAAAATCGTTCTGCATGGCAACGCCGAAGAGGCTGTGAAGGGTCTCCTCCGGGATGGTTCGCACGTCCTTCCCGCCGATGCGCACCGATCCCCCGTTCACATCATAGAAGCGCATGAGCAGATGGGTCAGCGTGGTCTTTCCGCTGCCCGTGGAGCCGATGATCCCCAGCGTCTGCCCCTTTTCAATGGAAAAAGAGAGGTTTTGCAGCAGGGTTTTGCCGGGAATGTAGGAAAAGGACACGTCGTCGAACACCAGAAAAGATTCCCCTTCCCGGGGCGGGAACTCGCTTTCCGGCCGGACGGCAAGATCCTTCGGCGCGTCCACCACCTCCGCGATGCGGCGGGCGGAAGCGGAGCTCTTGGTGTAGATCATGAAAATGCGGGTGACGGAGAGGGTGGCGTTGGAGATCATGGTAAAATACTGGGTAAAAGCGATGATACGCCCCGGCTCGGTCTGCCCGCCGATGACCCGGTACGCCCCCAGCAGCACCACGAAGGTGATGCCCAGATTCATGAGCAGGTTCATGACCGGGTTGACAAAGCCCATCGTCAGGCTTGCACGTTTTTCCGCCCGGATCAGCCGGCGGTTGACCGCGTCGTACCGTTCATGCTCGCGGTCCACGCGGGAGAGGGCTTTGATGACCCGGATGCCCTGCGCATCCTCCCGCACCACGCGAATCATACCGTCCACGGAGCGCTGCACGGCGGTGTAGAGCCGTGCGCCGCAGCGGGAAACCAGATAGACGGCGCCGAAGATCATGGGCATGATCGCCAGCATGATGAGGGAAAGGAACGGATCCATGATCAGCGTGACGAAGATCCCGCCGATGAGCAGCAGCGGTGCGCGAACGCCCAGACGCTGCATCTGTCCGATGAAGCTGTGGACGTTGTAGGTGTCCGTGGTGATGCGCGCTTCCAGCGAAGGGATGGTGAAGGCGTCGATCTGGCTGGCGGAGAGGGTCATGGTACGGTGGAACAGATCGTGGCGAATCCTTTCCGCGCCGTCCCTTGCCACACGGGAGGCCATGCGGTTGGCTTTCACGTTGGCGAGCATGGCGAGCAGGGCGCAAAGCACCATGGCGCCGCCCCACAGCAGGATCATCCACAGCCGCCCGTCCTTCGGGACCACGTCGTCGACGATATGACTCAAAATATACGGCAGCGCCAGCTCGATGAGGGTGCCGAAGCATTTGATGGAAAAGCCCAGCAACATTCCTTTTGCATACGGGCGGAGATAGCGGAATATGAATTTCACGAAAAGGGATTCACCTCGGTTCATACACTGTTGTTCAGTATACACCTTCCGGCGGAAAATGTCAAATTCTTAAAGGTAAATTTTTCTTGACAAAACCGGGAAAGCATGGTATGCTTGAAGTACAGAATGACGATTTTTAGGAGGAAAAATCATGGGAGCAAAGGTGTATTTCTCGAGAGAGATCACCCCGGAAAAGGTGCTGGAGCTGTACCGACTGCTGGGCAAAACCCTGCCGGGGAATGTGGCGATCAAGGTACATTCCGGTGAAGTGGGCAACCAGAACTTCCTGCACCCGGAATTCTGGAAGCCGGTGGTGGACGAAGTCGGCGGCACGGTGGTGGAATGTAACACCGCTTACGACGGGGAGCGGAACACCACGGAAAAGCATCAAAAGGCCATCAAACTGCACGGCTGGAACCTGTATTTCCCCTTTGATCTGCTGGACGCGGAAGGTCCGGATCTGGAGCTTCCCATTCCGGAGGGCAGAGTGATCAAGACCAACTATGTGGGCAAAAACCTTGCCAACTATGATTCCATGCTGGTGCTTTCCCACTTCAAGGGGCACCCCATGGGCGGTTACGGCGGAGCGATCAAGCAGCTCTCTATCGGCGTGGCTTCCTCCTATGGAAAGGCATATATCCACGGCGCGGGCGTTCCTGCGGAGATCTGGACGGCGGATCACGATTCCTTCCTGGAATCCATGGCGGACGCCGCCGCTTCGATCGTTTCCTATTTCAAGGGGAACATCCTGTACGTCAACGTGATGAAGAACCTTTCGGTGGATTGCGACTGTTGTGCGGTGGCGGAGGATCCCTGCATGAAGGATATCGGAATTCTGGTGTCCGACGATCCCATTGCCATCGATCAGGCGTGCGTGGATCTGGTCTATGCTGCCAAGGACGACCCGGGGCAGAAGCATTTCCTGGAACGGTTAGAGAGCCGCAACGGCGTCCATACCATCGAAGCCGCCGCAGCCCTCGGCTTCGGCACGCGGGAATATGAATTGATCGAAATCTGAATCCCGTATCAAGCAAAAGAACAGGATCGGAATCATTCCGTCCTGTTCTTTACTTTTTGCTATGTTAATCAAGAATTTTTTCCATACAGATCTTCTGCGGCTGCATCCCCAGCGCTTGGTAAAAGCCCATGGCGCTCGGGTTGCAGGACCACACGTTGAGGGTGACGTTGTAGCAGCCCTGCTCCTTCGCGAACCGCAAAACGTGTTCATACAGCGTGCGCCCGATGTGCTGGCCCCGTTTGGTCTCCTCTACACACAGGTCGTCCAGATAAAGGGAACGCAGATCCGTCAGGATGTTGTCCCCGGCCGTCCGCTTCAGCACGCAGAAGGCGTAGCCGTCGATACGCTCCTCCTCCCCGATATAGACGAAAACCGGACGGTTCTCGTCCTTCAGCAGGGCGGAAAGCTCCTCGTCTGTGTATTTTTTTACATTCCCGCGGAACAGGTCCGGGCGGCCTTCGTGATGGACGTTCGCCACCTGCCGCAGCAGACGGTTGAGCCCGGGAATGTCCCGTTCCTCCGCAAGCCGTATCTTCATTCCGCTTTTTCGAAATCCTCTTTGCCGGCGCCGCAGAGCGGGCAGACGAAATCCTCCGGCAGATCCTCAAAGCTGGTGCCGGGCTCGATGCCGTTTTCCGGGGAACCGGTCTCTTCGTCATACTCCCAGCCGCAAAGTTCGCAAACGTATTTCATGTTCATGCTCCTTTCTCGGTGATGATGTTCCAATAGCAATATGCTATCGCTTCGCAATAGCAATATGCTACTGCTTCGCAATAGCAATATGCTACTGCTTCGC
>JAFLUP010000003.1:0-33222 GCA_022508745.1 Oscillospiraceae bacterium | reverse complement strand
AATAGCAATATGCTACTGCTTCGCAATAGCAATATGCTACTGCTTCGCAATAGCATAGCACAAGAAAAGTACCTTGTCAAGAGTAAAGCGCAGAGAATTGCGGGATTTTGCGTTTTCGCGGCCATGGTCGTGGCCATGGCTGTGGTCAGGATTGCTCGTCCGGCTCGTCGGTGACATCGGAGGACTCCGGTTCCGAAGTGCCGTGACCGCCCGGCGACATCTCCGCTAGGGCGAGCTGTTCGGCGGTGCAGGGGGTGGCAGGCTCCGGGCGGTGCAGCTTGAGGGAAAAGATTGGCTTCGCCGGTATGGTCAGGCTGCAGATCTGCTTGTCGTCGTCATAGGAGACGTCCAGCCCGGACAGGTAGCTTTCAAATAAGGAGACGGGAAGCAGGTAGTCGTCCCCTTGAAAGAGGACGGGAGCGGACAGCCGGACGGAGCTGCCGTTGATCTCCACGAGGGAGGAATCCCGGTGGCAGAGGATGCTTCCGATGCTGCCGCCGGCGTCCGGCAGATAGATCGTGACCTGATCGCCGTCCCCCGCGATGCCGAAATCGCAAAGGGGCGCGAGGGTGGAATAGGGGATGTACAGCCCGTAGCGGTTGTTGGCTTCTTCGACGGAAAAAGACGCAATGCGCGTTTCCCCGTCGCTTTCCATCACCCGCAGGGCGTAAAGCGTGGTATTTTCCGAAAGCGTTCCGAATGAATACCAGAGAAAGAAGGCGATAATCAACACGAGAACCACATAGATCACCGCCGCAACGAACAGGATGGCCAGCAGCATCTGGGCGCCGCGCTTTTCCCCGGCGGAAAGGGAGTGCTTTTTCTTCTGTTTGGCGGTTTGCGGCTGCGCGGCTTTCCGGTGCTGCTCCTGCGGCTTCTGCTCCTGCTTCTGCTGCGGGCGCTTCTGCGCCTGTTTAGGGTCCTGCCGGCGCGTCTGCTCGTTGCTTACAGGGTGTTTTTGCGCTTTTTGCGGCTCCTTGACCGGCGTCTGCATGTGCGTTCCTCCTCTCCCTTTCGCGGATGATGGGTTCTTTCCCCTCTATTATAGCGGAAACAACGGAAGAAGTAAAGAGCTTTGGCGGAACCTTTTCGATTTTTTTTCATAGGATGTATTATCGTCCCGCATTTTTTGCGGAGAGGGCACGGAGCCCGAACGAAAGGAGTTTTCTTGAACTTGAGTGATCTGACCAAACGATTTTCCGACGGCGCAAAGCGGGTGCTGGGTTCGGCGCTCTCCCTTGCGAAGGAACTGGGACATACCTATATCGGCAGCGAGCATCTGCTTGCCGGGATCGTAGCCGAGGGGGAAAGCACCGCGTCGCGGCTGCTTTCGGAACGGGGCGTGACGGAATCGGAGCTGCGCAGGCGAATCGTGGGCATCGTGGGGACGGGCGTGCGCAGTACCGTCACCACCGAGGATCTGACGCCCACCTGCCGGCGCATCCTCATGCGGGCGTCCCTGACGGCGCGGGGCGGCGGGCGGAACGCGCTCATCGGCACGGAGCATCTGCTCATGGCGCTGCTCAACGAGGAATGTGTGGGCAAGCGGCTGGCGGAAGGCTGCGGCGCGGACGCCAACGAGCTGCTGGACATCCTCGAAGAGCTGTACGGGCGTGAAAAAGGGGGAGACGTGCGGCAGGAGCGCCGGGAGCCGGAACGGGTGCGCAAAAGCACGCCCACGCTGGACAAAAACGCCACCAATCTCACCGAAAAAGCCCTGTTCGGGCATACCGACCCGGTGGTCGGGCGGGAAAAGGAGGAGGAGCAGGTTATCAGCATCCTGCTCCGCCGTACCAAGAACAACCCCTGCCTGGTGGGGGAAGCGGGCGTGGGCAAAACCGCCATCGTGGAATCCGTCGCGGCGCGTATCGCGGAAGGGCGGGTGCCGGAGCCGTTGCTGGGCAAGCGGATTATGAGTCTGGAGCTTGCTTCCATCGTGGCGGGGACCAAATACCGGGGGGAATTCGAAGAAAAGATCCGTTCCATCCTTGCGGAAGCGCGGGAGGCGGAGGACGTGATCCTGTTCATCGACGAGATCCACACCATCGTGGGCGCGGGCGCGGCGGAAGGGGCGATCGACGCTTCCAACATCCTCAAGCCCTCCCTTGCGCGGGGGGAGATCAAGCTCATCGGCGCTACCACCCAGAAGGAATACAAGCGCTGCATCGAAAAGGACGCCGCCCTCGACCGGCGGTTCCGCCGCGTTTCGGTGGAGGAGCCCACGGAAGCCGAGTGCCTGCGCATCCTGTACGGGCTGCGGGAAAAATACGAGAACTTTCACGGGGTGCGGCTGCTGCCGGAGGCGCTGGAAAGCGCGGTGCGGCTCTCCGCCCGGTATATCAGCGACCGCTACCTGCCGGATAAGGCCATCGACCTGATCGACGAGGCGGCGGCCTGCAAACGGATGCGCGGGGGGACGGCGGTGACGGGGGAGGATATTGCCGCCGCCGCACAGGAAAAAACCGGCATCCCCCTGACCTCCATGAGCGACAGCGAGGCGGAACGGCTGCGCAGGTTGGAAGCCGGGTTGAAGGAGCGCATCCTCGGACAGGATGCGGCGGTAGAGGCCGTCTGCTCCGCCCTGCGGCGGGCGGGGACGGGGGTGCGGGAGGCGGAGAAGCCTGCCTGCAGCTTCCTGCTGATCGGTCCCTCCGGCGTAGGGAAAACCGCCTGTGCCAAGGCGCTGGCGGAGCTGCTCTACGGCAAGGACGCCTTCCTGCGGCTGGATATGACCGAATACGCGGAGTCCCACAGCGTTTCCAAACTCATCGGCGCGCCGCCGGGATACAGCGGTTACGGGGAGGGAGGTCTCCTGACTGAGCGCATCCGCCGCCGTCCCTATTCGCTGGTGCTGTTCGACGAGGTAGAAAAGGCGCACCCGGAGGTTCGAGCGCTGCTGTTACAGATCCTCGACGAGGGAAAACTGACCGATTCCGCGGGATTGACCGTCAGCTTCCGCAACGCGGCGGTGGTGCTGACCGCCAACATGGGAGAAACCGCGACGGGGATCGGGTTTGCCTCCTCGCCGCAAACGGCGGCGATCGCAGCAGCGCGTGCGCGTGCGGAAGCGTTGCTCTCCCGCGAGCTGGTGGATCGCGTTGATGAACTCGCCGTGTTCCGTCTGCTGGGGAGGGAAGCGCTGGAGCAGGTGGCAAGGGGCGGCGTGCACTCCTTTGCGGAGCGCTTGCGGCAGAAGGGCATCGGCGTCCGGTTCGACGACAGCTTCCTTGCACAGGCGCTGGTATGCTCGCAGACGCAGTCACCGGCGCAGGGGAGCGAACACGGCAGTGCGCGGGAGGTGCGCAGACAGGCGGTTCGGGCGGCGGAGGAGCTGATCTCCGGCGGGATCCTCGACGGAAGCGTCGGAACCGATTGCGACGTGCTGCTTTGCGCGGAAAACGGGCAGTATCGGATGAAAATTTCGCAAAAAAGCTGCTGAATCCCCTTGACAAGCGGAAAAAAATGTGTATAATAAGCCTGTAAAGTGATTTGCTTTACAGGCTTACTGTGTATTTGGGAGGCTACCATGGAGGAAAAGCGCGAGCGGCTTTGCAGGCTGCTGGATTGCTACGGCGAAGCGCTTTCGGCGCGCTGCCGGGACGTGATGACCTCCTATTACGCGGACGACCTCTCCCTGGCGGAGATCGCGGAAAACTGCGGGATCACGCGGCAGGGGGTCCACGATGCACTGCGCCGGGGCGAAACGGAGCTGACGGCGTGGGAGCAGGCGCTGGGTCTGCTGGAAAAGCGGGAAAGGCTGTTCGCCGTCATCGACCGTCTGTCCGGCAGCGGACGGGCGGAGGAGCGAGCGCTCGCAGGGGAACTGACGGAGATCCTGACGGGTGATCATTAGCGTGTAAGGAAGGAGAAACACGGATGTTTTCCAATCTGGCAGATAAACTCTCCGAAGCATTCAAGAAGTTTCGGAACAAGGGCAAACTGACGGAGGCGGACGTCAAAGCGGGTATGCGGGAGATCAAGCTCGCGCTGCTGGAAGCGGACGTCAACTTCAAGGTGGTCAAGGCGTTCGTGAACAAGGTGTCCGAGCGCGCCGTCGGGTCGGAGGTGCTGGAAAGCCTGCTGCCCGGTCAACAGATCGTCAAGATCGTCAACGAGGAACTCACCGCGCTCATGGGCGGGAGCAATTCCAAACTGACCGTGGCGTCTAAACCGCCCACGGTGGTGCTCATGTGCGGGCTTCAGGGTTCCGGTAAAACCACCCATACCGCAAAACTGGCAAAGCTGGTCAAGAAGCAGGGCAAGAACCCGCTGCTGGTGGCCTGCGATATCTACCGCCCCGCCGCCATCAAGCAGTTGCAGGTGGTCGCGGAGCAGGTGGGCGTTCCGGTGTTCGAGCGGGGAACGCAGAACCCGGCGCAGACGGCGAAGGAAGCCATCAAGCACGCCGTCAAGTACGGTTTTGACACCGTGTTCATTGATACCGCCGGGCGGCTCCACGTGGACGAAGCGCTCATGGAAGAACTCAAAGAGGTTCGCGACGCGGTGGAACCCACGGAGATCCTGCTGGTGGTGGACGCCATGACCGGTCAGGACGCGGTCAACGTGGCGGAACGCTTCAACGAGCTGTTGGACATCACCGGCGTCATCCTCACGAAGTTGGACGGCGATACCCGCGGCGGCGCGGCGCTTTCTGTGCGCTACGTCACCGGCAAGCCCATCAAGTTCATCGGAACCGGCGAAAAGCTGGACGCCATTGAGCCTTTCTACCCGGACCGCATGGCTTCCCGTATCCTGGGCATGGGGGACGTGCTGACCCTCATCGAAAAGGCGGAGGCCGCCATCGACGAAAAGAAGGCCGCCGAGTTGGAGCGCAAGATGCGGGAGCAATCCTTCACGCTGGAGGATTTTCTCGACCAGTTAGAGCAGCTGCGCAACATGGGCTCCATGGATCAGCTCATCGGGATGATGCCCGGCGTCAAGCCCGGTGCATTGAAGGACGCGAAGATCGACGAAAAAGCGCTCTCCCACACGGAGGCCATCATCCTTTCCATGACGCCCTACGAACGGGCGCATCCGCAGGTGCTCAATTCCTCCCGGAAGAAGCGCATCGCCGCCGGAAGCGGCACCTCCGTGGAGGAGATCAACCGCCTGCTCAAGCAGTACGAACAGACCCGCGACATGATGAAGAAATTCATGGGCGGCAAGAAGCGCGGCCGCAAGGGCGGCAAGAACCCTGGCGGGTTCGGCCGTCTGTTCGGCTAACCATTCCAAACGAAAAAAGAAAAAATAACATATAGGGCAAATTCCCTATCCATTTGGAGGAAACACAACCATGGCAGTGAAAATCAGACTCAGAAGACTCGGCGCAAAGAAGGCGCCCTTTTACCGCATCGTCGTCGCGGATTCCCGCGCACCCCGTGACGGCCGTTTCATCGAGGAGATCGGCACCTACAACCCCATGACCAACCCCTCGACCGTGACGGTGGACGCGGAAAAAGCAAAGAAGTGGATCGCCAACGGCGCACAGCCGACGGATACGGTTCGTGACCTGCTCAAGAAAAACGGAGTCATCGAATGAGACAGATGCTTCTTGACCTTGTTCGGGGGCTCGTGGAGTATCCGGATGAGGTTTCCGTCGAGGAGCGCGTCAGCGGCGATACGGTGGTGCTGGAACTGCGGGTCGCCAAGCGGGACGTGGGCCGCGTGATCGGCAAGGAAGGCAAGATCGCGCGGAGCATCCGCACGGTCATGCGCGCGCAGGCGGTTCGGGAGAATAAGCGGGTCATCGTCGATATCCTGTGATGAAACGCTACCTGGAGGCGGGGCGTCTGAACGCTCCCCGCGGGCTGAAGGGCGAAGTGCGCTTCAGCTGCTGGTGCGACAGCATGGAATTTCTCTCCGGTGTGTCCAAGCTCTATCTGGACCCGGAGGGAAAGGCATATCTGGAGGTGGAGCGGATGCTTCCGCACCTCGGGACCATCGTGTTCAAGGGGTACGGGGACCGCACCTCCGCTTCCGCGCTGAATGGGCGCACCCTCTGGTTCGACCGGGAGGATGTGACCCTGCCGGCGGGGAGCTGGTTCAACGACGACCTGATCGGGACGCCGGTTTTTGACCTGCGCTCGGAACGCACGGTGGGGGTCGTCCGCGCCGTGGAGGAACGGGGCGGTCGCTTCCTGTGGCTCATCGGCGACGGGGAAACGGAGTTTCTGTTCCCGCCGGCGCCGGAATATCTGGTTTCGGTGAAACCGGGCGAGGAGATCCGCATCCGGCTGATCGACGGGTTTGCCCCGGGGACGGAGAGCTGATATGCGCTTTGACGTTTTGACGCTGTTCCCGGAGATGATGGAGGCCATCTTTTCCTCCAGCATCGTGGGCCGCGCAAGGAGCGCGGGCATCGTGGACATCCGCTGTACGGATATCCGCGATTACACCAAGGACAAGCACCGCCGGGTGGACGATACCCCCTACGGCGGCGGCTACGGCATGGTCATGATGTGCCAGCCCGCGGTGGACTGCATCCGTGCCGTCAAGGCACAGGACGCGGGAAAGACCCGGACGATCTACCTTTCCCCCCAAGGGGAAGTGTTTACACAGCAAAAAGCACGGGAGCTTTGCAGCTATGACCGGCTGATTTTGCTTTGCGGACATTACGAAGGGATCGACGAGCGGATTCTGGAATTGGAAGTGGACGAGGAGCTTTCCGTCGGGGACTATGTGTTGACCGGCGGGGAACTGCCGGCTGCCATCGTGGTGGATTGTATCGCCCGCTTGCAGGACGGCGTCCTCGCCAACCGGGAATGTTACGAAAAGGAGAGTCTTTCGGACGGACTGCTGGAGCATCCGCAGTATACCCGTCCAAGGGTCTTTGAAGGTCTGGAAGTGCCGGAGGTGCTGGTCAACGGCAACCACGCTTTGCAAGAGCAGTGGAAGCGGGAGCAATCTCTGGAGCGCACCCGCCGGAAACGACCGGATTTGCTGAAAGAGGAAACAAAAGACGAATAGAAAGTGGGAGTCCGCATGAAACCGTTTTATATGCAGCTTCCCGAATGGGAGATTCGTATTTCCTGGACATTCATCAAGATCGGTTCGGAGTTGATCGAGTATTCCTATCGGATCAAGCCGGAGGACGTGCGTGCCTACGCGGCGGTAAGGCTGGAAACCGAGCCGGCGTGTGACGTCTGCCTTTCCCTGCTGAACGCCGATACGGATGCGGAAGTTTTGCATATTGTTCGTGATTTGTCGGAACAGGAATGTTCGTCCGGCAGCGTTTCTTTGGAGACGGAGAACCGAAAATGGATCGCGTACGCGCTGTATCAGTTTCTCTGCGACTTTCCGGGGGAACCCTCTTTTGACGATCTGTTTGCGTTTGGAGATCTGTGGTGTTATTTGGGATTCCCGAAGCATTATCCGTGGGACCCGAGAACCGCTGAATATGTTAAGGTGAGCGACGTTCCTGCCATGATCGAAACACATCGGACATGGCTGGAGACGGAGCTTACAGAATTAAAACAAAGTTTATAAGTACGTATTTTAACGACGTTTTCAACCCTCGAAAGGCATGGTATCACGTGGCGAAAGCGACAGCGAAGGAAAAGTCGGACGTGCGCGAAGAGAAAATGCGCGCGAAAACCGGCTCGCGCCGGGAGCGGAGTACCCCCCGCAGACGGTCCGGTTCCGCCGGCCTCCTTTTGTCGTGCACATCCAGAGTGTCCGCGCGGTGCGTCTGGTCCTTCCGGAACGGGTTGGCGTCGAAAGTGCTTTGCTCCGCCGACCGGGCGGACGAAGCGTTCCGTTCCGGGTTTGGTGCGCGGCTGCTGCAATCCATCGGCTTCCGGGAGACGGTTTCCGGTCCGCTGCGGATGGAGATCGCCGCCGGCGCCGGCAGAAGTTCCCTTTTCAACCTCGCGGAGCGAGTGCGGCGGGGGTTTCTGCATATGCGGGCGCGGTTTTTCGGTATCGCGGGCACGGTATTTGCCCTGTATACCGCGGGCATTTTCCTGACCAAGCGCTATGTGATGCCCGGCATCGGAACGGCGGATCCCACGGATCTCTGCACCGCTGCCGTGACATTATTGGTCTCCCTGCTGCTGTTGTTCTGCGGCAGACCGATCAATGCCTTCTGCGGAAACAGCGCGCTGTTCAAAACCCTCTTTATTGATATGCTGGGCTTCTGCCCGGAGGATCTGCGCCAGGGCAAGGAGCGGGTGAGTGCCCGGGGCGGGATCGCGTTTGTGGCGGGAACGCTGGCGGGGCTTGCGACGGTGTGGTTCGCGCCGCATCGAGTGCTGCTTTTCGTGTTCGCCACGCTGTTTTGCCTGTGTATTCCCGCGTCGCCGGAGACGGGGCTGCTGTCGGCGGTGTTCCTGCTGCCCTTTGCGCGGCTCCGCGTGACCGCATTTCTGACCCTGCTTGCGCTGGCGGGATACCTACAAAAGTATTTCCGGCTCAAACGGGTGCTGCGCACGCGGCTGCCGGAATGGTTTCTGTTCATGACCATCGGTGCTTGCGGCCTTTCCGCGCTGACGGGAGGGGATTCGTCGGTTTTCCTGCGGGTTTTGCTGTTCGGCTGCCTGTGGATGCTGACCGCCAGTCTGCTGACTACGGAAAAACTCTTTTGCGCGTATCAAACGGCGCTGGTTTACGGCGGAGTCGTCACGCTGCTGCTTTCCGCGTTGCGGCTGTCCTATCCGCTGCTTGTCAGCCGTTTGCCGGAATTTCTGCCGGAGTGGGCGGCGGCGCTGCCCCTGCCGGATTGGCTGTTCCGGTCCGGGCTTTCCGGTGAAGTGCTGGGCTGCTATCTGGTGGTGATCCTACCGGTGGTGCTTGCCCGGGGGAAATGCCGCAGCGGGGCGCTGGCGCTCGTCCTGATCGCCCTCAATGCCGTGCTGCTGCGTTCCTTGTGGGTTCTGCCGGGGCTGTTCCTTGCCCTTCTTCTGTACGCCACCTTCGCCCACGGCGCTCCTGCGGGAGCCGTGCTGGCGGGCTGTGCCGGGTTCCCGGCGATGGCGCTGGTGATGGGGGGACGGCTGGGAAATATCGCTTCCGGGTTTTCGGAGCAGGCAAAACTGCTGGCGCAGAAGTATTTCTTCACCGGCGTAGGCGCCGGAGACGGCGCGCTGACCGCTGCTGCGCTGGCAAACGGGATGCTCCCGGACGGCTTTGCGGCGGGCCTGTATACCCGTCTGGTACTGGATGGCGGCGTGGTGACGCTGCTATTGTTCCTCGGAAGCGCATTCTGTGCTTTGCAGCGGTTGTTCACCTGTATGCGTCAGGAAACCGACCGCACGCGGATGCGGCGCTTCGGCGGATTGGTGGCGGCAGCGGTGATGTTCCTACTTGCCGCGGCGGTGACGAACGTCTGGGGGGATCTGCGCATCCTCGGGATCTTCTGGTGTCTTTGCCCGGCAGCGTCGCTGACCGGTGATCTGTATGGCTTTCAACGTGAAAAGGAGGCGAGAGAAGAGCAATGGATCTGAAAACGAAGGGAAAGAAACGGCGGTTTCCGCTGTTTGACATCGTGCTGCTGTTGCTGCTCGCCCTTGTGGTCGCCGCAGGTGTTTACTGGGCGACCAACCGGGAGGATCAGCCTACGGAGGAGCTGCTCTGCACGGTGCGGTTCTCCGGGGTGGATAACACCTACAGCGGAACCTTTACGGAGGGCGCGATGCTCTATACCGCTTCCGGCGAGCCTTTGGGCGAGATCCGGTCGGTGACGGTTTCCCGTTCGATAGAGGCATTTTTCGACGGGGACGCGGCGGAGCCGGACGAAAACGGTCTGTACGCGTATACATACGCCCGTTCCGGTGAGCGGAGCGATATTCTTCTGACCGTCCGTGTGACGGCGGAGGTGCGCGACGGGGGCTATTTCGTCGGGGATCACCGGGTCGCGGCGGGCGCCATGCTGGACGCAATGGTGTTTGGCTACCGCGGGGAGGGCTTGGTCCTGACGTTGGTTCAGGCACCGGCAGAGGAACCGCTTGAAGAGTAACGCAAGCAGAAAGGAAAGGCCGCAAGTATGAACGGAACGAATACGACCGTAAACCAGCCGGAAAAGAAGGCAAAGCGGGGGTCTTTTCGCGTCGGCGCGCTGGACGTGCTGATCCTGCTTTTGATCGTCGCCGCCGTCGCCGCGTTCTTTCTGCGGGGACGAATCCAGCGGCTGTTTGCCGAGGAAGGCACCTCCGTGGTGACGTATACCTTCCGGGTAACGGACGTGGAGCCTGTGACCGCCGCATCCATGCAGCAGGGGGTCATCCTGTACAGCGAGGACGGTATGCCCATGGGGGAAGTGCTGGTATGCACCTCCGAAAGCGCCACCGATGAACGGGCGCTTCCCAACGGGCAGATGGTCAAGGTGCGCAACGGACTGTCGCTGCTTTCCGGCACGGTCACGGCGACCGGGTACGAAGTGGACGGCTTTGTCTACCTCAACGGCGGCATGTTGTTGGTGCCGGGAGAAACGGTGTATGTTTCCACCGTGGACGCGTTTTTCGCCCTGCAAATCACGGGCGTGACCGTTTCCGGCTCTTAAAAAGGCTTCTCATCGTCGGAAATCACCAAAAAACGAGGGGATAGTTGCCGTTTTTTCTGGAACGGCGCTATTGATTTTCCTGCAAAAACTTGGTATACTATTGATAATCATAAGTCAGGGGAGTTTGTGTCATGACGAGAAAAGATGTAACGATTCAGAATGAGAAGGGACTTCATGCGCGCCCTGCGACCTTCTTTATCCAGAAAGCCAATTCTTATCGTAGCTCTATCTGGGTGGAAAACAGTGACCGCACGGCCAACGCAAAGAGTCTGCTTGGCGTGCTTTCCCTGGCCGTTTCCAAAGGCGACGTGGTCACGCTGATCGCGGACGGCGTCGATGAGGAGCAGGCGATCGCCGGTCTTACCGAGCTGATCGAGGGCTTTGCGGACTAAACGCACGGCAGACGTGCGCGACGGATCCGGATCTGTTTTTTCGACCCGCTGTTTCCGCCCCGCCAACTGAGAGAGGAACCTATAAGGGTGAAATCCGTCCGGACCGCCGGGCGGATTTTTGTCATGAAGGGGGTGCTCGGGACCGTATGACCAAGGAAGAATTGCTGGAGAAGGCAAAGCTGCTCCCGCTGACGCCGGGGGTGTACCTGATGCGCAACCGGGCGGGGACGGTCATCTATGTGGGCAAGTCCAAAGCGCTGCGCAACCGCGTTTCCAGCTATTTTTCTCCCTCCGTGCCCCATTACGGCAAGACGGAGAAGATGATCCGCTCGGTGTGCGATTTTGAGGTCTACCACACGGCGACGGAGCTGGAAGCCCTCCTGCAAGAGAACGCCTTCATCAAGCAGTTTCAGCCCCACTATAACATCAAGCTGAAGGACAGCGTGGTCTATCCGTATATCCGTCTGTCCGCAGGGGAGTATCCCGCCCTTTCGGTGGTCTACAACCGCTCCGGTGGGAACGAAAAGGACCGCTATTTCGGTCCGTTTTCCTCCTCTCACGTGGCGTATGAGATCGTTTCCGCCGCGTCCCGCGCCTTCGGGCTGCCCACCTGCCGCAAAGCGTTCCCCAAGGACATCGGAAAAGGACGCCCCTGCCTGAACTATCACATCGGGCAGTGTTGCGGGCTGTGTATCCGCGGGCAGGTCTCCGCCGGGGAATACCGCGAGCGGGTGGCGGGGGCGACCCAACTGCTCCGCGGGGAGTACGGCGGTCTTTTGAAACAGCTGGCGGAGCAGATGGAGCAGGCCAGCGAAAGCGAACAGTACGAGCGGGCGGCGCGCTACCGGGATTGCATCCGTGCGGTGAAAAAGCTGGGAGATAAGCAGCAAATCGTGGCAGATCCGGACGTGGAAGCGGATATCGTCGGGCTGTATCAGGACGATTTGGGCAGTGCGGTGGCTCTGCTCTTCGTGCGGGGCGGCGCCATCACCGATCGGGATTGTTTCTTCTTCGGCGCGGACGAGATCCTGAACCCCGCCGCGCTGGAAGGGTTACTGCAACGGTTTTACGAGCTGCGGGGGTTCGTCCCGCGGCGGATCTGCCTTTCCATGGAGCTGCCGGAAGAGGAAAGCACGCTGCTGACAAGCTGGCTTTCCGAAAAGGCGGGAGGGAAGGTGCAGCTGTACCGACCCAAGCGTGGGGAGTTCCGGGCGCTCACGGACCGCGCCGATGAGAACGCCAAGCAGCTTTTGCTGCACCGCCGCGCCGAGGAGGAAAAGCAGGGAGGCTTTCTGCTTTCCTTCGCGCAGTTCCTGCATCTGGAGGTGGTCCCCGACCGGATCGAGGCATACGACATCTCCAACAGCGGCGGCGAGCATACCTCCTGCGGCATGATCGTGCTGGAGCACGGGAAGTTTGCCAAACGGCAGTACCGTTCCTTCTCCATGCGGGAAGTGGAGGGGCAGAACGACATCGCCTCCCTGACGGAGGCGCTGACGCGGCGATTCGCCCATGACGGCGCGGAGGCGGGCTGGGAATATCCGGATCTGATCCTCATGGACGGCGGCGTGGCGCAGGTGCACGCGGCGCAGGCGGTGTTGGCGCAGCGGGGACTTTCCATCCCGGTGCTCGGCATGGTCAAGGACGAGCATCACAAAACCCGCACGCTGACCGACGGGGAAAACGAGCTTTCCCTCAACCGGCGGCAGGACGTGTTCGTATTTCTGTATAAAATTCAAGAGGAAGTCCACCGCTTTTCCCTTTCCCGTATGGATGCAAGGCGGCGAAAGACGGTCAAGCAGTCCAGCCTGACCGCCATCAGGGGCGTCGGAGAGGCCAAAGCGCAGGCGCTGCTTGCCCACTTCGGCACCTACGAGAAGCTGAAAACCGCCACGGAAGAAGAATTGCAGGAAGTCAAAGGGATCAACGCGGAGACGGCTCATAACATTTATCTGCATTTTCATAGGTAAAGAAAGGCAGGGGTTCATTATGCGTATCATTACAGGCAAAGCGCGGGGGCGCAAGCTGATCTCGCCGGAGGGGACGGAGACCCGTCCCACCACAGAGGCCGCCAAGGAGGGGATGTTTTCCGCCATCCAGTTCGAACTGCATGACCGGCGGGTGCTGGATCTGTTCGGCGGCAGCGGGCAGTTGGCGCTGGAAGCGCTGTCCCGCGGAGCGGCGACGGCGGTGATCTGCGATTCCTCCCGGGAAGCGGCGGCGATCATCAAGGAAAACGCCCAAAAAACCCAGTTGATGCCCCAATGCCGGATCTTGACGGCGGATTGGAAGGAATATGTCCGCGGGGCGAAAGGGCGGGAAACCTTCGATCTGGTGCTGCTGGACCCGCCGTATCAGCCGGGACTGTTGGATGAAGTGCTGGAAGCGCTGGAGAGCGCGGAACTGCTTGCGGAGGACGCCATCCTCATCTGCGAAAGCGCCGAGGACGGCATCCCGCTGCCCCGGGAAGGCTATCGGCAGAAGCTGCACCGCTACGGGAAAACCTACGTCTCTATTTATCGGAAGGATGACGAAAACGCATGAAAACCGCTGTTATCACCGGTATGTTCGACCCCTTCACCCGGGGGCACGAGGATCTTGTCCGCCGCGCGGCGGCACTGTTTGACCGGGTGGTGATTCTGGTAAGCCGCAATGCGGAGAAACGACCGCTGTTGCCGGAAGAGGTGCGCATGGAAGCCATTCGCGCCTGCTTTGCCGGTGAGGATGTGGAAGTCGTCCCGCTGGAGGGTCTGCTTGCGGACTTCGTGCAGAAATATGAATCGCCGGTACTGGTGCGGGGCGCGCGGAGCGGCGTGGATTTCGCTTACGAAGCGCAGCTGCGCGCTATCAATCTGGAACTGGGCGGAGTGGACACGGTGGTGCTTCCGGCATCCGGGGCGCTTTCGCATATCAGCTCCACCTACGCGCGGGAGCTGATTCGCTACGGAAAGCCGCTGGAGGGCGCCCTGCCCGCGCCGGCGGCGGAGATCATCGGGAGATACTTACATGAAAAAGATACACATTCGTCGAACTGATCTGGAATTCGTCCGGGAACCGCTTCGTGCGCCCTTCGGCTTTAAGGGAAGAAGCCTGACGGAGCTGTGGCAGACGGTGGCGAAGCTGGAAAGCGAGTCATTTACCGCTGTCGCTCCCTGCGTGGAGAGCGTGCTGTGGTCGGACGGGCGGGTGTTCGGGGAGAACCCGCCTGCGGTGTCCTCCGCCATGATGATGCTGGTGACCAACCGTGCGCTGAAACTGTTGGAGGGGGAATCCTTCACCACGCCGCCGGAGGTCATCGACGGGCTTCTGCCGGAGCTGAAGCGCTACGCGGAGCAGGTCTGCGGGCACCCGGTTGCCACCACCTTCGTGCTGAATTCGCTGGTGGGAGTGGACATAGCCCTCTGGATGCTCTATGCCCGGGAAAACGGGATCACGTCCTTCGACGGGCTGATTCCGCCCTCGGCGAAGGAGGCGCTTTCCTGCCGCCACGAGGCGTTGGCGCAGATCCCGCTGCTTTCCTACGCGGTGCCGGAGGAGGAGATCCGTTCGGTGCTGGACAGCGGCATTTCCTTGCTGAAAATCAAGATCGGCAAGGCCGTCCCCGGGGTTTCCACTCCCGAAGAGGACATGGCGGAGATGCTGAAATGGGATATTGCCCGCTTGAAACAGATCCATGCGATCGCGTCGCAATATGAGACGCCCCACACCAAGAGCGGCAAGGTGCTTTACTATCTGGACGCCAACGGGCGGTACGACAGCCTTTCCCGGGTGGAAGCGCTGCTGGACGCCGCCGACCAAATGGGCGCGCTGGATCGCATCGCCCTGCTGGAGGAGCCCTTCGCGCCGGAAAACCGCGCCTTTGTGGGCGATCTGCCGGTGTGCGTCAACGCGGACGAATCCGCCCACTCTCTGGAGGACGTGCAGGAACGGCTGGCGCTGGGGTACAAAGCCGTGGCGCTCAAGCCCATCGCAAAGACAGTGTCCGTTTCCTTCCGCATGGCGGAGGCCATCCACGCCGCAGGCGGGCAATGCCTGTGCGCGGATCTGACCGTCAACCCCCTGCTGGCGGAATGGAACAAGCAGTTCGCCGCCCGGGTACCGGCGCTTGCAGGCATGAAGGTGGGCTGCGTGGAGATCAACGGCGACCAGAATTATACCCACTGGAAGGGCTTGCAGGATCTTCTGCCGGAAGGGCTTCACCCCGCGCCCCAGCAAAACGGCGTGTTCCCGCTGGACGGGATGTTCTATGCCCAAGGGGAGCGCCTGTTCCGGTCAAACGGATATGAAGGCTATTTTAAAAGCATATAGCGAGGAAAGGTCATGTCAAACAGAAAACCGGTGCGGCTGTGCCCGCTGACGCCTGCGGATGAGACGGAGTTTGTCGCCTTCTACGACGAATTCATGCAGGCGGGCGGCAGGATCCATCCGGGCGTGCTGCGCAAATATCAAGGAAATTTTCCCGCCTACCTTGCCCTGCTTGAGGAATGGGCGGACTCGAATCGTATCCCGCCGAGATATGTCGCGAGCGATACACTTGTGCTGAAAGACGACGCGGGCAGGATCTACGGGATGGTGTCGCTCCGGCATGCGCTGTCTGATGACCTTCTCGTGAGCGGCGGGCATATCGGCTACGGCATCCGCCCGTCCGAGAGAGGGAAGGGCTACGGTACCCGGCAGCTTGCGCTGGCGCTGGAAACATACCGCGAATGGCAAGTCGAAAAGGTGCTGGTTACCTGCGATAAGGCAAACCTCGCAAGCGCCAAGGTTGCGAGGAACAACGGCGGCGTGCTGGAGGACGAGATCGTGGAAAAGGACGGAAATATCCTGCAACGCTACTGGATCACGCTTATATAATCGAATGTAATCACAAGAAAGGATGTTCACTATGGAAAAAATCGCATTGATCATGAATCCCGGTACGCGGGACATGGTGATCAACCAAAAGACCATCGACCGGCTGAGCAAGATCGGCGAGGTGGTGATCAACGAGGGCGGCACGAGCGCCGAGGAAGTCAAGAAGGTGTTGGCAGGGGCGACCGTCTGCGTCACCTCCTGGGGCAATCAGCCGTTGGACGCGGACGTACTTTCCGTCTGCCCGGATCTGAAGATCCTCATCCACGCGGCGGGGAGTGTCAAGCCGGTTGTCTCTGATGACCTCTGGGAGAAGGGCGTGCGGGTGTCCTCCAGTGCGCCGATGCTCTCCATGGGGGTTTCCGAAACGGCGCTGGGCTTTACCATCGCGGCGTCGAAGAACTTTTTCAACCTCAATGCCAACCTGCACGCAGGCGGCTGGGCGGAAGGGAAAGAGGACATCCGCGAGCTGTACGATCTGACCGTCGGCGTCATCAGCGGCGGCTGGGCCGGGCGGCATTACATCGAGCTGCTGCGCCCCTTCGACGTGGATATTCTGCTGTATGATCCCTTCATCACGGAGGAACGCGCCGCTGCCATGGGCTGCCGCAAGGCGAGCTTTGAGGAAGTGCTGAAGCAGTCGGACATCATTTCCATTCACGCGCCCTCCATCCCGGAAACCTTCCACATGTTCAATGCGGAAACGCTCGCCCTCATGAAGAAGGACGCCGTGCTGATCAACACCGCTCGCGGCTCCGTCATCGACGAAGCGGCGCTGTACGACCACATGAAGGCGGGGAACCTCAAGTATGCCTGCCTGGATGTGTACGACCCGGAACCCCCGGCAGTGGACAACCCCCTGCGCACCCTGCCCAACGTCATCATGACGCCGCATCTGGCGGGGCTTGCCAACAACGGGCTGAAGAAGATCGGGCAGCACGTCTGCGAAGAATTGGAGCGCTTCCTTGCCGGTACGCCCATGCTGGCGGAAGTTACCAAGGAAATGCTCGCCACCATGGCGTAAGGGCGTTCCATGGTCGAAAGCATACAGAACGAAGCGGTCGTCAGCGCGCTGATCGGTCTCGCGGGAGCCTGCAACAATAATCCCAAAACCCCGCGGACCGACCGCCTGCTGTTGGAGGCGCTCATAGGGGAACAGGACGCGGAGGCGGTCCGGGCGGAGAAATTCGCCGTCGCGCCGGATTGCGCGGTGTGCGCCAATCCCTGCGGAAACACTTCCGATTACGATTTGCAACATCTCTACAACGCCGACGCGGCGGTCCGTGAGGCAAAACTGCGGATCCTTGCCGTCCTGCGGGAAGCGGCGGCGATCCTCCTGCATCAGCAACAGACGGAGATCGACCTCTTTTACAAGGCGCTCCTGTATGTGGGAAGCGACCTGGATGCCGACACCCTTTGTACACTTTTGGAGGAATTGCAGGCATTTTTACAGAGAATCGAAGGGAATCGAAGGGTATGATCCGAAAAATCATCAAAATTGACAGCGACAAATGCAACGGCTGCGGCTCGTGCGCGTCGGCTTGCCATGAGGGCGCCATCGAGATGGTGAACGGCAAGGCGATACTCGCACGGGAGTCCTACTGTGACGGGTTGGGGGACTGTCTGCCGGAATGTCCCACCGGCGCCATCAGCTTTGAGGAGCGGGAAGCTCCCGCTTACGATGAGGCCGCTGTGCTGGCTTCCAAACAGAAGAAAGCGCAGGAGCACACCCATACCCACGCTTGCCCGGGCTCCCGGATGCGGCAGATGCAGTGGGACGAGTCTGCTTGCTCGGCGGACGCGGGGGAATTTCCCTCCCAGCTCCGGCAGTGGCCCTGTCAGATTAAGCTCCTGCCGGTGAACGCGCCCTATTTTGCCGGCGCAGACCTGCTCATTGCGGCGGACTGCACCGCCTTCGCGTATGCGAACATCCATGCCGCCTACATGAAGGGTAAGATCACGCTGATCGGCTGCCCGAAGCTGGACGCGGTGGATTACAGCGAAAAGCTGACGGCGATCCTCCGGCAGAACGACGTCCGCAGTGTGACTGTCCTGCGCATGGAGGTGCCCTGCTGCGGCGGGCTCGCCATGGCGGCGCAAAAGGCAGCACAGGACAGCGGAAAAGCGCTGCCGTTCCAAGTTGTCACGATTTCCATCGACGGGACGATCCTGGACGCGTAAGAAACAACCGGATAGAGAAGGTGCCGCGCGCGGTGCCTTTTTCTTTTTGCCCATGCACAAGGAAAACCCGCTTTGCATATAGTAGAAGCAGAGACTGTCGGAAGGAATTCCGCAGAATCCAACTTCGTGGCAAAGGAGCAGAACCGATTTGGCAGAAAGCAGAGGAATTTTGGTGGTCACCATCCGAAATGCGGATTGCGGCCGGGTGTTGCAGGGTGCGACCGTGAGCATGTCCTGCGAGCGTGGAAGCTGCACCGGCGTCAGCGATACGAACGGAGTCGTGAGCTTTTCCATCCCGACGCCCTCCGTGGCGAACAGCTACACCCCGAAACCCCGGGAGCGCCCGTACACGGCGGTGGATCTCCGCATCGTTCTGGCGGGATATGTGACGGTGAGCATCGTCGGGGAGCAGGTTTTTTCCAGTGAAACCACCCGGCAGACGGTGATGATGGGCACCCTGGACCGCCCGAGCGAGGATGGTACGCCCATGCAGTTGGAACGGGTGATTGTCATTCCGCAGCATCATCTTTACACCGGCAGCGACGAGCCGCGGGTGGAGAACCTTTCGGAGCCGGAGCCCGCGTCGTCAAATTCCCCGGAAGCGCTGCCCGCCATGAAGAGAGCGCCCCTGCCGTCCGCCATCCGCGTGCATGAGGGTCCGCCGGACGCGGAGGCTCCGACCGTGAAGGTTCCGTTTTCGGAGTACATGAAGAATGTCGCCAGCAGCCAGCTGTACCCCACCTGGCCGGAACAGTCCCTGCGGAACAACATCGAAAAGCTGGCCGCCCTTGTATTGGATCGCCTGCGCACCAACCAGTATCCGTCGCAGGGGTATGCGTTTGATATCACCGATTCCCCCGCATATGACCTGCAATACGTCCATGATCGGGGTCTGTTCGACCGCATTTGCAGGCTTGTGGACGAATGGCTTTCGGAAAACGGGGGAGGATCCCCCTGCGGATGGAATGAAAACGAATAGAAAAATCCTCCCGATCGCAGGGATTCGGAAATACTGGAGTAAAGGAGCAGATCCGATTTGGCAGAGAGCAGAGGAACATTAGTCGTCACCGTTCGGGAAGCGGAGGGGGGCGGCGTGCTGCAGGGTGCGGCCGTGATCCTGACGGGGGGCGGGCGCGGGAGCAGCACCGGTATCAGCGACACGGACGGGGCGGTGACGTTTTCCGTCCAGACGCCGCCCATGTCCGCCGGTATGACCCCCAATCCTCGGGAACGTCCGTATTCCACCGTGGACCTGCGCATCGTGATCGCAGGATATGTGACGGTGAGCATCGTCGGGGAGCAGATCTTCCCGGGGCAGACCACCCGGCAGACGGTGATGATGGGCACGCTGGATCGCCCGTCGGCAAACGGAACGCCTACGCAGTTGGAGCGGGTGATCGTCATCCCGGAACATCACCTTTACAGCGGAGGGGACGCGCCCCGGGTGCAGAACCAACAGGGACCGGAGCTGGTCAGCACCATGCGTACCATGCGGTCGGTTCCCGCCGCCGCGATCGCGGAAACGCCTCGACGGGTAGTCGTGCCGGAGACGATCCGTGTGCATCTCGGTCCGCCGGGGGCAAACGCGCAGAACGTGACCGTTCCCTTTCTGGATTACATCAAAAACGTGGCGTGCAGTGAGATTTACCCCACATGGCCGGAAACTTCCATCATTTCCAACGTCATCGCGCAGGTCTCTCTGGCGCTCAACCGTTTGTATACCGAGTGGTATCCGTCTCAAGGATACGACTTCGATATCACCAACAACACGGCGTACGACCAATACTACGTCCACGAGCGGGGCATTTTCGACATCATCGACACCATCGTGGATGGCTACTTCACCAACTACATCGCCCGCGGGCGGCAGCTGGAGCCGCTGTTCGCGGAATACTGCGACGGGGCCAACACCACCTGTGACGGGATGAGCCAATGGGGGACCGTCGCCCTCGCCAGAAGGGACTACACGCCGCTGCAGATCCTGCAATACTATTACGGCACAGAGGTGGAGATCCGCGAGGCGGAGACAGCGGAGGTTGTGCCGGACTCCTTCCCCGGACCGCTACAATCCGGGGACGCGTCCACAGAGGTGACGACCCTGCAAAACCGGCTCAATCGCATCGCCATCTCCTTCCCGGCGATCCCCTTCATCCTGCCGGCAGACGGCACCTACGGGGAGACTACCGCTACGGCGGTCCGCGCCTTCCAACGGCTGTTTCGTCTGGAGGAAACCGGAACGGTCAACCGGGAGACTTGGTACCGCATCCAATACATCTATACCGCGGTCAAAAAGCTGGCGGAGCTGGGGAGCGAGGGAGAATTCCCCCAATCGGACGCCTTCAACGGGCGCACCTTGCAGGTGGGAGACCGGGGAAGCGAAGTTCTGCGGGTGCAAAGCTACCTGTCCTATATCGCGTCCGCCATGCCGGGGATGTACACCCCGCCGACGGTGGACGGCGTGTTCGGAAACGTGACGCGTGACGCGGTACGCGCTTTCCAGAACTACTACGGGCTGGTGCAGACCGGAACGGTCAACGAGGCAACGTGGAACGCCATCGTCACCAGCTACTACGCGCTGGGCGGCGGGGAAGTGGTCCCCTCCCGTCCGTATCCCGGAACGCCCCTGCGCCGCGGTTCCACCGGGGAGGATGTTTCTTGGGTGCAAACCATGCTCAACACCGTTTCCACCGTGGATCTTTCCCTGCCTACGCTGGCGGTGGACGGGATCTTCGGGGAACGCACCGAGCAGAACGTCCGCCGTTTCCAACAGAACTACGGGTTGGAAGCGGACGGCATCGTCGGCCCGCTCACATGGGAATCCCTCACCCGGGAGTACGAGCGCATTTCTGCGGCGAACGGCAACTAAATTCCCGTTGTAACGCACTGCGTTCGTTACAACGATATGCAGTTCCGCCCGCAAATGCATCATAGTATAGTTAAAAAACGCCGGCTGTATGCCGACGTTTGAAAAGGTCTTGTCAGATCAAAATGCCGTCATCGGGCGGGTTTCCGCCGGACGCACCGCCCGGGTTGTCGCCGGACTTGGCGCGCTCGATCTCCTCTTGGAAGATCGCAACAAACGCGTCGTTGGGCTCAAATTCGACGACCGCGCGCTTGCCGCCGAATTCAAACACGTAAAACCAGTGCTTGCCGCCGATGTTTTGGGAGTAATTGCAAATGGTGGAAAGGTTCTTGTTCAGCCCCTGTGCGCGATACTCCTCCCGCGTGACCAGCGCGACGGTGTCCGCCAGATCCAGCACCCCTTGATCCGTTCGCTTGTTCCCGACGATCTTGGTAATCACGAAGCAGCCGTTGTCCAGCGTGTACTCCATTTCCGTCATGGTAAAACGGACGATGACGTACAGCGCGAGGATGGCAAGCAGAAAGGCGGCAAAGCGGATAATCCCCGCCTGTTGGGGCAAAAAATTGGCCAGCACAAAGGTGCCGACGGTCAGACCGATGCTGACGGTCATCAGCAACACCACCTGCCGGACATTGCGTTCAGGCTTGCACTTATACATGGGGACCGCTCCTTTATTCAAACATTTCGAAAGGAAGAGGATATATGGGTATGCAAAAGGACCAAATGCAGTTTGATCCGGCTCTGCTGCAACGGTTGAACGACCGGCAACTGGCGGATCTTGTTTCCCGGATCGCATCCGCCGCCGGCGCGGACCGGGGCAAAACGGAAGCGCTGCTGGGCAATCTGGATGCGCTGCGGAACAGCCTGAAAGGGCTCACGCCGGAGCAGGCGAAGCAACTTCTCGACCGCGCAGGCGAGGAAAAGAGCAGCGAGATCTATGAGATCCTGCGAAAGAACGGGAATCGCTGATATGGAGGACAATTTGACCGAAAAGATCCGCGCATTGCTGGCGGATCCGCAAGCGGTGGAGCGCATCGCCGCTATCGCGGGGACGTTGGGCGCTTCTCCCGGCGAACCGTCGGAGCCTGCCCCGCCGGCGCCGCCGACCGTCAATCTGCCGCAGGGACCTCCGCCCGACCCCAGGCTGGATCTGCTTCGCGCCCTTCGTCCGCTGGTGGCGGAGGAAAAGCGGGAGCGGCTGGAGGACCTCCTCCGCATCGCTTCCGTCGCCTCCCTGCTTGGAAACTTCAAGAGATGAGAAAGGAAGGTATGGTGACTCACGATGGATGTGCCTACATACAGCCGTGAAATGGGCGGAATACGCAGCGACGGGCAGCTTTATGAGCTGCAACGCAGATTGCAGCAGGAGCCGCCTCCGCCTCCGCAGCAGGAGCCGGCTCCGCCGCGGGAGGAACCCGTGCAGGAGACCATGGCGCACCCTGTGCCGCCGAAAGCGCCGGATCGGGGCGGGTTCTTGAACCTGTCCTTCCTGCGGGATCTGAAGATGGACGATCTGCTGCTGCTTGCCATCGCCTTCCTGCTGTTCACGGACAGCGGGCAGGAGCGGAACGACTTACTGTTTCTTCTGGTTGGGCTTCTTTTGCTGTTTTGAGGCAGCAGTCTGCGACAACCGCTTCTGGGTGAGAAAGTCGATGTACTCCTCCACGATGCGTCGGTCGCGGGCGGGCAGGGCGCGGAAGCGGTCGTAGGCCGTTTCCTCCTGCGGCTGCTCTGCTTGCTTGCGGACACGTTGCCTGCCGGAGTTGCTCATGCCTGCCGCGAACAGCAGATCCTCCAGATCGACGTCATTGAAGGCGTTGTCCGTGACCTTGCGGATCAGCTTCGGACGGGGAGGGTTTTCCTGGGACATACTTGCCAGCTTGCGCATCTGCACATAGCTGATCCCGCACTCCGCGGCAAATTGCCGCCAGGAGCGGACGCCCTTCGCCCGTTCCAGCAGGATTGCAAAGACTTTTTTGTTCCAATGGGTATTTTCTGCCATGGGGAAGTATCCTTTCCTTTTTGTCTGCTGTTTATGTGCCCTCGGTGAGGGCGGCTCCGATGACCGTGCCGTAAGTGGCAAGCTCGGGAATGACGAAGTGCATGCCGAACATCTTGTCCAGCGATTCGAAGGTGACGTGAGCATGGGGAAGCCCGGCGAGGTTGCCGATCAGCACCACGTCCCGCAGCTCCTTCTGCCTTGCGGCGAAGACCGCCATCATGCCGATGGTCTCGTACACCATGTTGAAGATGCCCAGCGCGATGTCCTCCCGGGAGGCGAGGTCGCTCGCCTTGCCGAAGTTGGCGGCGGTGGCGTTGTCGGACAGGATATGGTTGATGGCGGAACGGGAAATATCGTTGATGCGCAGATCAATGTTGGAAAGGTTGCCGGTTTTCGCCAGAACGGCGATCTGCTCCGGGTCGGAGACGCCCAACAGCTTCTTGGACAAGCCGATCAGCGTGCCGCCGCCCACCCCGGTGCCGCCCAGGTATTCCCCGCCGGTCTCGTCCGCATAGACGTAAGCCGTGCCGGTGCCCATGCTGACGATGATGGCGCGCGGCAGTTTACTTAAGTACAGCCCGCCCCGGGCGTTGGCGGTGAATTCGTGGATCCGCACGGTGGGGAGACCGTAGATGCGGTCCTCCAGAAAGGCGGCGCCCACGCCTGTGATCCGCACCTCCCGGACGTCCGACAGGGAGATCCGGTTTTCACTGGTGAATTTGCCGAATGCGCCGTACACCGAAGCGATCGGGTCGGTAGCGCGGACCATCAGCGGCGGCAGAAGCCGGTCGCCGTCGAAGCCGACGATCTTGGTGGTGCTTCCGCCCACATCGATGCCGATGATGATACTCATGGGAACGCCTCCTTTTTCCGTTAAAAGGGACTTTTTCCTTATTGTACCACGTTTTTTGAAAAAGTCAATGTGTTTTTTGGATACAAAAAAGGATTTTACCGTTTTGCCACAAGGTCTTAAAAAACTCCCGTGAATTTTTCAAAAAGCCTCTTCCCAAAAAAGAAAAAATGTGATATAATAAGAATGGATTAGAGTAACAGAAGGGGGTTCGGGCGTTGGAAGGCTTTGCAGCAGGGAATCCGGCGCTTTCGCCGGAGCGGACCGCGTTTGCGGAAAAGCTGGAAAACGGCGCGATTCCCCATGCGCTGATCATCGAAGGTCCCCGCGGATGCGGCAAGCGGGAGTTTGCGCTCTGGTGCGCCCGCGCGCTGCTCTGCACCTCCCATGCTCGCCGTCCCTGCGGGGAATGTGCCGGCTGCAAACGGGTGCTGAACGGATTCCATCCGGATCTCCATCTCTACGGGGGGGAGGAAACCATCGGGATCGGGGATGTGCGGGAGCTGATTCGGGAGACAAGCCTGGTCCCCGTGGAAGGGGATCGCAGCGTGTATGTACTGTTTCACGGGGAGAAGATGCAGGCTGCGGCGCAGAACGCGCTGTTGAAAATCTTCGAGGAACCGCCCTCCGGCGTGACCATCATCCTGCTGACGGAAAGCCGACGCGCTCTGCTTCCCACGGTTCGTTCCCGGGGACAGCGGATCACCCTGTCCGGTCTGACGGACGGGCAGCTGCGGGAGGAACTGCGCCGCCGGGAGCCGCGCTTGCCCTCGGACGAGCTTGACGCCGCCGTGCGGGTGGCGAGGGGGAGTCTGGGCGAAGCGGTGGATTTCCTCGGGAAAAATGCCCGAAAACAGCGGGAAACCGCCCGAGAATGGCTGGACGCGCTGTTTTCCGGCGATGCATACCGGCTGGTGGGAACGGTCGCCGTGTCCCTGTCGAAGGAGAAGCGGGAAAACCTCCTGCCGCTGTTCGATGCGTTCCTGCGGATGCTGTTCGATCTGCTGCTGATCAGGACCGGCGGAGAACCGCTCCTGCTGGAGCGTGAGGAAGCGAGGGCGCTCGCACAGAGAACCACGCGCCGTGCGCTCTCCCGGATGTGTGAACGGACCGTCGTCTGCCGGGAACGCTTGGAAGCAAACGGAAACGTCACGGCGGCGCTGTCCGGCCTCGCGTCGGAGCTGTATGCCATCGCCGGTCGGACGGTAACGCGTGACCCCGCGCGGGGAAGCGTGTGAAATGAAGTGAAAAGGAAAGGCGGAATGCCCAAGTGGAAAAAGAGAAAAAAATCCGGGATCTGACCGGAAATCAAGAGGAACGGATCGCGCCGAAGTCCCCGGAGAAGGACCGCGCTTCCCGCCCGTCCATGAAGCGCCCGCAGGTGCGCATGGCGGAGGATTCCCAGTCCGCCGCCGATGGCAAAAAGGGAGGCGAGGGCAGAGAGAGGCGTCGCTTTGACCGCGGGGAAAAGCGGAATCGTCACGATCGCAGGGATCGCAAGCAGGAAGCATCTTCGGCAGCGTCTCAAACGCGGGAAGCGAAAGCAGAACGTCCCGAAACCGAACGGGCGGAAACTCCCGCTCGCGCTTCGCGCGGGGAACAGCCTGCGCAGGCTTCCCAGCAGGGGAAGCGCTCGCGGAACGACCGCCGCTCCCGGGGGGAGAAGCGCCGCAACGACCCCCGTCATGACGACGCCCGCAGGGAGGAAGCGCCCCAGCACACCGACGGAAAGCGGGAGAACCCGCAGAAATCCCAGGGGAAGCACCCGGAGCGTTCCGGGCAAAACGACCGTGGGGATCGGGGCGTTGCAAACGCCCGCCGGAAGCGGGAGGCGGCCGTAGAATCGGCGGAGCTGTTCCGCCGGACGGAGGCGGCGCCGGAGCCTTCGGAGCTGACCTTCACCGATGAGGAACTCCGCGCGGACGGGCTGCTCTTTCTGCTGGACGAACCGGAGGAGACGACGTCGCCGACCTCCGCCGTTGCGGCTCCGTCTGATCAGGATGGCGCGCAGGAGCAATTCGAAGTGGTGGGGATCCGTTTCCGCGGCGCGGGAAAGGTGTACTACTTCTCCCCCAACGGGATCACCTTCTCCGAGGGAGAGCACGCGGTGCTGGAGACGGTCCGGGGCATGGAATACGGCGAAGTGGCCCACGGCAACCTGATGGTGAGCGCCTCCGAGGTGGTACAGCCCCTTAAGCCGGTTCTGCGTAAGGCGACGGCGGAGGATGACGAGCACTACCGCGCAAATCTGGAGCGGGAGCGCAACGCTCGCCCGATCTTTGAAGAAAAGGTCAGCAAAAACCGGCTGGAAATGCAGCTGGTGGACGTGGAATATACCTTCGACAACACCAAGCTCTGCTTCTACTTTACGGCGGAGGGACGCGTGGACTTCCGCGAGCTGGTCAAGGATCTGGCTTCCGTTTTCCGCACCCGCATCGAGCTGCGTCAGATCGGCGTGCGGGATGAGGCGCGGATGTTCGGGGGTTTAGGCGTCTGCGGCAGGCCCTTCTGCTGCAAGAGCTTCCTTTCCGACTTCGTGCAGGTGTCCATCAAGATGGCAAAGGAGCAGAACCTCTCCCTCGCTTCCGCGAAGATTAGCGGCTCCTGCGGCAGGCTCATGTGCTGCCTGCGTTATGAGCAGGACACCTACGAACGGGAAAATGCCGCCCTTCCCCGTCCGAACAGCATCGTAAACACCCCGAAGGGACGCGCCACGGTGTTGGAAAGCAGCTTTTTGACCGGAAACGTCAAGGTGCTGCTCACGGAGGAAAACGCCGTCCGCGTTTTCTCCACGACGGAAGTCCAACTGCTGGAGCCCCCCCGCGGGAAAGGCGGAAATCACCGCGGGCAGAACGATGCGGACACAGCGGCGGTTGCCGCGACGGAGGAAGCCGCAGGGGAGCCCTCCCCGCAGGAAAACGCCTGAAACAGCAGAAAATACAAGAAAAAGGAAGCCCATCTTGCTCGATGGGCTTCCTTCTTTATCGTTACCGTTTAGACGATGGGGGTGATGGTTGCGGTGCAGACGTAGCCGTCTTCGTACCACATGATGTCATCCGCAGAGGACTTCGGGATGGTCTGACCGTCAAGATCCATACCTTCGATGATGAACTGATCGCCGACCTTCCAGGTGCGGCAGCGGGAGATCTGGGCGTTGCAGGCATCGTTGACGTAGTCGATGCCGTCCGCCTGTCCCTCGTCGGTCTTCCAGTTGTTGCCGATGCTGGTGGCATACACGAAGCCGCCTTCGGGCATTTCCAGCTTTTCGCCGTGACCGTTGTAGGTGTCGTCGCCGTCAGCGATGGTTCCGTAAGAGAACGCAACCAGCTCGTAGCCGTTTTCCACACCCTCGATGGGCTTGAACGCGTAGTGGTCGGACCATTCACCAACCGTATCCGTTCCAGTGAGGATGATGCCGGCAGCTTCCGGAGCCGGATCATTGTAATGCGTGATCCAGAACGGGCTGGGATCGGCGTTCACGACGGGATCGTCGTCCGGCTCGGAGGTCTCCGGCTCAGAGGTCTCCGGCTCGGAAGCATCCGGTTCGGAGGTCTCTTCCGGCTCGGAGGTTTCTTCCGTCTCGGAGGAGGGCTCGCTCACGGAGGTGCTGTTGGACTTGCCGTCGTCGGAAGAAGCGGAAGAGGTGTCGGTCGCGGAGGAGGAAGTATCCTCGTCACCGCCGCAGGCTGCCAGTGCGAAGCAAGTGAAGAGCATCACAGCCGCAAGCAGCAGAATGGAAAGTTTTTTCATAAGAATCTCCTTTGTATGTATGTGTTGTTTGATTCCTTTGCGTTGCGCGATCAGCCGATGATGGCGTAGGTCGCGGTGCAGATGTAGTGGCCGGTGTCGTTGTCCCCGTCTTCATACCAGTACAGATTCGGCGTCTCGGTCGGAACATCCGTGAAGTTTTCGAAATCGATGCCGGTGAAGATGAACTTATTGCCGGGCTTCCAGTTTCTCGTGTCGTTGAGCACGGTTGCGCAGGCCTCGGTGGTGTAGTCGATGCCGCCCGGGTTGTTGTTGCCGGGATGGAGCGCATAGACGAAACCGCCTTCCGGAATGTCGAGCGGATGTCCGGAGCCACTGGTGCCGTCGAGGATCTCCACGAGTTCGTACACGCCGTCCTCGCCCTCAACAGGTGCGAAGGAGCAGTGGAACCACCATTCGCCGCCTTCGTACGGCTGGCTCAGGACGACGCCGGACCCTTCGTTCCCCAGCGTGTTGTAGTGGGTCAGCCAGAGCAGTTTCGTTTCGGGATCCGTGGGCTCGTCGGAGGGTTCGGAGGTCTCATCGGGTTCGGAGGTCTCGTCTGGTTCAGAAGTCTCGTCGGAAGGATCTTCGACAGGACCGCTGGAGGGTTCGTTCGAGGGTTCCTCAGAGGGTTCGTCGGCAGATGTAGCCGAGGAATTCTCATCCTTGGACGAGGTGTCCGGAGTGGACGGTTTGCCGGCTTCAGAGGTCGTGTCGGCAGTGGAGGACTCCTCGCCGTCGCCGCCGCAGGCTGCAAGCAGGCAGCAGCTGCACACGAGCACGAAAGCGAGAAGCAGGATTGCTAACTTTTTCATAGAAATCGTTCCTTTCGTTTTTGTTTTTTGCTATGATTTGCGAGAGTTTTTTGAAAAGAGGTTATTTGGCTTTGCGGCTGTGCAGGATCAGGAACGCCGCGACAGCGCCCACGACAACTACGCAGGCGATGATTACAACGATCAGCAGGAGGTTACCGGAGCCGTCGGAATCGGCGTCGCCGGATTCCTCGTTTTCTCCTGCCGAGGGATCTTTTGCCGAATCTTCCGTGCCGGACGTCGCGTCGGAGCCGGTTCCTTCGTCGGATTCCGTGCCTTCGCCGGGTTCAGACCCTTCCTCGCTGCCGGATTCCTCACCGGAGGGATCCTGGCTCGGGTAGACATAGGAGCCGTCGGCAACCGTTTGCAGCCAAGCGTCCACATGGGGAGCGATCACGTCATATCCTTCGCCGTTGGGGTGAATATAATCGTGGAGATAGGTGTTGGTGGTCACTTTCAGCTCTTCGTTGAAGGCGTCGTCGTGGTACAGATCCAGATAGGGGATTTCCCACTTCTCGCAGATGCGGATGGCAAGATCCATGTACTCCGACATATCGCTGAGCCTGCCGTAGGTTCCCTTCGGGAGCCGGAAATTGATGATAAAGCCAAGCTGTGCGCTCGGGAAAGCTTCCTTTGCGTAGCGGAACATATCCTCCAGACCGCCGGCAAAGGTGGTCAGGTCGAAGGGACCTTCGAACCCTTCGGTCATCTCGCCCACAGGGGCACTGTCCCACGCGTCGTTGGCGCCGCCGTGCATGATCACGTAATCGTACACGTTGTTTTTCTCCTGCGCCAGCTGGCTGATCACCGTGTTGGCGCCGCGGCAGTTGGAGAGGGAAGCGCCGCTTCTGCCGAGGTTTTTCCCCGTCATGTTGTGCCCGTAGATGATGCGACCCGCCCAGCCTACGATGTCCTTGCCGTAGGGCCACCGGCCATTGGACCATTCACACAGCGCCTCGCAGATGGAATCTCCGACGAACAGAACGCTCTTTCCTTCCAGCGGATCCTCCGCAGGCGGTTCTTCAGCAAGCGCGGCGAAAGAGGAAAACGAGAGGGTCAGCAACGCGAACAGGATCGACAGGGCGGTACCTGCGCGCCGTACTTTCCGCATAGAAAACACGCTCCTTCTCAAAACATTGTATTGTAATATATAATAGGAAATGATGCTGAATTGCGCATATAGCATACCACAGAACGCCGGAAAAGTCAACCCCCCACAGGGAAAAAGCCGCAGGAAAGAAGGAGCGGCGTTCGTCGCTCCTTCTCTGTTGATGAAACTGGATGTTTATGCTTCCGCTTTGGCGTCCGCGATGATCTTTTCCGCGATGTTGGCGGGCACTTCCGCGTAGCTGGTGGTTTTGAAGGTGAAGCTGCCGCGTCCCTGGGACAGCGCCCGAAGGGTATGGACGTAATCGCTCATTTCCGATTCCGGCACTTCCGCGTCCACGATGCTGTAGCCGCGCTTATGTTCGTCGGGGTTCATGCCCATGATGCGCCCGCGTCTCTTGTTCAGGTCGCCGATGACGTCGCCCACCTGTCCATCGGGGATGAGCACGTGCAGCTCGCCGATGGGCTCCAGCAGAACGGGGGAGCACTGGGGCAGACCGTCGCGGAACGCGATGGCAGCAGCGGTCTTGAACGCCATTTCCGAGGAGTCCACGTCGTGGTAGGAGCCGTCGAACAGGTTCGCCGCCAGATGGACCACCGGGTATCCCGCCAGGACGCCCTTCTGCATGCACTCCTGCAAACCCTTTTCCACCGCCGGGTGGAAGTTCTTCGGCACGGACCCGCCGAAAATGGTTTCGGTGAAGGTCAGCCCTTCGTCCTCGCCGGGGGAGAACTCGATCTTGACGTGTCCGTACTGCCCGTGACCGCCGGACTGCTTCTTATGTTTGCCTTCCACCTTGCAGGACTTGCGGATGGTCTCACGGTAAGCGATGCGCTTTTCTTCCAGCTTGACGGTGACGCCGTAGCGGGATTTCAGCTTGGCCAGCGCCAGCTCCAGATGGGTGCCGCCCATGCCGGAAAGCAGCATTTGCTTTGTTTCCGGATCCACTTCGTACCGCAGAGTCATATCCTCTTCCAGCAGACGGGCGATGCCGGAGGAAATTTTATCCTCGTCGCCCTTGGCGGTGGGAAGGATGGCCTGGGTGTAGCAGGCAGCGGGATATTCCGTCTTGGCGTACTGCACGTCGCCGGACCAGGAGAGGGTGTCGCCCGTGGCGGCGGAGGACAACTTGGATACCATGCCGATATCCCCGCAAGCGAGGGAATCCACTTCGGTTTGTGCCTTTCCGCGTACGGTGAAGAGCTTGCCGAGACGCTCGGAAGCGCCGTCCCGCGCGTTGCGAAGGGTGGTATCTGCCTTGAGGGTGCCGTTCATGACCTTGAAGAAGGACATTTTGCCCACGAACGGGTCGGCGACCGTTTTGAAGATGAACAACGCCGGCGCACTTTCCGGCTGGATGGCGATTTCGTCGCCGTCCACGCTGGTCTCCGTGCCTTTTGCGGAGTGCCGCGGGAAGGATTCGGAGATGGCGTTCATCAGCGTCCAGACGCCCCAGAGCTGGGTCGCGCAGCCGCAGAAGCAGGGAACGATGTCGCCGTGGATGATCCCTTCGTGGATGGCGTTGTTGATCTCCATGTGGGAGATGGTTTCGCCGGAGAAGTATTTCTCCATCAGCTCTTCATTGGTGCCCGCCACCGCTTCCAGCAGCATATCGCGGAATTTCTCCACCGCCTCGCCGGATTCCTCCGGAATGGCCTGCACGCTGTGCTGACCCTTCGCGTCAAAGGTGTGGGCTTCCATGTCCACAAGGTCGATGGCGCCGCGCACTTCGCCGTCCTTCACCATGGGGATGGTGATGGGGCAGACGGAACGCCCGAACTGCTCATGCAGCGCGTCCAGCAGCTTTGCAAACCGCGCTTCGTTATCGTCGAACTTATTCAGGAAGAACGCACGCGGGATCCCCGCGTCCACCGCTCTGGACCACGCCAGCTCCGTACCCACCTGGATACCGGACTTCGCGTCCACGACGATGATGGCACTGTCCGCGACGCGGAGCGCCTGCGCGACTTCCCCTACAAAACCCGGATGACCGGGGGTATCGATCACGTTGATCTTGGTGTCCTTCCATTGCGCCGGCGCGAAGTTTGCGGAGATGGAGATCTTCCGCCGGACCGCTTCGGGATCATAGTCCAGAACGGAGTTGCCTTCCGCCGTTTTTCCCAGCCGGTCGCTTCCGCCGGAAAGATACAGCATGGCCTCTGCAAGGGAGGTTTTTCCCGATCCGCTGTGCCCCAGCAGCGCCACGTTGCGGATCTGCTTCATTTCGACTGTCGACATATCGTTTTTGATCCTTTCTATGTATGGTATGAATCGCTTCTTTTATTATAACGGATTCCGTGTATAAATGCAACGGGTTTGGAGGGGGACAAACAAACAGAAATTTTTGTGGATTTTTTGGTCATGTTGTACAATTCTTGGGTGCGAAACGAAAAAAGTCAAGGGAAAATGCCCTTGCATGCAACTCGACGTTTATTGACAACGGACCGCATTTTTGTTATACTGCGCAATGGAAGGATTTTGGCAGGAGAGGAACACATGAGAAAGATGGTCTGGAATCGTTGGAGCGTCATACCGCTCGCTATCTTTTTTATATGGATCTTTCTCGGCACGATTTTGGTTTTTTGCCATCCGTCTGCATGGCGGCAGGGTGCGATTGTGATCGGAACGGTCATTTTGTGCGCGGCGCTGTTCTCTCTGGTTTGCCCGCTTGTCTATTCTTTTGATAAAGATGGCTTGACTGTTTATTATGGCTTTGGTATTCGCAAGCGAGTGAAGTGGGCAGCGATCAAATCCGTTTCCGAAGCATATGGGTATCACGGATGGCGGCATTATCGCATCGAGGGGTTTGTGTCGAAGTTTCCTATATATAGAAGAGGCGTGATCTCCAAAACAAAGAAAACCACACGGCTGCTGCAAACCTATTGGCACGGAAAGGTCAACTGATACGGAGGATGTACAAATGAACAACGTCGCACGCATCGTAAAAATCGGCGCCTGCACGGGCTGTAACGCCTGTGCGGTCTGCGAACACATCCATTTTGAAAAGAACGCGTACGGCGTTCCCGCTCCTGTAGTGGATCAATCCTGCACCGGCTGCGGGAAGTGCATCGAGCAATGCCTTTATGATCCCGACCGGGAGAATTGAGTAGGGCAAGCAGTTGTTGCGGAATTGAACCTCGGAAATCGGATGATCCGGTGCTCATTTTTGCCTGCGCAAGAAATTGTTGCTTGCATTTTCGCGTGAGGTCGTGTAAAATGGGGGGCAGAAACGGAAAGAGAGGAAACTGCTATGGTCGGAAAGAATATCAAAAAAGCGCGGGAGGGAAAGGGACTTTCGCAGGAACAGCTCGCCGAGCGTTTGAATGTGACGCGCCAGGCGGTCTCTAATTGGGAACGCGGAAAGACGCAGCCGGATATCGAAATGCTGCAACGGCTTTCGGAGGTGCTGGAGGTTTCCGTCGAGGAATTGATCTACGGCGAGAAGGCAAAGAAAGGACCGTCCCGGGAGTTGTCCATTAAAATAGGAAGCGACGGCCTCACCGTCGGCGCGGCGCTGGCGATGATCATTTCCTACGTCAAGTGGCAGTCCATCGGCTGGGCGCTCCTGCACGGACTGCTCAACTGGATCTACGTGATTTACTACATTATTAAATATGGGTGGAGCTGATTGCGCGCCCGAACCGTTCCGGCGGGGTCGCTTTTTGCGACTTCGCCTTTTTTCGACGAAAGTTATGCAGAAACTTTTGAAAAAGTCTTGACAAATGTGGGAAGAATAGGTTAGAATACGTAACACCGCACTGAATTCTGAAAAAATGTCGAAAATTTTTTCCAAAACCCCTTGACAAACGGGGAGCGGTGTGGTAAACTGCTTAAGCTGTCCCCCAGAAGGGGGGTAGCGAGATCGGACATTGAAAACTGAACAACAGAAAAATGTACTACAATATGAAATGTGATGTT
>JAFLUP010000029.1 GCA_022508745.1 Oscillospiraceae bacterium | reverse complement strand
CGTCGTTGAGGAAGGTGCCGCCCTGCACCACGATCTCCTTGCCCAGCTCGTCCGCATTGGCGGCGCGGATGACCTTATAAATGGCGTTGCGCACCACGCTCATGGAAAGCCCGGCGGAGATGTCCTCCACGGACGCCCCGTCCTTCTGCGCCTGCTTGACGGAGGAGTTCATGAACACCGTACAGCGGGTGCCCAGATCCACGGGGGAATTGCCGAACAGCCCCTTCTTGGCGAATTCCTCCACGGAATATCCCATGGAGCGGGCAAAGGTTTCGATAAACGACCCGCAGCCGGAGGAGCAAGCCTCGTTGAGGATGATGCTGTCGATGGAATCGTTGTGGACTTTAAAGCACTTGATATCCTGCCCGCCGATGTCCAGAATGAAATCCACCTTCGGGTTGAAGTGCTTGGCGGCCGCGTAGTGGGCCATGGTTTCCACCAGCCCCGCGTCCGTATGGAAGGCGTGCTTGATGAGCTCCTCCCCGTAGCCGGTGACGGCGCTGCCGCGGATGACGGCTTCCGGATGGAGGCGCTTGTAGAGGATTTCCAACTGCTCCCGCACGATGGAGACCGGGTTGCCCCGGTTGGAATCGTAGTAGGAATACAGGATCTCGTCCTTATCGGAGATCAGCACCAGTTTCGTGGTGGTGGAGCCGCAGTCGATGCCCAGATAGGCGTCCCCGCGGTAGCTTTCCAACTCGGCAAACTCCGCGTCCGCCCGGGCGTGCCGCTCGGAAAATACGCGGTAGTCCTCCTCGCTTTCGAACAGCGGGGGGACGGTCGCCAGCGCAGGTCCTGTACGCACCGCTTCGCTGAGCCGGCGGTGAAGTTCCTCGTAGGTGAAGGTCTCCTTCTGCCCGGCGGCGTAGATGGCGGCGCCCATGGAGACGGCATACAGGGCGTACTCCGAGAAGATGGCGTGGGCTTCGTCCAGCCCCAGCGTTTCCCGAAACCGCTCCCGCAGCCCGCGGCAGTAGTGCAGCGGTCCGCCCAGAAACAGCACTTTTCCGGCGATTCTTCTGCCTTGCGCAAGCCCTGCGATGGTCTGGTTGACCACTGCCTGATAAATGCTTGCCGCCAGATCCGCCTTTTGCGCCCCCTGATTGAGGAGCGGCTGGATGTCCGTCTTGGCGAACACACCGCAGCGGGAGGCGATGGGGTAGATGCGCCCGGCTTGCAGGCTGAGGGCGTCCATTTCGTCGTTGGAAAGGTCCAGCAAGGTGGCCATCTGGTCGATAAACGCGCCGGTGCCGCCTGCACAGGAGCCGTTCATGCGTTCGTCCAAGCCCCCGTCGAAGAAGATGATCTTCGCGTCCTCACCGCCCAGTTCCACCACGGCATTGGTGCCCGGCTCCAGCGCCCGCACGGTCTCCGCCGTGGCGTATACCTCCTGTACGAAGGGCAGGGAGGCGGAAGTCGCCATGCCCATGCCGGCGGAACCTGCGACGGCAACGGTAAAGTGCTTGCCTTCCAGAAGCTCCTTTGCGCCCTCCAGCAGTTCCACCGTCTTTTGCCGGACCTGCGAGAAGTGGCGCTCGTATGTGCGGTACAGGACCACGCCGTTCTCCGCCACGACCAATTTCGCCGTGGTGGAGCCGATGTCGATCCCGACCGTTGTTTGTTGAATGGGTAAGCGTTCCATGTACCTGTTTGTCCCTCGTCTTTTGATGGTTCTTACAGCGCACCTGCGCGGTATATATAGTATAAATATGATGGCATTTCAAATCATTATAACACTCTGGTGTGGAAAAAGCAAGTGGGTTTTCAGAAAAATCGACATTTGGAAGGAAATACATGAAAAATACGGACACAGGAAACCTGTGCCCGTGAGGAAATGCTTTAGCCCAGCGAAAGCACGTACCAATTCCCTTCGGATGGCCGAAATCCGATCGAGCGGAACATGGCTTGGCTTTGCCGGTTGAACGGATAGATCTCCGCTTTGACGGACGCCAATCCTTTTTCCTTCGCCAGTTCTACGATGTTTCGGATGCAGCACCTCCCGATGTGACGGTTTTGATACTCCCTGCAGATCACGATGCTGATCTCGTCGCCTTTTAACGTCACGTCGCCCACCAACCGGTTTTGGTATTCGATATAGTAGCAGTCCCCGTGGGTGGAGAGATAGTCGTACATGCTTTTCAGCCGATCCAGCGTGTAGACAAAGTCGATGTTATCCACCTGTTTGCACAATTCGGGGTCTTGGTACCATTGTAGGGTCAGTTCGTCATTGGGGTAGTAGGGGACCAGAACGATCTCCGGATCGACGATTCTTTTTTCCATATACCGTCTCCGTTCGGTTGATAGGAAAAACCGCCGGGCGAACCGGCGATTTTGGTTTTATTCCGCGGAAATCACGTAGTAGTACAGCGGCTGTCCGCCGGAAAGCATGGCGATCTCGGCGTCCGGCAGGCTGCTTTGCAGCAGGGAAAGGGCTTCGTTTGCCTCCTCCTCCGTCACGTCGCTGCCGTAGAAAACGGTCAGGAAGGACGCGTCCTCCAGCTCCGCCAGCAGCTTTTGCATACATTCCGGACGGGAATCCGCCACATAGCGAACCTTGTGGTTGACAAGCCCCAGAATCTGCCCTTCCTCCACTTGCTCCCCGTTGACGGTGGAGCTGTGAGCGGCGAAGGTGACGTCCAGCGTTTTGACGGAAGCGAGCGCCTCGGTCATGTTTTGGGTATTGACCTCCGGGGGTTGCTCCGGGTCGAATTGCAGGAGCGCCGAAAGCCCTTGCGGGACGCTGATGGAGGGGATCACCACCACGTCGCGGTCCTTCACCAGCTTGGAGACCTGCTCCGCCACCAGACAGATGTTGGCGTTGTTGGGAAAGAGGTAGACGGTTTTCGCCGGTGTGCGCAGGACGGCGTCCACCAGTTGTTCCGTAGAGGGGTTCATGGTCTGCCCGCCGCTGACGAAACCGGTCACGCCGAAGTCCTCGAAGGCGGTGCGCATCCCGTCCCCCATGATGACCGCCACAAAGCCGTAAGGCTCCTCCGGGGCAGCGACGGCCTCTTCTTTGGCTTCCTCCAGCAGCTCGGTGTGCTGGTTGCGCATATTTTCCACCTTGACGGTGTAAAGGGAGCCGTATTTCAGCGCCTCGGACAGCACTCTGCCCGGGTCTTGGGTGTGTACATGGATCTTGATGATCTCCGTGTCCTCCGCAAAGACCACGGAGTCGCCCGCTGCCAGAACGAAGCGGCGGAACTTTTCCGCACTGCCTTCGGCACGGTACGCGTCGCTCTTGGTGACGATACATTCCGTGCAGTAGGGGTTGAGGATGCTTTCGGTATCAAAAGCGGAAAAATCCGCTTTGGCGTTGGTTTCTGTCGGCGCGGTGTCTTCCACCGGCTGTCCCCGCAGGGCCAGCCGCATGCCGGAGAGGATCTCCAAAAATCCCTTTCCGCCGGAGTCCACCACCCCCGCCTGCTTGAGCACGGGGAGCATATCCGGGGTTTTCTCCAGCGTGTCCGCCGCCGTTTCGTACATACGGTCGAACAGGGTGAGCAGGTCGAGACCGGTGCCGTCCACCTCCGCGCAGCTGCGCATGACGGTCAGAATGGTGCCCTCCCGGGGGTACTGCACCGCCTTGTACGCCTCCTTGACGCCGACGGAAAACGCCGCAAGCACTTCCGGCACGCCCGCCGCTTCCACGCCGCGGAAGCCTTTGGCAAAGCCACGGAAGAACAGGGAAAGGATGACGCCGGAGTTCCCGCGGGCCGCCCGCAGGAACAGGCTCGCCGCTTTCTCCGCGCAATCGTAGAGAGAACCCTGCCAGTTTGCCAGATCGGAAGCGGGACGCATGGTCATGCTCATATTGCTGCCGGTGTCCCCATCCGGGACGGGGTACACGTTGAGCTGGTTGATTAGCTCTTTTTGATTGTGAAGGGCGTTCGCGGCGGACTGGATCATGCCCGCGTACTCCGCGCCGCCAATGGCGACGGGAGCGTGGATGGCTTCACTCATCGGTTACGGGATCCTTTCTCGTTCGGTCAATTGTCAATAGTACTTCCATCTTACCAAAAAAACGTCGGTTTGTCAATGGCTTGAGGAAAGAAAGTTGCAAAAGCGGACGGGAGACGCCCGAGCGCCGTCATATTTTCACGGAGAAGGTGCTTCTGCAGCGGGGACAGCGGACGGTATGCTCGCCTTTTTCCCGGGGGAACCGCAGTTGGCTCTTGCAGCCGGGGCAGCGCTTGTAGACGTGGGCGCGGTCGCTGTTTTTCTGCTTCCGCCGTCTCATCGCCCGAATCGGTAGTGCAAAGAAACGCCGGAACGCCGCGTTTTCCGCCCGGCGGCGAAGAACATTGCGGGAAAAGAACCGGAACATGGCGTATCCGAACAGAAGCAGGTATACGATCTCCAGCGGCCAGAGACGCAGGAAAAGATTGGTGATGGCGATGGCGAAGGCCGTCCAGATGCAGACGTTGTAAACGGTGTCCGGACCGTTTCGCCCGTACAGCATACGCGCCAGCTTTTGGCGGAGCATGGCATCCCCCTCCTTGTGTTGTAGTTCTATTCCAGTATAACGGCTTTTTGTGAAGTCTATGCGAACAAATACACGGTTTTTCGTATCATTTCCCCATGTTTTCCATGTATGAAAGCGCCGAGAGGATACCGTACTTGCCGGATTCGTAGGTCAGCCCGCCCTGCAAAAAGACCCGGTACGGGGGACGGATGGGTCCGTCGGCGGAAAGCTCGATGGAAGCCCCCTGCACAAAGGTGCCGGCTGCCATGACCACTTCGTCGTGATAGCCGGGCATCGCCCAGCCCTCCGGCGTGACGAAGCTATCCACCGGAGAGCCCGCCTGGATTCCCCGACAAAAGCGCAGCAGCTTGTCCGCGTCCCCGCAATCCACCGTCTGGATGATGTCGGCGCGGGGCTCCAGCGCGGAGGGAGCGCAGGCGTAGCCGTAGTTTTCGAACAGTGCGGCGGCGAAATGAGCGGTTTTCAGGGCTTGCAGCACCGTGTGCGGCGCGTAAAACAGCCCTTTGATGAGGTTTTTGGTGGTGCCGAGGGTGGCGCCGGCCTCCAGACCGATCCCCGGGACCGTCAGCCGGTAGGAGGCGAGCTCCACCGCTTCCGCGCTGCCTACCAGATAGCCGCCGCTTTCCGCCATGCCGCCGCCGGGGTTCTTGATGAGGGAACCCACCAGCAGGTCCGCCTTCGGCTCCTCCGTTTCCACGAATTCGCCGTAGCAGTTGTCCACCACGAAGAACACGCCGGGGTAGGGTTTCGCCAGCGCGGCAAGCTCGTTCAGCTCCGCGACGGTCAGCGTCCGCCGGGCATCGTACCCCTTGGAGCGCTGGGCGTACAGCACTTTCACCCCGCCTTGTTCCAGCCTTGCGCGGATGGCGGGGAGATCCAATGCGGCACTGTCGATCAGGTCGATCTGCTCGTAGCGAACGCCGAATTCCGCCAGCGACCCCTTGCAGGGCTGGATGCCGATGACGCCCTCCAGCGTGTCGTAGGGCTTGCCGGTGACGGACAGCAGCGTGTCGCCGGGGCGGAGCAATCCCTGCAGGGCGATGGTCAGGGCGTGGGTGCCGGAGATGATGCCTGCGCGGGCAAATCCCGCTTCCGCCCCGAAGCTGTCTGCGAACAGCTTATCGCACAGGTCCCGTCCGTCGTCGTTGTAGCCGTAGCCCACCGTGCCGTTGAAGTGCCGGTCGGAAAGGCGGTTGTCGGAAAACGCCTTCATCACCTTTTGGGTGTTGCGGAAGGCGGTCTCCTCCAGACGGCGGAAGGTGTCGGAAAGCAGGTCTTCGCACTGCGCCGCCCGTTTGAGCAGCTCGTCGGAAAAGGAAACATTCATAATAATCAGAAGTCCTTCTTTTATTATTGAAACGTTGGGATCGTTTTTTGCCATTTTTGAAGAAGTGTACTTCTTCAAAATGTCGGTCGGTGACCGACAAGGCAAAAAACGCGATCTGAAACATTTATGTTTCAGATATGCCTTCTTCTACAAAAGCGGTCAGCAGGTCCGCGCAGGCTTTCAGATCCTTCATATCCAGCGTCTCCACGGGGGAGTGGATGTAGCGGGTGGGGATGGAGATGCACCCCGCGATACAGCCGATGCCCGCCATCTGCATGGAGGAGGTGTCCGTTCCGCCGGCGGTGAGCACCTCATACTGATACTTCACCTTGCGGGCTTTCGCCAGTTCCGTGAGCCGGTCCACGATCTCCGGGGCGCAGAGGACGGAGGAATCCTTGATCTTGATGGCGGCGCCGTCCCCCAGACGGGTGACGGGCGCTTTGCCGCCGCACTCGTCCGCGGTGGTCACGTCCAGCGCCAGCGCGTAATCGGGAGAAATGCGGAACGCGGCGGGCTTGGCGCCGCGGCATCCCACTTCCTCCTGTACGGTAAAGACGAACCAGGTGTCATATGCCGGCGTATCGGCGTGCAGCGCCGCATAAGCGGAGACCACGCAGCCGATGCGGTCGTCAAAGGCTTTTGCCGCGTAACGGGAGCCGGAAAGCCGCTGCAGCATGGGCATGACGGCGCACAGCTCGCCCACACGGATGCCCCGCTTCTCTGCGGACTTGCGGTCGGAAGCGCCGATATCCACCACCAGTTTGTTGGCGTTCAGATCGGCAGCTTTCACCCCGCTTTCCGGGACGATGACGCCGATGACACCGTTGCGGAAGCGCACCCGATGGAAGGAAGAAGCCACGGCGTGGATGCCCCCCACGTTGGAGACGTGGATGAAGCCACTCTCGTCCACGGAGGTGACCACGAAGCCGATCTCATCCATGTGGGAAGCAATCATCAGCTTGCGGGAGGAATCTTTGCCCTTGCGGAGCACCAGCAGGTTGCCCAGCGGGTCGATGAAGCTCTCGTCTGCGACGGGCGCAAGGGTCTGTTGGATCAGCCCAGCGAGGGGTCTTTCCCAGCCGGTGACGGAAAAGGCGGAGGTGAATTGTTTCATCAGATTCAGCATAACGGGATGCTCCTTTCGAGGATCGCCCGGGTGAGCCGCTCTACGGCAAGGAGGTCCTCCTTGGCGGCGACGCAGCAGGCGGAATGAATATAACGGGTGGGGGCGGAGATGGCGAGTACGCGGGCGCCGGAAGCGCCGGTTTGGAAGGAACGGGCTTCGTTGCCCCCGGCGACGATGTTCTTGAGCTGGCAGGGGATGTGTGCTTCCTCCCCGATATGCAGGGCGAGGGAAAGCAGGTCCTTGTCGTAGATGGTGCCGCCGTCCATGTGGGAAAGCACCGCGCCCTTCCGCAGCTCGCAGGCGCGTCTGCCCTCCGGCGCGTCGCAGGTGTCCCCGGCGGTGGTGGCTTCCAGAATGATCGCCACGTCCGGACGGATGCGGTGGCAGACCTCCGTCGCCCCGTCGCAGCCGATCTCTTCGCAGGTGTTGAAGGAAAAGTAGGTGTCGTATTCCAGATCGGAGTTGATCAGTTCTACCAGCACCGCACAGCCGAAGCGGTCGTCGATGGCTTTGGACTTGATCAGCCCCTCCCCGAATTCTTCATAGTTGGGCGGGAACACCGCGCAATCCCCGATGGAGACCAGCGCTTCCGCTTCTGCGCGGTCGGCGCAGCCGATGTCGATGCGCATATCGGGAATGGGTTCGCACTTGCCGAATTCCTCCGGCGTCTGGATATGGATGGATTTGGAGGCCACGATGCCGGTGCGTCCGTCCTTACAGAAGCGCACCCTGCGCCCGCTGACCACGCGGCGGTCGATGCCGCCCACGGCGTCGAAGCAGAGCAGTCCTTCGTCGGTGACGGCACTGATCATGAAGCCCACTTCATCCATGTGGGCGGCGAGGAGCAGTTTGTACGGACGGCGGTTCCGCCCCCGTTTGAAGACGATCAGGTTGCCCAGATTGTCCACTTCATATTCCGCGCCGGAGGCGGAAATATCCGCGATGATTTGTTCCCGCACCGCGTCCTCCATGCCGGAGGGGCCGGGGATGGCGCAGTAGTCTTTGAGTCTGTTAAAAAACGCTGCTGTTTCCATGGCGGAAAAGTCCCTCCTGTTCTTTGGCGATGTTGCGCAGGATCGCGGCCACCAGATCGGCAGCGGCGCGGGCGTCCCGCAGGTCCGCCACCTCATTGGCGGTATGCATATTTTTCAGCGGTATGGAGAGCAGGCAGACGGGGATGCCGTTGCGGGTGGTCTGTACCGCGTTGGAGTTGGTGCCGGTGCGCCCCGGCTCCGCGATGGGCTGGACGGGGATGTTCTCCCGCTTGGCAAGCGCTTCCGTCCACACCGTCAGACGGCGGGAGGTCTGGGGGGAGTAGGAGAGCAAACAGCCCTTCCCGGCGATGGCGGTTTTGCGGCGCTCCGGCGCTCCCGGCACATAAGCGTGCCCCACGTCCATGACGATGGCAATATCCGGGTCGATGCGATACGCGGTGGTCATAGCGCCCTTGTAGCCCTGTTCCTCCCGGGCGGAGAACTGGAAGGCGATGTTCACGCCTACGTCCTCATCCCCCAGCAGTTCCAGCGCCCGTAGGTGTGCGGCGGCACAGAGGCGGTCGTCGAAGGAGGGGCTGACGGCGATCCGCTCATTCAGCAGCTCCGGCTCCGCCTTGAAGCCCACGTAGGTGCCGACCTTGACCAGCTCCTCCAGCTTTTCTTTGGAGAACCCGGTGTCGATGGAGAGGTCAGAGAGGGAGAGCTTCTTCTCGCTTTCTCCCGGCGCCTGCAAGTGCGGAGGCTTGGAGGCGAACACGCCGGGGATCGTTTGTTCCCCGTAGATCCACACCTCCGAAGCGGAGAGGTTCTTTTCCGCCACGCGTCCGATGGGGGCGACCTTCAGGAAGCCGCCGTCGCAGATGCGTGTCACCACAAAGCCCACGGTATCCAGATGAGCGTCCAGCAGGACGGTGGGTGCGTTCGGCTGTTTGCTGCGCCGGATGCCGTAAAAGGAGGAAACCGGCGTGCGACCTGTTTCGTCAAACCAGCCGCCCAACAGCGTTTGCAGCTCCGGCAGCGCGCGCTGTTCGTCGCCGGAAACCCCCGGCAGCGCCACCAGCGCTTTCGCGATCTCGTAAATTCGATCCATGGCTTAATTCCTTTCGAGAGATTTATAGATTCATGATCAGGCGGCGGAAGGTTTCGCCGCGCTCGGCAAAATTCTTGAACAGATCAAAGCTGGCGGCGGCGGGGGAGAGGACCACACAGTCCCCTGGTTCTGCCATCTGCACCGCGGTATGGACGGCTTTCTCAAAATCTGTTTCCCGCACGTAGTTTTTGTATCCCACGCTTTGCAGGACTTTTTCGATCTTTTCCGCCGTCGCGCCGCAGAGAACGGCGGCTTTGGCCTTCTCCAGAAAGAGCGGTCCCAGCAGTTCCAGCGGGATTTTCTTATCGTACCCGCCGCAGATGACGATGACCTTTTGGGCAAAGCTGTTCAGGCACGCGGCGGTACGGGAGGGGCTGGAATCGATGGAGGAATTGTAGAATTTCACCCCGCCTTTTTCCCGCAGGAACTCGATGCGGTGTTCCACGCCCCCGAAGGTACGGGCGACGGCGCTGGTCGCCTTGCGGGCGGCTTCGACGGGCACCAGATTCCCCAGCGCCGCCAGCGCTTGGGCGTAGTTGTAGCGGTTGTGCCTGCCCACCAGCAGGATGTCTTTCTCCCGCAGGAGCAGTTCGTCGCCGCGGTGGATGCCCTCGTCGTCGAACCATACGCCGTCCGGGAGTTTTTCCTGCCCGGAGATCCAGCGGATCGAACCTTTCGCCTGTGCGGCGTACCGTTCGGCGTACGGGTCATCCCGGTTGAGGATCAGCAGTCCATCCTCCCCTTGGTGGGCGAAGATGTTCGCCTTCGCGTCGGCGTATTCCTCCATATCCTTGTGCCAATCGAGGTGATTCGGCGCAAGGTTGGTGATGAGGGCGATCTCCGGCGAAAGGGTCATCTTGAACAACTGGAAGGAGGAAAGCTCCACCACCGCGTAGTCCTCGGGACGGATATCGTCCAGTTGGGCGAGTAGATTCTTCCCGATGTTGCCCCCCAGATGGACGCGATGTCCCGCCGCTTCCAATAACTTCGCCACCAACGTGGTGGTGGTGGTTTTTCCGTCGCTCCCGGTCACGCCGATGCGCTTGCAGGGGCAGAGGCGGAAGAATTCCTGCATTTCGCTGGTGAGGACGGCGCCTCTTTCAGCGGCAGCGCACAGTTCCGGCAGATCCGGACGGACGGCCGGGGCGAGGAACAGCACGTCCTCGTCGAGGTCGGCAAGGTAGCCCTCCCCGAAATGGAAGGAAACGCCGTGCTCTTGTAGCAAGGCAAGGGAAGCCTGATCCTCCGGCGCTTTGTTGGCGCGTACCGTACAGCGCACGCCGGCAGACGCGAGCAGTTCCGCAATGGGCAGGTTGCTTACCCCCAGCCCGATGAACGAGACGGTCTTTTCCCGGAAGGATTCGGCATATTCTTTCAGCATATGTAAGCCTCCTAAATATCCATATATACCCAATTATCATTATATCCTGTAAGGTACAAATAATCAATAGGTTGACAAAAGAAAATTTTCGTGGTAGAATAAACTACCGCTTTGAACAATCGCGCTAGCGCGTCGAAAGGCGTGCGGTGAGGAAAGTCCGGGCTCCACAGAGCAGGATAACAGATAACGTCTGCCGAAGGTGACTTCAGGGCCAGTGCAACAGAGAGATACCGCCGCAAGTAAGGAGACTTTCTCGCGGTAAGGGTGGAAAGGCGGGGTAAGAGCCCACCGGCGCGTCGGAGACGGCGCGGCCATGTAAACCCTATCCGGAGCAACACCCACAGAAGCGTTTTAGCTTGCTCGGCAGCTTCACGGGTGGCAAAGAGACGTGCGGCGACGTACGTCCAAGATAGATGATTGTTCACGACAGAACCCGGCTTACAGAAGCGGTGGAAAAGTTCCCCGGTGGTCAATTTCGTCCTCCGGGGGTTTTTCGTAGGGATTCGTAGAGAAAAGGAGGGGCTATGGTGAAACAGCACATCAAATCCATTTGCGCGGCAACCGGATATACGTTTGTCTTTTATGTGGGCTGCTGGGGATTGAGACGGTGCCTTATCAGTTGGAATTTTATTGATGCTGTTGCGGTGTTCGTTCTTTTCGCTATTATGCTGCCGCTGTATTTCTTTGTGAAAAACCGCATGGAAAAGCGCTGGACCTTACGGGGAGCGCTGGTTCTCTCGTCCGCGCTTCTGTTCTGCGTCGCGTGGGTCGTTACCGATGGGGGAGCCAGCGAGCCGTTGTTCTCATACTTTTGTTTTTTGGAAGGCGTGCATATCGGGATCCTCCTGTTGGATCTGCTGGGGGAAGCGCTTCGATTGCTCACGCGCAAATTGCGAAACGTTCCCCGACCGGCATGGATTTGCTGCGCAAGTTCCGGTAAGAAAGCGGTTTTCTCGGCACTTTTCTACCTTTTGCTTTTCTACACTTCCTCGGTATTTTATATTGTTTCCCGGGAGATTTTCGACGATTTTTTGGTTCTCGATATTTCCTTTGATTATTTTTTCTGCTTATATATCGGTGTGCAGTCCCTGTTATACTTTTCTGTTCGGCGGCGTGTGGAAGGGCGCTGGCCCTTTCGGGGAATTGTTCTCCTTATATGGCATTGTTTTGTGATTTTGCACGTGATCGTGTTCCAGTTCATTCCGGCCGACGTACGGGCGTCTTCGATTTTGAATCAGCTCAACAATTTCACTTTATACGCTTATTTTATAATCGCGGTGTTTCTCTTGCTCGACTTGCTCACGGAGCTGCTGCAGGAGGTGTATCGCCTGTTTCTGCATAGTAAACGCCGCATACAGAATCGGCGCGCATAAAACCCTACCGCGGGGGCAAATACTCTCTTGACAAAATATGGCAAATCCACTATAATAGAAGTATCAAAAAAGATTTGAGGAAAAAACCGTGCTCATACAGCTGGAACAGGCGAAGCTGTCGCTTCGCGAACTGGAAGCGGGGATCGAGGATCTCAAGGCTTCCATCAAATACGATACCCTGACCGGGGAAGTGCAGGCGCTGGAAGCCAAAACCGGGGAAGCCGGTTTCTGGGACGATCCGAAGGAGTCCCAGCAGGTGCTGAAAACCCTGAAGGTCAAAAAATCTCTGCTGGAAAATTACAAGCATCTCCGCGGCGCTTTCGACGACGTGTCCGTGCTGATCGACATGACCATCGAAGAAGACGATGAATCCATGGTGGAGGAAGTGCTTTCCGAGCTGGACGGGGTGCGCAAGGAATACGAAGCCCAGCGCATCGAGATCATGCTCAGCGGGGAATACGACGGCAACAACGCTATTTTGAGCATCCACCCCGGCGCGGGCGGCACCGAGGCGCAGGATTGGGCGCAGATGCTCTACCGGATGTACACCCGCTATGCGGAGCGCAAGAAGTTCCGCGTGAAGGTGCTGGACTATCTGGACGGCGACGAGGCGGGCATCAAGAGCGTTTCCTTCCTGGTGGAGGGGACCAACGCCTACGGCTACCTCAAGAGCGAATCCGGCGTGCACCGGCTGGTGCGGGTCTCGCCCTTCGATTCCAGCGGGCGGCGGCATACCTCCTTCGCATCCGTGGAGGTGCTGCCGGAGTTCACCGATCAAGGGGACGATATCGAGATTCGCGACGAGGATATCCAAGTGGTCGCCCACCGTTCCAGCGGCGCGGGCGGACAGCACATCAATAAGACCGACTCCGCCATCCGCATCACCCATATTCCCACGGGTATCGTGGTGGGTTGTCAGACGGAACGCAGCCAGGTGCAGAACAAGGAGACCGCCATGCGCATGCTGAAAAGCAAGCTGCTGGAGATCAAGGAGCGGGAGCATCTGGAGCGCATCGAGGACATCACCGGCAACAAGATGAACATCGAATGGGGCAGCCAGATCCGTTCTTACGTCTTTATGCCCTACACGCTGGTCAAGGATAACCGCACAAACTGCGAGACCGGCAACATCCAGGCGGTGATGGATGGGGAGATCGACGATTTCATCAACGAATTTCTCAAGCTCTCCTGCAAGGGAACCGAATCATAACTCCCAAACACAGAAAGGAAGGGTGTTTCGATGAAAAAACCAAAGGTGATCGTCGGGCTTTGCCTGTTTGCGCAGGCGGTGCTGTTCATGATCCTCTTCGTTGTCTATTGGAACCGTTCCAAGAGCCTTTCCCGCACCCTCGGCGTGCTTTCCGCCGTCAGCGGGCTGGGCGGCGCGTGGCTGCTGCTCACCGAGCGGCAGGCGCAGATCCGCTCCGACGCCATCGACGACGACTTCTACGGTTCGGAGGAGGACTTTGACGGCGAGGAAGAAACCTTCGACGGGGAGATTGATTGCTCCTTCGGCGACGTTGAATAATACAAAGGCACACACAAAATTGGCACTCAATTCGTTTGAGTGCCAATTTTAACATTTTGCAAACAAAATAAAATCAAATTGTTCACAAATTCCTTCTATAATAGGAGCAGTATCAAAAGCAAAGGATGTGATTTTCATGGCAAACGGTGCGCTTTCGGTGGATACCGAGCATTTGTTTCCCATCATTAAAAAATGGCTGTATTCCGAAAAGGATATTTACCTGCGGGAGGTGCTTTCCAACGCCTGCGACGCAGTGACCAAACACAAGCGGCTGGTCTCTCTGGGCGAAGCGGCGGAAGGGGATGCGGAGTACCGCATCGACATCCGCACGGACGCGGAGGCGCGCACCCTGACGGTGACGGACAACGGTATCGGCATGACCCGGGACGAGGTGGAGACCTATATCAACAACATCGCCTTGTCGGGCGCTGTGGACTTTATCTCCAAATACGAGGGGGAAGGCGGCAGCGGCATCATCGGGCATTTTGGTCTGGGCTTCTATTCCATGTTCATGGTGGCGGATCGGGTGGTCATGCAGACCAAGTCCTATCAGGATGCGCCCGCCGTATGCTGGGAATGTGACGAAGCGGGCAACTACGAGATGTCCGAGGGCAACCGGGAAACCCGTGGCACCGAGATCACCATGTACCTCATGGAGGACGAGGGAGCCTATTGCAACGCCCAAACGCTGAAAACCATTCTGGAGCGCTATTGCTCCTTCATGCCGGTGCCGATTTACCTGCATGACGGGGAAAAGGAGGAGCAGATCAACGAGACGGTGCCGCTCTGGCAGCGCTCCGCTTCCGATTGTACGGACGAGGAATACAAGGAGTTTTACAAGAAGCAGTTCCACGATTACGCCGATCCGCTGTTCTGGGTGCATATCAACGCGGACTACCCGCTCAACTTCAAGGGGATCCTGTACTTCCCCCAGCGCAAGAACGCCTTCGACGCGCAGGAGAGCGAGATCCGGCTGTTCTACAACTCCGTGTTCGTGGCGGACAACATCAAGGAGGTCTGCCCGGAGTTTCTCGTCAACCTCAAAGGCGTGCTGGACTGCCCGGAGCTGCCGTTGAACGTCTCCCGCAGCTACCTGCAGAACGACGCGTATGTGCGCAAGGTGGCGTCCCATATCGTCAAGAAGGTGTCCGACCGGCTGAATCAGTTGTTCAACCAGAACCGGGAGGAATACGAGAAGAACTGGGAAGGGATCAAGCCCTACATCGAGTACGGCTGTATCCGCGACGCGAAATTTGCGGAAAAGACCGAGGGTGTGGTGTTGTTTGAGAAAGCCACCGGCGGCTGGTGCACGCTGGACGAATATTTGGAGGGCAAGGAGGAGGGTACGGTTTATTACACCACCGACCCGAAAGCGCAGAGCTACTACCTCTCCCTGTTTGAGCAGAAGAACGTCCCCGTGCTGCTGTTCGACACCCTCATGGACACCAACTACGCCCAGTTCCGGGAAAGCAAGAACGAAAAGATCAAGTTCCGCCGCATCGACTCCGATCTGGAAGCGGTGAAGGACGGAGAACAGGAAACGGAAACCGAAGCGTTGGAAGCTCTGTTCTGCAAGGCGACGGGGAAGGAACTGCCGAAGAAGGATGAGGACGGCGCGAAGCCCGTGACCTTCGTCTCCCTCGGGGAGGAGGACGCGCCGGCGCTGGTCTCCGTCAGCGAGGAAAGCCGCCGCATGGCGGAGATGATGCGGATGTACAGCATCCAGAACGGGCGGGAGGACTTCTCCTTCCCGGTGGAGGAAGGTCTGACCGTCAATCTGGCGAACCCGCTGGTGAAGAAGCTGGCGACGTTGACGGCCGACGACGAAAAAGCATTGCGGATCGCAAAGCATATCTATCTTTCCGCCGTGCTGCTCGCACGACCCCTGAAGCCGGAGGAGCAGAAGGAATTCCTTGCGCTGAATAGAGAGATCTTGATGGAACTTTGATGAAGTGCTGGATGCGTAAATCGGAATTTCATTCAATCCCGCCTCAAATATAAAAGCATTTTAGAAAGGTGATAATTATGGAGAGATTGTACCGTATGGCTAAAGGGCACACCGCCAGATTTCCCAATGGTAACGAGCCTTTTCAGATAGTTACACGGATACTTGAGGAATGCGGCGAAGTTGCAAGTGAGGTAAATCATTTTGAACGCAGTGGAATAAAGGCTCAAAAACATGGGGATCCATCACGAGAGCATATGGCCGATGAGATAAAGCAGGCTATGAATGCACTCGTTCAACTTGTTCAATATTATGGAATAGAACGCGAGTTTGAGCAGTCAATAGAAAGGTCGCTTGAAAGAATAAGGACAGAACAGCAGTAAAATGATTTTCGGTTTATCATGCATCGATCATAATGAAAAAGGCATGGTAATAGCGTAAAAATACAAATCGGTCATTTAACAGAAAAATCCCTGTTTTCGGGGGCGGTTGCCCTTTGAAAACAGGGATTTTTGCTTTTTTTACTCCACCAGCAGTACCGTCAGATCGTTGACGTTGGTGCCGGTGGGACCGGTGAGGAGCAGGGCGTCGGCGGCGCGCAGGGCGTGGTAAGCGTCATTGTTTGCCAGCGCGTCGGCAGGGGAGACGCCGCTCGCACGCATCCGGGAAGCGGTGGAACCGTCCACGATACCGCCCGCCGCGTCGGTGGGACCGTCGGTGCCGTCTGAACCGAGGGAGAACAGCAGGGCGTTTTCCGGCGGCAGACCGTCCATGCCCATGGCTGCGGCGAGGGCAAGTTCCTGATTCCGCCCGCCCAGTCCCTTGCCGGTCAGATGGACCACCGTCTCCCCGCCGGCGAGGAAGGCCAGTTTGCGCCTATTTCCGCTATGGGTCTTTGCAATAGAGGCAAAAAAGCTGCCCGCTTCCCTCGCTTCGCAGCAGAGCCGGTCGGTGAGCAGGTGGGGTTCATATCCCAGCGCACGGCAGGCTTCCATAGCTGATTCGCACAACTGCCGGACGGAGCCTGCAACGCGGGTTTCTGCGTGGGGGAGTTCCTTCGGCGTTTCCTCCCGCAGCAAGGCATGCGCTTCCGGGGAGAGGGACAGGCGGTACTTCTCCGCGATGGCCAGCGCTTGCTCGCAAGTGGAAGCGTCGGGGCAGGCGGGACCGGAGGCAATCATGTCCGCGCGATCTCCCAACACGTCGGAAAGCAGCACGCCAAACACCTTCGCCGGGGCGCAATGGGAAGCGAATCTCCCGCCCTTGACGGCGGAAAAGCGCTTGCGCAGGGTGTTGATCTCCACAATGTCCGCGCCGCAGGCGAGAAGCTGACGGGTGACGTCTGCAAGCTCCTCCTCCGGCAGCAACGGCTGCTCAAACAGCGCGGAGCCGCCGCCGGACAGGCAGAACAGCACCGTATCCTGCTCCGTCAGCCCCTCCGTCAGGGCGAGGGCTTCCCGCGTGGCGGCGTAGGTGTGTTCGTCCGGAACCGGATGCCCGGCTTCCCGGATGGTAAGCGGTCCGATCGGACCGCGGCTGTGCCCGTGCTTGGTGATGACGATGCCGCCGTCGATGCGGTCACCGAACACTTCATACGCCGCCTGCGCCATCTCCCATGCGGCCTTCCCCACTGCGACCAACAGGAGTTTTCCCTCCGTTTGGGGGAGGATTCCCAGCGATTCCGTTACGCATGTGCGGGGCAGTTCCATGGCCGCTTGCAGACTTGCCCGGAGAAGTTCTTCCGCGTCTTTTCGGATGTTCATGTGGAGGTTCCGCCTTTCAAGACTTTCTGGTATGCGATTCGCGGGCTTCCGTCCGCGAGGTGGATGATCCCGCATTTTTCAAAACCGTGCTTTTCAATGAGATGCCGCATGATGCGGTTGTCGCGGTGGGTATCAATACGGATGTTGGGGATTATCGCTTCGCAGAATTGCAGGCAGTGCCGAAACACGCCGTTTCCCCTTCCGCCGCTTGCGATGCGGTGGATGGTGCCGTAGACGCCATTCTGCTTCCATTGCCCGTCGATGGTGCGGTAGGTGGGATCTTCCCCGATGAGGAAGGTGAACACCCCGCAGATCGTCCCGTTTTGCTCCAGCACATAGCTGTTTCTGTTTTGGATGTCAGTTATGATGGTGGCTTCGGGCGGATTCGTGTCTCCCCATTGGTGCGGGTTGCCGTTTGCCTTCATTTGTTCCCGAGCGTAGGCGTAGATGCCCATGACGGTTGGGAGATCGGCTATTTCCGTATGTCTGATGTTCATATTCCCACTCCCCAAAAAGGAAACGGCAGGGCGTAAACGCTCTGCCGTTTCCGTAAAAACCGATTTTTGTGGCGGCTTACAGGCTCTGGATACGGGCGAGCTGGTCGTCGTATTCCTTCTGCAGCGCTGCGGGCAGCTTGTCGCCGATCTTGGTGGCGTAGAACTCCTTGATGTTGGCAAAGTCTTCCAGCCACGCGTCCTTATCGACAGTCAGGATGCTCTTGAGGTCATCCAGACCGAACTTGTGGCCTTCGCTGATCTCGTAATCCAGACCTTCGAGGTTGATGTCCTCCGCCTTCGGGATATAGCCGATGGGAGTTTCCACTGCGTCGACGGTGCCTTCGCAGCGCTTGAGGATCCACTCCAGCACGCGGAAGTTGTCGCCGAAGCCCGGCCACATGAAGTTGCCGTCCTTGTCGAGACGGAACCAGTTGACATGGAAGATCTTCGGAACCACGTCCGCGATGTTTTCCATATCCAGCCAGTGCTGGAAGTAGTCGCCCATGGCGTAGCCGCAGAAGGGAATCATCGCCATCGGGTCACGACGGACGACGCCCACTGCGCCGGCCGCTGCTGCGGTGGTCTCGGAAGCCATGATGGAGCCGACGAAGGTGCCGTGGGTCCAGTTGAAGGACTGGTACACCAGCGGAGCGGTCTTTGCGCGGCGGCCGCCGAAGATGATGGCGCTCAGCGGAACGCCGGCGGGGTTATCGAACTCCTTGGAGATGCAGGGGCAGTTCTTTGCGGGCGCGGTGAAACGGGAGTTCGGATGCGCGCCTGCGGTCTGCACCTTGTTGTTCTTGTCGTACTTGGTGTAATCCCACTGCTCGCCTCTCCAGTTGAGGGCGTTCTTCGGGGGATTCTTGTCCAGACCTTCCCACCACACGGTGTCGTCGTCCAGATTGTGCGCCACGTTGGTGAAGATGGTGCCCTTCATGGTAGAAGCGAGGGCGTTCGGGTTGGAGTTGACGTTGGTGCCGGGGGCCACGCCGAAGAAGCCGTTCTCCGGGTTGCAAGCCCACAGTCTGCCGTCCGGACCCTTGCGGATCCAAGCGATATCGTCGCCCACGCACCAGACCTTGTAGCCCTTGTTGCGGTAGGTTTCCGGCGGGATGAGCATGGCGAGGTTGGTCTTGCCGCAGGCAGAGGGGAACGCGGCGGAGATATACTTGATCTCGCCTTCGGGGTTCTCGATGCCGAGGATGAGCATATGCTCTGCCATCCAGCCCTCGTTCTTGCCGAGGTAGGAAGCGATACGGAGCGCGAAGCACTTCTTGCCCAGCAGCACGTTTCCGCCGTAGCCGGAGTTGATGGACCAGATGGTGTTATCCTCCGGGAAGTGGCAGATATAACGCTCCTGCGCGTCCATGTTGGCGCGGGCGTGCAGACCCTTGATGAAGTCGCCGTCGGTGCCCATGGCTTCCAGAACTTTGGTGCCGACACGGGTCATGATGATCATGTTCAGCACGACGTAGATGGAGTCGGTCAGCTCGATGCCGTTCTTTGCGAAGTCGGAACCGACAACGGACATGGAGTAGGGGATGACATACATGGTGCGGCCCACGTAGGAGTTCTTATACAGCTTGGTCAGCTTCGCATAGCACTCCTGCGGATCCATCCAGTTGTTGGTGTTGCCGGCGTCTTCCTTCTTGCGGGAGCAGATGAAGGTGCGGTCCTCCACGCGCGCCACGTCGTTGACGGCGGTGCGGTGCAGGTAGCAGCCGGGGAGCTTCTCCTGGTTGAGCTTGAACAGTTCGCCGCTGGCGCAAGCTTCTGCGCGCAGCGCTTCCGCCTGCTCTTCGCTGCCGTCGATGAGGACAACCTTATCCGGGTTGACCAGCTCGATCATCTCGTCGAGCCAGGCGTTGACTTTGGCATTGTTGATGCCGAGATTGTTTTTCATGATGTTCCTCCTATTGGAATACAATCTATCTTTCTTTTTCTTTTTGCAGGGAATTGGTAAGGGAAGCGAATTGCTCCAGCGAGAGCATCTCCCCCCGGATGTCTGCCCGCAGACCGCAGTCTTGCAGGATGCGTGCGCAGGCTTCCTTGGTTAAAAACGGGAAATAGGCGGTCAGCGCGTTGCAAAGGGTCTTGCGGCGCTGTAAAAATGCAGCTTTGATGACTTCAAACAGCAGTTCTTCGCTTTCTACATGTACCGGCGGCTGTTGGTACAGGTCCAGCCGGATCACAGCGCTGTCCACCTTCGGTTTCGGGGAAAAGCATCCGGCGGGCACCGAGAACAGCCGGCGCACCGAGGCGTAGTAGCTCACCGACGCGGTGATGGCACCGTAGCCGTCACTGCCGCTTTTGGCGCACAGCCGCTCCGCCACTTCCTTCTGTACCATGACGGTGATGCTGCGGAAGCCGTATTTGCCCTCTAACAGCTTCATGAGGATGGGCGTGGTGATATAGTAAGGCAGATTGGCGCAGACGCAGACCTCCATGCCGGGGAAGTGTTCCTCCAGCAGGGCGTGCAGGTCGGTTTGCAGGATATCCTGCTCGATGACCGTCACGTTAGAGAACGGCTTCAGCCGTTCCAGCAGCGGCGGGATGACCTCGCTGTCGATCTCCACTGCCACCACCTTCGCGGCAACGGGGGCAAGCTGTGTGGTCAACGCACCCAAGCCCGGACCGATCTCCAAAATACCGCAGGAGCTGTCGATGCCGCTTTCCCGGACGATACGCGCCGGAATGGCGGCGTTGGTCAGGAAATTCTGCCCATACTGCTTTTTTTTGCGGAAGGGTTCGCTCATGTGTTCGTGAAACGTTCGGGGGATTTCCCTGTGAGGGCTTCCCATAAGCCGGAAAGGTAGGTGGCGCCCAGTGCGCGGTCATACAGTCCGTAGCCGGGCTTGCCGGTTTCTCCCCAGATCATCCGCCCGTGATCGGGGCGGAGATAGCCGTCAAAATCTGCCTTTGCAAGCGCTTTCATCACGCCCAGCAGGTCGAGCGAGCCGCAGCAGGTGGGGTGCGCCGTTTCTCCGAAATCCCGTTCGCCCGTCAGACGGACGTTGCGGGCATGGACGAAGTGGATGCGCCCTTGGGAGACGTATTTTTCCGTTAGGCGTACCACGTCGTTGTGGCGGGAAGCGCCCAGAGAACCGGTGCAGAGGGTCAACCCGTTGTAAACAGAGGGGTTGAGCTTCAGCAGGCGGTCAAGATTTTCTTCACAGGTGATGATGCGGGGCAGCCCGAAGATGCCCCACGGCGGGTCGTCCGGGTGGATGGCGAGGCGAACGTCCGCTTCCTCGCAAACCGGGATGACCGCATCCAGAAAGACCTTGAGGTTGGCGAACAGATCCTCTTCTGTCATGCCCGCGTACTCGTCCAGCAGACGGTTCAGCCCGTCCTTGGTATAGCTTTCGTCCCATCCCGGCAGCGAAAGGTTGCCGGAGCGGGGATCCATGGCGAGGACTTGTTCGTCGCGGTAGATGAGGGAATTGGAGCCGTCGGGCGCGGGATGCTTCAGGTCGCTGCGCAGCCAGTCAAACACCGGCATGAAGTTATAGCAGACGCATTTGACGCCCGCTTCCCCGAGGCGGCGAATATTTTCGCAGTAGGCTTCGAGATATTGTTCCCGCGTGGGCTTGCCCAGCTTGATGTCCTCATGCACCGGAACGCTTTCCACACATTCGAACGCCAGTCCGTGGGCGTTTGCCTGCTCTTTGAGGGAAGCGATGCTTTCCCGGCTCCAGACATTCCCCGGAGGGACGTCATACACCGCCGAGACCACCCCGTGCATGGTTGGGATCTGCGAAATATAGGAGAGCGGGATACTGTCCGTGGGACCGTACCAACGAAACGATAGTTTCATGTGCTTCTCCTTTCTGATTGCCAATTTTTCCTGTATACTATTATAGCATAGAAATACCAGAAGTCAAGGGATATTGTTTGAAATTTTTCCTCGAAATTCTTGTTCCGACGGTCTAATGGATCGGGTATATCATGTAAATAGGATACTATCTTTTTCTTTTAATGGATATTCTAAATATCGGTCTTCTTCGGTATCGATAAAATTATCGATTTTTACTTTGGCATCCGAACACCCCATGGCAAAATAGAAAGACACAGTCTCGTAAGACGGGACAGCCGAGATGAAAATTTTATCGGCTTTTTGCTTCGCGGCACACTGACAGATTTGCCGGAACAGCGCTTTTCCGATTCCTTTGCGCTTCCAATCATCATCCACGAAAAGCATGGTCAGGTTTGTGTATTTTTCCGGATTGCCTTTCAAAATACCGTCTATACAGGCGAATCCAACAAGCCGGTTGCCGCAAAAAGCACCGATAACAGCTCCGCCTCGATCCAGTTGATGCCGCAGATATTGGGGAACCCAGATCCTTTTTTCATCGCTCCATTCACGACGCAGCGATGTTTTTTGAAGCACCCAGCGGTCACTGTTTTTTACCCATTGGGCGGAAATATTTTGTTTGTGCGTAAAGGTTTGCAGCATTTGAGGGTGCAGTTCCTCGGAGGTTAGGTTTCTGACTGTGATATTGTCCCGTTCTTTTGCGGGGGCTGGAATCGGGTGCGCCTGCTCCAGCCCGCGAAGATTTTCCACGATCCGCCCTCTGCCCCGCCAAGAGAAGGGATAGCGGGAAAAGGTTTCGCCGTCCATCGCTTCCACCTCATCTGCCGTGTAATTCCCGTGGCGGTGCGCAAGGAAAAAGGGCAGGGAGGTATATGCCCGCTTTTGGTTGTAGGGGCAGGCGGTCTGGCAGCGGTCGCACCCCCACGCCACGCCGTTTACGGCGAGCAGGCGCTTTTCTTCCTCTGTGAGCCGCTTTTTCTGGGAGAGGGCGGAAAGGCATCGCTCCGCGAGGATCCCGTCGTCCGTCACCGCGCCCACGGGACAGGCGGCTTTGCACGCCCCGCAGCGGGGGCAATAGCGGACTTCCTGCGCCTGACAGGGGATGGAAAGGTCGGTCAGCAGGGAGCCGATGAACACATAGCTGCCGTAGACGGGGTTGATCAACAGGGAGTTGCTTCCCAGCACGCCCAGCCCCGCTTTTGCGCTCGCGTCCTTTTCGTCGATGGGGGAATGGTCGGCAAACCCCCAAAAGCTCGCGCCGGGGAAGGCTTCCTCCAGCGCCGGACACAGGCGGGCGTACAGTTCCTCGTAGAACCGATGGTAGTCGTCGATATGGGCATAGGCGGAAACGCCGTCGGTGAAGGGCTCCCCGCAATCGTAAGGGGCCAGCAGCAGGATCACGCTCTCCGCTCCCGACGGGACCAGATGGGGATTGATCACACGGGAATCCCGAAAAGGTAAAAAGCCCACTTGGGTGATCCCCTCCCGGGCAAGAATGGAAACAATGCGTTTTTTCATAACGCCCCCTGAAAAAACGGTACCGCTCTGCCGGATGGCGGGCGGTACCTGAAATGATTAGTCGGAAATATAGGGAAGAAGTGCGACGTGTCTCGCCCGCTTGATGGCGAGGGTCAGCTGACGCTGATGCATCGCGCAGGTGCCGGTGACTCTGCGGGGCAGGATCTTGGCACGCTCGGAAAGGTTCTTCCGCAGACGGGGAATGTCCTTATAATCGATCGCGGTGATCTTGTCCGCACAGAAGATGCAGACCTTCTTGCGGCGCTTGCCGCGCACCTGCGGACGGCTTTCGCGGGGCTCGCGCTCGGCTCTTGCTTCTGCGGGAGCAGCAGCGGGAGCAGCGGTATCTTCGGCCGGAGCAGCCGCTTCCGTGACGACTTCCTCAACGGGAGCCTGCTCCAGGACCTGTTCGTTTTGCTGGTTATCCAAAGTGGGAACCTCCTTATCGTAGAAATATCAGAATGGCAGCTCGTCATCCGCGGAGAGGTCTTCAAACCCTGCATCCGGGGCGGAGCTGTAGTTGGGCTGCGGGTCGGACGGACCCGGGGCGGGGGCATTGTAACCGCCGTAGTTGCCTCCGCCGCTTCCGTCGCTCTTATTGCCGACGAAGGAAACCTCATCGGCGACGACTTCGGTGGCGTAGCGCTTCTGCCCGTTGTTATCCGTCCAGGTGCGGGTCTGTAACTGACCGCAGACCAGGATCGGCTTGCCCTTTGTGAAGAACCGTGTGACGAATTCCGCCTGCTGTCTCCATGCGACGATGTCGATGAAATCCGCCTGCGGCTGTTCGCCCTGCCGGGTAAACCGGCGGCCGACGGCGATGCGGAAGGACGTGACGGAAACACCGCTCTGGGTTTTTTTGAGTTCCGGATCCGCAACCATGTTGCCGATCAGAATGACTTTGTTGAAGGATGCCATGTTCCATCCCTTCCTTTCTCTGTTGAATTACTCCTCGCAGGCGAGGATGAGCGAACGAAGAATGCCGTCGGTGATATTGTAGATTCTGTTCAGTTCAGCCGGGAAATCATGCGCCGACCGGAACCGGACCAGAACGTAATATGCCTCCGTCAGATCCTCGATGGGGTACGCCAGTCTCCGGACGCCCCACTCGTTGACGCTCTCCGTCTCCGCATTTGCGGCGATGAGATCCGTAAACTTCGCGACCAGGCCTTTGACAGCCTCTTCGCCGAGGGTGTTGTTCACCAGAAACAAGGTTTCGTACAGTTTCTTCTGCTCCATCTCGTAACACCTCCTTTTGGACAATTGGCCATACTTTCACAGCATGGCAAGGATACATGGGGGATTATAACAGATTTCGACGGGGTTGTCAACCCTTTTGGAAGGAAAATTTTCGCTTACGTCCTTCCCGTGGAGCCGAAGCCCCCCTCCCCGCGCTCGGTCTCCGTCAGGCTTTCCACTTCCGTGAAGGTCGCCGTCAGGTAGGGGATGACCGCCAGCTGGGCGATGCGTTCCCCAGGCAGGAGCGTCTGGGTCTCTTTGCCGTGGTTGTGCAGGGGGACCATCAGTTCCCCCCGGTAGTCGCTGTCGATGACCCCCACCTTGTTGGCGGGCGCCAGATCACGCTTGGTGGCGAGCCCGCTGCGGGCAAATACCAGCCCCACGAACCCTTCCGGGAGCGCCAGCGCGATGCCGGTGTGCAGCAGCACCGTCTCTCCGGGACGGATCTCGATGGGATCCTTGGTCAGCACGTGCAGGTCGGCGCCTGCGGCGGAGGCGGTACCGTAAGAGGGCGGAATGGCCTCCGGGGACAGCTTGCGGTAGGGAATGGATCCGGTCATGGCGGTTGTCTCCTTAATCAATATTTAGAAACATTTAACGGCATCGCAAAAGTGCAAAGGTTATAGCGATCATAAGCTACAATAAAATTCATTTGCGAGACGGACATGCGCCGGCTCGCAAATTCCTATCGGTTCCGCGAGTGTCAAAACACTTCGCGTCACGCGAAGCGTTTTGGCGCGACGGCGAGAGCGAACGGAACCGCAAAAGCGGCGCAATGAACGAAGTGAGTTGCGACGAGCGCTACAGCGCGTCAGCGACGTCGTAGATCAGCTTTTCGCTCTTCTCCCAGCCGAGGCAGGGGTCGGTGATGGATTTGCCGTAGCAGCCCTCCCCGATCTTCTGGTTGCCGTCTTCCAGATAGCTTTCGATCATCAATCCCTTCACCATCCGGCGGATCTCCGCGGAATGGCGGCGGGAGTGCAGCACTTCCTTGGCGATGCGGACCTGTTCGGCGTATTTCTTGTTGGAGTTATAGTGGTTGGTATCCACCACGCAGGCGATGTTCTCCAGCCCCTTCGCCGCGTAGGCTTCGTAGAGCTTATACAGATCCTCGTAATGGTAGTTGGGGATGCATTTGCCGTCGTTGTCGATGCTGCCCCGCAGCACGGCGTGGGCAAGCGGGTTGCCGCTGGTGCTGACCTCCCAGCCCTGATAGATGAAGGTATGGGCGTGCTGGGCGGCCATGATGGAATTGAGCATGACCGAAAGATCCCCGCAGGAGGGATTCTTCATGCCCACCGGCACATGGATGCCGCTGGAGGTGAGCCGGTGCTGCTGGTCCTCCACCGAGCGGGCGCCGATGGCGACATAAGAGAGAAGATCGGAAAGGTATTGGTAGTTTTCCGGGTAGAGCATCTCGTCCGCGCTGGTGAGCCCGGTTTCCGTGACCACACGGGCGTGGAGGTTTCGGATGGCGAGCAGCCCTGCCAGCATATCCGGCTTCCCGTTGGGATCCGGCTGGTGCACCATGCCTTTGTAGCCGTCCCCGGTGGTGCGGGGCTTGTTGGTGTAAATGCGGGGGATGATCAGGATCTTATCCTTCACCTGCTCCTGCACTTTCGCAAGACGGTTTACATAATCCATGACGGATTCCTCGTAATCCGCCGAGCAGGGGCCGATGATCAGCAGAAAGCGGTCGCTTTCGCCGGTAAAGACCTCTGCGATCTCCCGGTCGCGCCGGGCTTTGACCTCCGCGGCGGCAGGGGAAAGGGGATAGTCCCTTTTGATTTCATCTGGGCTGGGAAGTCTTCTGTGGAATTCCATTGACATGACTGTGGTGTTCTCCTTCGTATTCGTAATCCAGTAGGTTGGCGATCATGCCCTTTTTCTGCAGTTCCGCGACGATGAGGTCCATGACGTTCTCGTCCGGCGCTTCGAGGGTATGGTAATGGTAATCGGAAGTGAGGTGCTTGAGGGGGACGGATTTCCCGCTGCGGATGTTTTCCAGATAAGTCTGAATGTCCCGGCGGGAGCCGATGGGCAATTTGGCGTGCAGCTCGCCGTAAGCCTTGTGCTTGACGAACACGTCCGCCACCCGTCCGCCCAGATCCACCACGGTGTTCAGTTCTTCCTCGATCTGCGCATCCGTGTGGTACAGCTTGACCACTCGCCGGACGTAAGGGACGGCGGCGAGGCAGTAGCCCCGGCTGGTGGAGAGGATCTCGTACCCCGCCGCCTTTAGCAGCGCGATGTCCTGCACGATGCTTTGCCGGCTGACGCCCAGCGCTTCGGAAAGTTCCCCGCCCGGCACGGAATTTCCGTGTTCCCGGAGCAGGATCTGCAAAATGCGGTCCTTGCGGTCGGTACGGCTCATGGGCAAACCTCCGTTGTTGGTGAATTGATCCGAAATTTATTTCTCGATGGGGTGCAGATTCTTCAGCGAAAGGTCCAGAATGGGCGCGGAGTGGGTCAGCGCGCCGCTGGAAATATAGTCTACGCCGATGTCCCGCAGCATGGCCACCCGCTCCCGGGTGACGTTGCCGCTGCACTCGGTTTCGGCGCGCCCGTCGATGAGGACGACGGCGGCCTTCATGGTCTCCACGTCCATGTTGTCTAACATAATGATGTCCGCGCCGGCTTCCAGCGCCTCGCGCACCATCTCCAGCGTTTCCGTTTCCACTTCGATTTTGCGGACGAAGGGCGCGTAGGCCTTCGCCAGTTCCACGGCACGCTTGATGCTGCCGGCGGCGCCGATGTGGTTGTCCTTCAGCAG